>NZ_QTVE01000007.1:1070-146816 GCF_003460465.1 Ruminococcus sp. AF37-20 | reverse complement strand
CAGCTTGAGTATTACGTGAATGATGAATTCGATGAGGATTTTGATGATGATTACGACCTTGACGATGATATGCAGATGAGATTTTAAGGAGAGTGGTTGAATGAAATACAATGGTTTTTATGTGAAAATATCTCCCGATACTGATCTGCATCGGGAGGATAAGGACGGTAATGATGTTCGCTGTAACGGGTTTACAGTTGAAGTCTTTGCAGATAAGTCCGAAAAGCTTGAAATTGATGTTTTTTCGGCTGCGGTGAATTTTGAACTGCTGGAAAACAGTATATCTGAGGTTGAACAGTTTGCTAAAGATTATGTGGATTGTGAGGAAAAAGAATATCGCAGAATGATCGATGAGTTCAATGAATATTGACCGGGAGGAATAATTTTTAATCGGAATGGTCATAATTTATATTGTTTTAGATATGCATCCATTTGGTATCAGCAAGACAATTTCAGGACTATCATTTGATAGTCCTTTTTTCATGCCCAGATCACCCACAAATACCACAAAAAAATCGGCCAGTGATCCCATTTGGGATCTACTGACCGATCTTGCTGTTTATTCACTTGCACAAAACATAACGCCAGCCTTAAATCAACGTTCCTTGTCCGTCAACTCAAACCTGATACTGTGCAGGTCAAGCCCATTCTGTGCAAAGTATATCCTGAAAGTTGTGAAGCGTGAGAACATAGGCGTTTCCTTTTCCATTGAAACAGCCTTGCCACCAGTGCCGTTGAACGTGAACGTGCCCACCGCAGTACCCATGCTGAACAGCGTCATAGGTATCTGCGCAAGCTCACTCTGTGTAGAGCTTGCCGTAACTATCACCCTGTAAATACCGAAGTTTGACAGGTCAAGAGCAAAGCTATAAGAAGTGCCTTTCTTTGTGTCAACATCACTAAGGTCAAGAGTTATGTCACGGTCTACCTTGTAAAACTGTACAGGCTTGTCGTCCTCCTGCTCCTCGTCCTCTCGGTTTATCACCTTGACAGTATCTCCTATACCCTCCGCACGCTTAAGAGCATTAGTGTGAAGAAGAAATCCGCATATGTTCGCCGCATTTCTCTGAAGCTCACACCTCTCTATACCGCCATTTTCAAGGGCAACAAGCGTGTTATCGTCATTCTTTTCTCCGTCAGGACAAACCATGTAAACATCGTTCTGCGCCCTAGCCATAGCTGCAAGATCCGTCTTGTCAGGCTCTTTTCCACGAACGTTTATGTTCGCCCACCAGTCCGTCATGGTGAAGCCCTTGAAGCCCCATTCCTCACGAAGTATCACTGTGTTAAGGTCAAAGTTTCCTGCCGTCCACAAGCCGTTTACTCTGCCATATGTGGTCATAACAGAGGAAGCTCCTCCCTCTTTTACCGCTATCTCAAAACCCTTTAGATATATCTCCCTAAGTGCTCTTTCCGATACCACCGAGTCGATAAAATGCCTGTTTGTCTCACGGTTGTTCGCACAGAAGTGCTTTATCGTACCTGTCACCCCTGCACCAGCCATGCCCTTTAACTCAGCCGCCGCCATTTTGCCCGTAAGAAAAGGATCTTCCGAGAAATACTCAAAGTTTCTGCCGTTCAAAGGGTGTCTGTGAATGTTCATTCCGGGGCCAAGCAGACAATCCACCTTGTTAGCCGCCATTTCAAGCCCCATAAAAGTGAAAAGCTCACTTGTAAGCTCCTTGTTGAACGAAGAAGCTATCATAGTGCCGTTCGGCAGGCTGAAAGCCTTTGTGCCGCAGTCAAGCCTCATGCCCGACGGACCGTCCGAACAGCAGCCAGCAGGTATGCCAAAGCCATTGAGATTTTCCGACACTCCTCCGAACGCCGAAGCCGTACCAGCCGTGACCCTTGGGCTTCCCATGCCCTCGCCCCTTATAATGCAGGAAAGGTCATAGTCTGAAAGCTGTGCAATAAATTCGTCCATTGTGTTCTTGCCGTTCTTAACGTCCCAAAGCTTTATGCCCTTGTCACCGGTGTAGGCGATCTCTTTCGGAAGCTTCTCCAAACGCCTTGCACTCTCGTCTACCTCAGATACAGGCACAGCCTCTCTGCCAATGCTGAAAGCTCCGCCCTTACAAACAGGCTTTATTCTCTCAAAGCTCTCCACAGGAGCAAGCGCCTGAGTGAGCCTTTCTGTTACAAAATCCTCGCCCTGCTCAAAACTGCAAGCATATTCAGCACTTCTCACGTCACTGCCCACATAGAATTTATATTCCCCTGCTTCAAGCACATAGCATGACTTGTTGCCCGTCACACCAGAATCGTCATAAGAAGCAAGCTTTGCGATATCCACTGCTATCTCAACCACCTGATCTTCCTGTGGTACAAGCTCCTTAGTCTTTTCAAAGCCGCAAAGCACTCTCGCCGCCTTGCCGAGCCTTCCCTGCGGAGCTTCGCAGTAGACCTCTATTACCTCTTTGCCCTTGTAAGAACCGATATTTTTCACCGATACAGAAAGCTTCACAGCCCCCTCTGTTATCTCAGCCTTTTCCGTCTTTATCTCAAACGCAGTGTAAGAAAGACCAAATCCGAACGGATAAAGCACTTTTTCTTTAGCAAAAGTCTCAAAATAGCGATATCCCACATAAATATCCTCAGCGTAAATATCCCTGTTTTTCTCCCTGCCGAAATTAGCGTCCGAAGGGTAGTCAGACGCCTTGTATGCGATAGTGTCAGGAAGCTTTCCGCTTGGGCTGACCTTTCCTGTCAAAACGTCCGCTGTACCCTTTCCGCCTGTCATTCCCCCCTGCCATACATAAAGCACAGCGTCAGGGGCAATTCTGTTTATGTCGGTCATATCGATGATATTTCCCACGTTGAGAAGCAAAACAACCTTCTTGAAATTCTCCCTCACCACCTTGAGCATAGCTATCTCGTCATCGCTTAGCAAATAAGAGCCTGCCTCCAGCCTGTTGTCCTGCTCCTCGCCTGCTGTCCTGCCTATTATCACAATGGCAGTTTCACAGCTTTTTGCAGTTTCTTTGACAAGCCCCTCGTCAAGTGGCATCTCTTTCTGCGACCACGGCTCTCCGCCCCAGCCCTCGCCTAAGTCGAATGGGTTTTCCTTGTCCCATTTTCTGTATGTGTCAAGAAGCTTCTCATTGACCTTTACACCGTTATCAATAAGCCCGTCCAGAATGTTCACTACCTTAGTAACGTTCACCATTCCTCCCGAGCCTGTTCCGCTTTTATAATAATGAAACTGTATGCGTCCGAAAACAGCCACCTCTTTGTCTGTATCAAGTGGCAGAGCATTATTTTCATTTTTGAGCATAACGATTCCCTCAGAAACCATTTTCGCCGCAGTATCAAGATATTTGTTCCAATCAAGTATTCTTTCCATAGCTTTCACCTTTCCATATTTTCTATTGAATTTCAAAGTGTATTATAGCACAACCCTCCCACCTATTCAATAAAGATACTATGAACAATGGGTTTACTTTTTATATAGCATATCATGTCCTCAGGAAAAATATTGCACAATGTGTTTATTTGTGCTATAATGAGTATATATGACTGCACCGCACGCTTCTTGTTCGGTGTTCCTTATTAAAAAAATTATTGTCGGAGGGGTAAAAGTGGATAATATCGTCACTGTCGGCGGACACATAAACGCATCTATAAACTTTGCCATGCAGCAAAACTATGTCCCTGTTATAAGAAGTCTTGTAGTAAATAACAACTCAGAGGAAGCACTTGAGAATATCGGACTTAAAATAACCTTTGAGCCTGAGTTTGCAAAGGAATTTACATATTATATCGGCTCTATCCCCGCAAAAAGTTCTGCCGAGATATCCCCCGTGAAGATATCTACCAACACAGATCTTCTTTTCTCTCTTACAGAAAAAATGGTGGGCAATATCACCATTGAGGTGCTTCAAAAGGGTGAAAATATCTTCACCTATCAGAACACTATAGAGCTTCTCGCCTGCGATCAGTGGAGCGGTTTGAACATAATGCCTGAGATGATAGCCGCATTTGTTACGCCAAATCACCCTGCGCTCTCCCCAGTTATTCATGACGCTTCCACGTTCCTGAAAAAGTGGAAAGGCGACCCCTCTTTCACAGGCTATCAGACCAACAACCCAAACAACGTGAAGCTTCAAATGGCAGCAATTTTTGCCGCCCTCGTCCAGCAGAAAATAGTCTACAACGATCCCCCTGCAAGCTATGAAGTCATAGGTCAGAGGATACGCCTGCCGCATAAGGTCTTGGAGCAAAAAATGGGCACTTGTCTTGACCTTGCGGTGCTTTATGCCGCCTGCCTTGAAGCGGTGGGACTTCACCCTCTGCTGTTTTTCATGACAGGTCACGCATTCTGCGGCTGTTGGCTTGAAAACGAAACTTTCGCAGATTGTTGCGTTGACGATGTTTCCGCCATTGAAAAGCGCATTGCAGAAAATGCCGAAGAAATGCTCCTTGTGGAGTGTACAGACTTTGTTGACAGCAACGTTCACGATGTCGAGCGTTTCGACCATGCCATGAAACACGGCAAAGACCATATAAGCAACATGGAATTTCAATGCGTCATAGACATTATCCGCACCCGTGGAAGTGGCATAAGACCTATCCCGCTGCGTCCCGAGCAAACCTATTCAGGTCTGCAGCTTGCAGAAGAATCCGACAAGCCAAAAGAGATGCTCGCCCCCTCCGAGCTTAACAGCTCGCTTCTTGGCAAAGTGGCAGAGGGCAACGATAAGCCCGTCACAAAAATGCGCATATGGGAAAGAAAGCTTCTTGATTTCAGCCTGCGAAATTCTCTTTTGAACTTCCGTGTCACAAAGAACACCATGCAGCTTATGACCGCAGACCTTGGAAAGCTTGAGGACGAGCTTGCAAGCGGAAGTGACTTCCGTATCATGGAAATACCTACCGAGTGGACAGTTTCCACTCGTGACGAAAAAATATTCGCTATCGAGAACGAAAAGGACCTTGTGACAAATATCGCCGAGAACGAGTTCAAAAACAACCGCATAAGAACTTTCCTCAGCGAAACTGACCTTGACTCCGCCCTTAAAAGCCTCTACCGCTCCGCAAAGGTGAGCATGGAGGAAAACGGCAGCAACACCCTTTTCCTCGCTCTGGGACTTCTCCGCTGGTATGAAAGCGACCTTTCCGAAAAGCCACGCTATGCCCCTTTGGTGCTTATCCCTATAGATATCGTCCGCAACACACGCAATAAAGGCTATATAATAAGGAGCAGACAGGAAGAAACTCAGATAAACGTCACGCTTCTTGAATATCTCCGCCAAGACCACGGCATCAGTATCACAGGTCTTGACCCTCTCCCACTTGACGAACACGGCATTGACCTGCCACTTGTTTTCAATACTATCCGTCAGGCGGTCATGGGCAAAAAGCGTTGGAACATCGAGGAATATGCCTTTATCGGTCTGTTCTCGTTCAGCCAGTTCGTAATGTGGAACGACCTTCGCAACCGCTCAGAGGAGATAAGCCAAAACAAGGTGGTGTCCAGCCTTATGGCTGGTTCTCTCACCTATGCCCCAGAGGATATAAGCATAACCCCTGAGAATATAGATTCCGACCTTGACCTTGAAAACATGGCAGTGCCGATGAGCGCAGACTCCTCACAGCTTGCCGCCATTGCCGCAGCAGGAAACGGACAAAGCTTTGTCCTCCACGGCCCTCCGGGAACAGGAAAATCTCAAACCATCACAAATATGATAGCAAACGCACTCTATAATGATAAAAGCGTGCTGTTCGTTGCCGAAAAAATGGCAGCCCTCAACGTGGTGCAGAAACGTCTTGCAAACCTAGGGCTTGACCCGTTCTGCCTTGAACTCCACTCCAATAAAACAAACAAGACCACTGTCCTTGCAGAGCTTGACAAAGCCCTTGAAGTGGGCAAAATAAAATCTCCCGAGGAGTATTCAGCCGAAGCCGCAAGGCTCAAAGCTCAGAAAGCCCAGCTCAACGATACCATAACCGCACTTCACGAAAAGCGTAACTGTGGTGTGACCCTTTATGAAGCTATATCAGCCTATGAGCGCAGCATATCCGAAAAAGGCAAAATATCAGTTTCAAAAGATATTCTCACAAACATAGCAAAGGAAACTCTCGACCGTTTCAGCGACCTTGTACATAGATATTCCATAGCCATAGCCGAAACAGGCGACTTTGCCGACTTCCCACTTAAAGACATCGGCATTACATCATATTCTATGGAACAGCGTGACAAGTTCCACACTGAAGCCGCCGACCTTGCCCAAAAAGCCACCGCTTCCTCTCAGTGCGCACAAACTCTCGCACAGGCTTATAGCTACAGAGGCGACCTTGACAAGACAGCAGTAAAAATGCTTTCCCACATATACAAAGCTTCCACCGCTGACGGTGAACTTCTTGACGGACTTCTCTGCGCACCTCACTATGATATCACCCTGCAAAAGATCAAAGATACTCTTGCCGTAGGAAAAGAGTATACCGCTCTCTGCACCGATATCCTCAGCCATTTTGAAAAAAGCATTTTTGACCTTCCTGCGTCAGAATCGAAAATGCTCTATAAGCAGGCAGAGCAAAGCTGGTTTTTGCCAAAAGCCATGAAGCTTGGAAAGCTCACAAAGGGAATAAAGCTCCATGCCAAAGACCCTGCTTCCGTTACAAAAGCAAACCTTGGTGAAATTCTCGATAAGCTTTGCACCATAAGCGAAAAGAAAGACTTCCTGCGAAGCCTGCCGTCAGATGTAACAGCGCTTCTCACAGGTATTTACATGAACGAGCAGACCGATTGGAATGTCCTTGAAAAAGCCGTTTCAAAAACCGACAGCATTATGAATGTCATTAAGCAGAAAGCGGGTGCTGACCCTGCACAAATGGCTCAGACTATCGGAAAAGCAAACTGCACTTCTGAAGGACAGGCTCTCTCCTCGTTCCTTGAAAAGCTTTCAGCCTTTGAGGACAGCTTCTCAGTCAATATGACTGCCTTAGAAACAAACGCAGACTGGCTCGGCTTATCCGCAGAAAAGCTTAATACCTATGCCGAAAACGCCGATAAGCTTAGATACGCCGCCCAGTTCAACAGCGTTGACAAAGAGCTTTCCGACAACGGACTTTCAGGTGTCAGCGAAAGCTACCGCACAGGCAATGTTGACAGCGAAAACGTAGAAAAAGCATTCTCCTGCACGCTAAATTATCAGCTTGCACTTATGATAATAAACAGCGATAAACGTCTTAGCCAGTTCAGCAGTAACAGTGCAAACGACCTTATCACACAGTTCAAAGACACTCTCGATAAATTCTCACGCCTGACTATACAGGAGCTTTTGGCTCGTCTTTCCGCAAAAATACCTGCCCAAGGCTCAGCCTGCGCTTCCACCTCTGAAATGGGCATACTCAAACGTGCCATAAAGAGCAACGGCAGAATGATGTCACTTAGAAGCCTTTTCGATAAGATACCAAATCTTCTCCGCAAGCTCTGCCCTTGTATGCTCATGAGTCCAATATCAGTTGCACAGTATATAGACCCCTCGTTCCCTAAATTCGACCTTGTTATCTTTGACGAAGCTTCACAGCTTCCCACAGCCGAAGCCGCAGGCACTATTGCAAGGGGCGAGAACGTTGTTATTGTGGGCGACCCTAAACAGCTCCCGCCAACAAACTTCTTCTCCTCAAATCGGATAGACGAAGAAAACAGCGAAAAAGAAGACCTTGAAAGCCTCCTTGACGATTGCCTTGCTATCTCAATGCCGCAGCAGTATCTCAAATGGCATTATCGTTCACGCCACGAGAGCCTTATTGCCTACAGCAACATGAAATACTATGACAATAAGCTTCTCACATTCCCGTCCCATAACGACCTCATTTCAAAGGTGAGCATTATCCACCCAGAGGGTCACTATGACAAGGGCAGAACAAAGCAGAACAAGGCGGAAGCAAGAGCCGTTGTTGACGAGATAATAAGACGAATGAGCGATGAAAAGCTCCGCAATGACAGCATAGGTGTTGTAACATTCAGCTCCGTTCAGCAAAATCTCATTGATGATATGCTCTGCGAAGAGTGGGCAAACCACCCCGAGCTTGAAGAGCTTGACAGAAAGTCACCGGAGCCGGTCTTCATCAAAAACCTTGAAAACGTCCAGGGCGACGAGCGTGACGTTATACTCTTCTCTGTTGGCTATGGTCCTGACGAAAAAGGACAAGTTTCAATGAACTTCGGCCCTCTCAACCGTGACGGCGGCTGGCGAAGACTTAATGTAGCAATATCCCGTGCAAGAAAAGCCATGATAGTCTACTCTGTCCTCCGTCCTGAGCAGATAGACCTTTCAAGAACACGTTCCGAGGGCGTTGCAGGACTTAAAGGCTTCCTGGAGTTTGCCGAGCGTGGAAAGCTTGCCGTAACAGCCCACAGCACCACAAAAAGCACAAGCGACAGCACTGTAACAGAGTGTATCGCAAAAGCCATAAAAGAGCTTGGCTATGGGGTGAAATGCAACATCGGAAGCTCCGAGTTCAAAGTTGATATTGGCATAATCGACCCTGACAACGAAAAGGAGTATCTCTTGGGCATACTCCTTGACGGTGACAACACTCTCCACAGCTCAACCGCACAGGATAGATTTATCCTACAGCCAAGCGTGCTTAACGGTCTTGGCTGGAATATCCTGAGAGTGTGGACGCTCGATTGGTTTGACGATAAAGACCGAGTTCTGGGAAACATAAAAGCCGCCATAGACAGCGCACCAAAGCATGAAGCCGTAACCGCTCCCCCCTCAAAGCCTGCTGTCTATTCCACATCGCAGTTTGAAAGAGAAGAAGCTTCCGCCCTCACATCAGCCTTTGCACAGCCCTATGTGACCGCAGATATTGGCATAATGGGTACATCTGATGACTTTTATAAGCCCGAAAACAAGCAGAAAATAAGAGAAACAGCCGAAAAGATAATCGCTGTCGAAGCACCAATAAGCGAAAAGCTTTTCATGAGAAAAGTTTTCACCGCATGGGGCATAACACGAAGCGGCTCAAGAGTGGAAAGCATCTTTGCCGATGCCGCACAAGGCGTTTCACCATTCGCCACAGCCGATGAAAACAGAGTTTTCCTTTGGAAAGAGGGGCAATCCCCTGAAAGCTATTCTATCTATCGCACAAGCGATGATACCAACAAGCGAAGCATGGAGGATATCCCCTCCGAGGAGATAATAAACGCCGTGAAAGAAGTGCTTTGCCAGCAGATAAGCCTTTCAGAAACCGACCTTGTAAGAGAAACAGCCAAGAAATTCGGCTACACAAGAGCTGTGGGCATAACAGAGAGCGTAATAAGCTACACCCTGAAAAAAGCTCTCACCGCAGGTCTTATCAAAAAATCAGAAAGCGGAAACATCTCCGCAAAATAATACTCAAACAAACCAAAACCACCGCCGAGAGTTTTCCTCCCAGCGGTGGTTTCTATTCATATCAGTATTTCCATTTCTCCGAGCAAAGCTGCATCTCAACCATGTGCTTGTAGATACCGTTAGTCTTTTTAAGCGCCTCAGGCGAGCCTGTCTCAGCCACCTTGCCGTCTTTAAGCACAACTATCTTGTCCACACCGTCAACAGTTCTCATTCTGTGTGCTATTATAAGCACAGTCTTGTTCTGTATAAGCTTTGCAATAGACTCCTGTATAAGCGACTCGTTGTCAACGTCCAGAGAAGCTGTAGCCTCGTCCATAAGAATGATAGGAGCGTCCTTCAGAAATGCCCTCGCTATGGATATACGCTGTCTTTCACCGCCCGAAAGCTCCGAGCCGTTCTCGCCTATCATGCTGTTCCACTTGTCAGGCATCTTCTCAACAAAGTCCTCGCAGTGTGCAAGCCTTGCCGCCGCCATAACCTCCTCGTCCGTTGCGTCCTTTCTGCCTATCCTGATATTCTCCATAACAGTGTTGTTAAACAGCGTTACATCTTGGAAAACGATAGAGTAAAGTGACAAAAGCTTCTCAGGGTCAACGTTTGCAACATTCATTCCGCCAACAGTTATCTTGCCCTTGTCATTATCCCAAAATCTTGCCGCAAGCCTTGCAACAGTGGTCTTTCCTCCGCCGGACGGACCAATAAGTGCTGTTATCTCACCCTGCTTTGCAGTGAAGCTTACATCAGAAAGCACCTGCTCTTCACTCTTGTATGAGAAAGCAACATGATCGAATGTGATATCATAACCCTTGTTGTCAAGCTTATCACTGCCCGACTGCTCCTCGTGGGAAAGTATCTCGTCCATACGATTGCAGTTTGCGTCAAGGCTTATTATGGCAGCCAAATTCTGAAGCGCTATCTGAAGCGGCTCATACATTCTTGTTACCACCAGCAGGAACATAAAGAACGTCAGCACCGTTATCTCACCATTTACAAGAAGCGAGCTTCCCACAACAGCCACAGTTCCAATACCGAGTTTTAGTATCATCTGCGCTGAGCATACGAATACCGCATTTGCAAGCTCCGCCACGATAGCGTGCTTTTCCACAGCCTTTATCTTCTTTTCAAGCCCCTCAGAGTATTTCTCTGTCATGTTGTATGAACGCAGGTCACGGAGAGTTTCAAGCCCCTCCTGAATGCCGTCAATGCAATCTATACGATATTTCATCGTCTTTTCGTGTATCCTTGACATAACCTTCTTTGAAGAAATAACTATGATAAATGCTACCGGCATTACCCAAACTGAAGCAAGAGCCATTCTCCAGTCAAAGAAAAACAAGCTTATAACAATGATAGTAGTGGAGACGATACCGCCCACAAGCTCAGGTATCCAATGCGAAGAGCCTGTTTCTATCATTGCACAGTCCGTCATGATAGTGTTCGTAAGGTCGGCAAGGTCTTTCTTGCCAAAGTATGAAAGGGGTATCTTCCTGAGCTTTTCCGCAAGCGTCCTTCGTCTTACACCGCTTTCAACATATGTAGAGTAAAACGTGGACTTATACTGAAACAGCGTTGTAAGGGCAATGAGCAAAAGCACTCCCACTATCGCCCCGATAAAAAGCCGGAACTTATCTCTTGGAAGCTCTCCCTCAAGAAGATATGAGGAAAGCACATATAAAAGCCCCACAGGGAGCATAAGCACAAGGTTAGCAAGCGTAACAGCAATAAACGCCCTTATCATGCCTTTTGCACCCTTGTCTGAAAGGGCATATTTGTGTTTTAATTTTTCCGTGAAGCTCATAATCAAACCCCTGCCTTTCTGACCTGCCAGCTTACAGACCTGTTGTATTCGTTCCACATACGGCTGTAGATCCCGCCCTGCTCTATAAGCTCCTCATGCTTTCCGCTCTCTGCTATCCTGCCCTCAGAAAGAACGTAAATGCGGTCTGCGTTTGTTACCGTTGAAAGCCTGTGTGCTATCATTATAACTGTCTTGTCTTTTGAAAGCCTCTCAAAAGCCTGCTGAACAGACCTCTCGTTGTCAGGGTCGGCAAAAGCCGTCGCCTCATCAAGTATAAGCACAGGCGCATTTTTCAAAAAAGCCCTTGCAATAGAAAGCCTCTGACACTCGCCCCCCGAAACGTATATACCCTTTGAGCCTATCATAGTATCAACGCCATCAGGGAGCTTCTCGATTATATCCATGCACTGTGCGTCACGAAGCGCCGTCATGACCTCCTCGTCCGTGGCGTCAGGTCTGCCCATTCGCACGTTGTCGAGAATACTCATTTTAAGAAGCTTGCTGTCCTGGAAAACATATGAAACATACTTCATAAGCTCCTCTGACGGAATGTTTCTCACGTCTGCCCCTCCTATCTTTATAGAGCCGCTCTTTACATCCCAGAAACGTGCGATAAGCGAACAAAGGGTGGTCTTTCCTCCCCCTGAGGGACCTACTACCGCAATATGCTCTCCTGCCTTTATGTTCATCGTTATTCCGTCAACAGCGTTGCTCTCTGCATTGTCATAAGCAAACACCGCATTGTCAAGCTGGATAGATGAGTCCTTTGGAGTTTCACCGCTCTTTGTCTCAGCAAGCGGCTCAGTTTCAAGAATAGAATACATTCTGTTCACAGCGTCGTCCACCAACATCTGTGACTCTCCTGCATATGCTATCTTCATAAGTGTTACAGTAAGAATAGAAGTTATTATCACATAAAAGAAAAGATTAAGAACAAACTCGTCCGTAACTCCATGGGAAGTGAGTTTGAAAGCCGCAATTATAAGCGCCGCAAAAATGCCGTTTGCCGCAGTGGTGAAGCATATCATAGGAAGCATCATGTTCTTTGTGTATCCAAGAGTCCACTTTTCATATTCGTCAATAGCAAGCTTGAAACGCTTGAAAGAAAATATCGTCTGACCAAAGGTTTTTACAACAGGTATTCCACGAACATACTCCACCGCCTCAGAGGACATTTTTTCAAGTGCATTCTGATACTGCTTCATATCCTCCGCCATTTTAGGACCCATCATAAGCGTGCCCATAAGCACAAATGCGATGAACGCAGGGATAAGGCTAATAAGTCCAAGCCGCCAGTCGAATATGAACATCATAACAAGCAGACCCACAGGGGTCGCCATTGAAACAGCCTTGTCGGGAAAATTGTGGGCAAGATAGGTTTCCGTTGACGCACTTGAATCCATAACTATCTTTCTTATCTTTCCTGTTCCCTCAGCTTCAACATAACCAAGTGGAAGCTTCATAATATGCTTCATCATGCTCACTCTCATGTTAGCCTGCACCCTGAACGCTGCCTTGTGAGAACACATTAGCGCAGCGATATATATAACCATTCCAAGAAGTGCAAAGCCCACAGCCTCCCATCCGTATCGGCTTATGTTCTCCGCCTTTGAAAAATCAGGTCTTACCCTGAGTATCTCTTTTATGATGCGCCAAACATCATAAAACGGTATCAGTGCTATCCATGCACTTATTACAGCAAGAACAGCAGAAGCGTAGGAATAATACTTATGTCCGCCTGCATAGTGCATAAGAATTGCAAAGGAACTTTTCTTTTTCTCTTTCTTTTTCACAACAATACCTCCTGTTTGTTTATAAAGTTAGATTAAACTAACCTATTGCCATTTAAAAAGCAACACCCTATAAGGGGTTGCTGAAAATGTTAAAAGAATAAAATGATTTTGACGGTTTATTTGTAAGGGAGCGGCTCAACGTTTCCTAAACAGCTCCAAACATAGCTATAGCGGGCGAACACTGTTTGCCCCTACAAGTGCATATCATCACAGGTCTGCCCCAAGAACCTTCCCCCAGCCAGCGAAGCAGAACTCTCTTATGCTTTTCATAAAGATCTGCGCCTCGTCATAAGAAAGATCATGAGAGACCACCTCGTAAATATAAGACCAGCCTGTTCGGCAGATAACGTGTATAAAGAAGCCGCTCACCATGTTTTCACGCCTTGAAAACTGCTTTACAAACTCCCTGTAATACTTTTCCTCTATCTCAGCAAGCTCGTCAAAATAATACTCATACTCCGTTCCTGCCGAGTGGCAGAAGATAAGCTTGAAAACGTCAAAGTTTTCATAAATATATTTCAGCACAAGCTCAGTTCCCTCATTGCCCTGACTTGTCGCCTCCGCAGGGTCGCCGCTCTCCCTTGCAGCGGTTATGCTTTCAAGATACAACTCCATAAGTCCGTCTGCAGCCGGCTTTACCACCGCCGAAAAAAGTCCAGCCTTGTCCCCAAAGCGTGTATATATAGACCCCGTACTTACTCCGCTCTCAGAAGAGATCCTGCGAAGATTTGCATTTTGAAAGCCGTGTTCAAGAAATTCTTTTTTTGCACTCTCTATAAGAGTTTCTGTAACTCCTGCTGTTTCCGTTCTCATTTTGCACCTGCCTGAAAACAACCATGTTATAATAACAGTGTTATTATAACATGGTTATTTAAACTTGTCAAGGGGGAATATCATATTTTTTTAAATTTCGGTATACACCCCTCTATCATCTTTGTGATATGCTCTATATCGTCCTTGCAGCCGCCCTTTAGCCATTCCTCTATTATCCCCGCTATGCCGTTTACATAAAATGACATAATATAGTGTCTCTGCTCCTCAGGCACACCGAACCTTTCCAGTACAGGGTCAAAAATATGCTCGAACATCTTCTTGTAAGTCCTGTCCGCACCAAACACAGCAGGATTTTTCATCGCCGCCTGATAAAGCTGCCTGTTGTTCTTCACATAATTGAGATAAGGCAGCAGATATTCGGGCTTTATCCATATAAGCTCATCGGGTGAGCAGCTTTCTATTTCCGGCAAAACGCTCTGCCTGTCCTTAAAAGTTTCGAGAAATTTGTTGTTCATATATTCAAGGCTCTCTTCCAAAAGATCGCCGATAGTTTCATAGTGCAGATAAAATGTCGAGCGGTTCACACCCGCCCTCTGACATATCTCTTTAACAGTTATAAAAGAAAGATCCTTTTTCTGAAGCAGTTCAAGAAACGCCTTGTCCATTTTCTCTGCGGTATTAAAATATTTGCTTTCTGAATTGTTCAAATCTCTCACCTCTCTGTTTTGAGCTTTCTGCTGTGGATAATCATATACACCGCTATCACTATCACAGCACCATACACCGCCGTGCCTGTAAGAGTGTTCATAAGCTTTCTGAAGCCCTCACCGTCTTTTGAAAATGCTGAGATCATCGCCGTCTGCAAACCAAGTATAGACATCATTGCAGACACCAAATTAAGTACCTTTGCCGCAGACAAAACAGGGTCGCCCAGCCTGCGAAACTTCACCAGATTTACCACCGAGATTATACATATATAAAATGTATACATGGCTGAAACATATATTATATACCCAGGATATGAGTACCCTGAGTTCGTCTTTATCATCAGCAGTATCATTCCGCCCATAGGTATGTTTAGTACAAAAAGCAGCCACGCCGTGTTGCGGTAACACCTGAGTCTGTCTGCATTTTTTCTGTTGTAACAGCTTATAAGATACACCCTTAGTATGCCAAGCACAAAATAATACACCGCCATTGAAATAAACCATGTGGAAGCATATATCACCCCTGCAACAAAGCGGAACACCACATATAGAAAATTCACCGCCATTCCCTGATAAATGCTCACGCTTCCACGAAAAGAAATGTCGCTGAAATATTTTTCTCCAAACTCAGTGCCTTTTAGCTTTACAACAGCCCTGTTGTTTTTTGAAAAATTTCTGATACTTTTGTATATCTTAGGTGCTGAAACTGATACCACAGCAAGGGCATAAGCAGATATACCATATATAGTATATACGGCAATGCCATGCTGATTTTTAGAAGCAAACACCCCTATAAGTCCTCCAAAGCCTATGAGCGACACTAAAAAGATGACCCACTTAGGTGGGAAAAAGAGCTTTAAAAGTATGCTCTTTGCCTTTTTCATTATTTCTTGTCACTTATAGTTTTCGCAAGTTCAATTATCTCAAAAGCATATTTCTGCTTTCCCTTTTCAAGAAGCTTTTTGTAGATAGGATAGTTTAATCCCATGCCTATCATGCCGATAACTCCGATAACGATGCCTGCGATAAATGATACCGTGGTTTGTCCGCCTATCTGTCCCATTGCAAGGCACATACCTGTTCCAAAAACCAGTGCCGAGATTATTCCCAGAGTATAGGTGAAAATATTTGCAGGCAGCTTTGCCTTTCTGTCAAGCTTGCGAAGTGCCACCACCTTTGATGTGTCCTTTGGTGCATATTCATTTGCCAACTGTTCTGCGTAGATCTTATCTGTGTTCATTTTTCACAGCCTCCTTTGTATTTTATGTCTATATTATACATAACTCCAAAAGAAAACTGAACAACATCTCCGCAGCTTTGTGTCGATTTTAATTTTTTTCTGATATTATAATACCACACTGCGCTTTTTTCGTCAATGCAGTGACATTCTCGCTCCTTGAAAGATTTTTGATTTTGTAGTATAATCTAAATAAAGAATACAACGACAGGAAATGATAAAAATGAACGCCATAAAAAAAGCCTTTAACTTCGCTAAAAAAGAAACCGTCCTGATAGTGGCAATGCTCTTAGCCGTTATATCTGCGTTTTTCGTCACACCTGACAAAGCATATGCAAGTTATATCGACTTCCGAACACTTGGACTTCTGTTCTCTCTTATGACAGTGACCGAGGGCTGCAAAGGTCTTGGCATTTTTGAACGCAGTGCAAAATTTATCATAAGCAAAGTCAATACCGCATTTCAGCTTTCCATAGTGCTTGTGGGGCTTTGCTTCTTTTCAAGTATGTTCATAACAAATGACGTTTCACTTCTGACCTTTGTTCCCCTCACTCTCACCGCCCTCTCAACTCTCGGTGAAGCAGGCAGCAAGCTTCTCATACCCATTGTCGTTCTGCAGACCATTGCCGCAAATCTTGGCAGTATGCTCACGCCTATAGGCAATCCTCAGAATCTATACCTTTTTGGTGTATCAGATATGAAGCTCAGCGATTTTCTTGTAATTATGCTTCCCTTTACTATTGTGGCAGGAGCGATGCTTTTTCTGTGGACGCTTGCAGTGTGTAAAAAATCAGGAAAGCTGTCTGTCAAGACAGATATAACTGCTGAAAACTTCGATACATATTCGACTAAAGACAAGACAAAGCTTTCAGGATACGTCCTGCTTTTTGTCCTTTGCCTGCTTACAGTTGCAAGGCTTATCCCATGGCAGATAACAACCCTCTGCGCACTTGCTTTCTCTGCCATTGCTGACAGAAACGTGCTTAAAACAGTTGATTACTCACTGCTTCTTACATTCTGCGGGTTTTTCATCTTTATCGGAAATATGGGCAGAGTAGAAATTTTCCGCAGTGTACTCAGCAGCATAATAAACGGTCACGAGCTTTTTATTGCCGTTGCCGCAAGTCAGATAATAAGCAACGTTCCGTGTGCTATACTCCTCTCAGGCTTCACCAACAAGCTGAACGCACTTATAATAGGAACGAACATAGGCGGTCTTGGCACTCTTATCGCCTCCATGGCAAGCCTTATATCCTACAAGCAGATATGCCGCAGCCACCCCCATATCAAAGGCAGATATTTCGCATATTTCACAGCCGCAAATATCGCTTTTCTCGCTGTAATGGCTCTGACTGTAAAGATCGCATACTGAAATAAGTTTTCTATACCCTGCCCACTTTATCTGCATAACATTTTCGCTAAATGCCCACACTATCCGCAGGAGGTGTTTTTATGCTTGAATTTTTTGCAGGAACGCTGGTAGGCGGTTTTGTGGGCGTTGTGACAATGTGCCTTTGTATCACCGCAGGCGAAAGCGACCGTCATGATGAACGATGATGTTTTACACAGGTAAACTTCGTGATTTTCACCAAAAAAGCTGCCGCAAAATCTCCCTTTGCGGTGGCTTTTTTTATGCCGTTTCGTATTGACAAATACTCCGCTTTGTACTATAATAGTATCATTATACTTTAGCAAGTAAAAACGCAAAAGCATAAAAGCTTTAAAGTGACACATGAAGTAAAAGGAGTGTATTGGATTGACAGCAAGGTGGATAGTATTGGTATTATACCTTGCACTTATGATAGGCATAGGTGTTTATTACCGCAGAAAATCGGCAAGCGTCAATGATTTTGTACTGGGAGGAAGAGGTCTTGGAGCATGGTTCACAGCCTTTGCATATGGAACTTCATACTTCTCGGCAGTAATTTTTGTAGGCTACGCAGGAAAATTCGGCTGGAATTACGGTGTGGCTTCCACATGGGTAGGAATCGGAAACGCCGTCATAGGCTCATGGCTTGCATGGAAAGTTTTGGGCAGACGTACAAGGATAATGTCAAAGCACCTTGAGGCAAAGACCATGCCTGAGTATTTTGAAAAGAGATACAACAGCAAGCCTTTGAAGATAGTTTCGGCACTTATCGTGTTCGTATTCCTTATCCCTTATACGGCTTCGGTCTACAACGGCTTGTCAAGACTTTTTGAGAAGGGCTTCGGCATTCCTTACAAATATTGTATAATCGGTATGGCAGTTTTCACTGCGGTGTATGTTATCATGGGTGGCTACAAAGCTACAGCACTGAACGATTTTATTCAGGGAATAGTAATGCTTGTAGGCATTGCGGCGGTAGTGCTTGCAGTGCTTGGCGAAAACGGTGGCCTTGGAAATTCTCTTGACCTGCTTGGTGATATTCCTGGCGCAAATGGCGACAAGGGTGCATATTCGTCACTATTCGGTCCTGACCCTATAAACCTTGCAGGCGTTGTTATTCTTACCTCTCTCGGCACATGGGGACTTCCGCAAATGGTGCAGAAATTCTATGCAATAAAAGACGACAAGGCTATCAAAACAGGCACTATCGTATCCACATTCTTTGCAGTAGTGGTAGCGGGCGGCTGTTACTTCCTTGGTGGCTTCGGCAGACTTTTTGTCAAGAGCGTTGACGGACTTCCTGAGGGCGGTTTTGACGGAATAGTTCCGACTATGATGGAAAAGCTCCCTTCACTGCTTTTCGGACTTGTTATCGTTCTTGTGCTTTCGGCTTCAATGTCGACACTTTCATCGCTTGTGCTTACATCAAGCTCCACTTTGACTATCGACCTTATCAAGCCTATAATGAAAGAAAAAATGGACGAGAAAAAACAGCTTATCACAATGAGAATTTTCATTGCCGTATTTCTTATCATCTCAGTTGTGCTTGCAATAATCACCCTTGAAAATCCACAGACAGTAATTTCAACTCTCATGTCTATCTCATGGGGCGCACTTGCAGGAGCATTCCTTGCGCCGTTTATGTACGGACTTTTCTGGAAGGGCGTAACAAAGGCAGCCTGCATGGCAAGCTTTATCGCAGGAGTAGGCATAACAGTGGTACACATGGCATACTACACCCTTGCAGGACACACAGGAACACTTTGGGGCATAAACCTTGCCTCGCCTATCAACGCAGGCGCATTTGCAATGCTTTTCGGACTTGTTCTTGTACCTATCGTTAGCCTTATCACAAGGCAGAGCGACGCTGACAAGGCTCATGCTGAAAAGGTGTTCGAGTGCTATAATGACAGCGAGATATGATTTCACATCGCTTACATACTTGAAATGCAGACAGGGACGGACTTTGTTCGTTCCTGTTTTTTTAGGGAGATAACGCCCCTTGCATCAATTATGCACAAATTTTGCACATATGATTTGTGTAAACAAATGATTTATATTTTAATTTGGTAACATTTCTGCAATTGTTGCATTTTTTATGCAACAAAACACCCCTTTTTCGTGTATAAGTAGAAAGCGTTTTGACACTTGCGGGCACGTACAAGCCCTGTGACTTAGTGAAACCGAAGGGAGTTTCTGGAGCAGGCTGTAGAGTACTTGTGTCAGAACGTGGGCGTGCATTTGATATTTTGTGTATGCAAAACCTAGGGCATTATACTCGGTGACACACCCCGAACGCAACTTGAAAATCGAATATAAAAAGGTGACTAAAATGCACTCAGCTTTGATTTTATCACGCACCATGACGATGCAAACAAAAAGTTCCATAAAACACCGTTCAATACCTGAACGCATTTTATGGAACTTTTTTCAGATTATAAATTTCTTCGCCTTGTTTACAATACTGCGGTCGTTTTCGTAAGACAGGACCTGTCCTGCCCTGCCGATCTCGACCCAGCGTATGTCTGCGATCTCCTCTTCCTGAGGAGTATAGTCGGTGTTCTTTGCTTTGCCGATAAAGTAGACCACGATCTTCTGCGTGTCCTTCCTTGGTGAATAAGACACTATCTCCCGAAACGTGGTATCAAGATTTACGTCTATCCCCGTTTCCTCCATGATCTCACGCTTGGCAGTTTCTTCCTCTGTTTCATTGCCCTCAACGTGACCCTTTGGGAATGACCAGTGACCGCTGTTGATATGCTTTATCAGCAGTATCTCGGTGTTTCCGTGATACTTTCTGTAAACGATAGCACCGCAGGATTTTTCATGCAGCATCATTTTTCCTTTCCGGAGCTTAGCCCCAATATTTACTCATTGATTTAATTATATCACAACAGCCCTCATTTGTCTATACCCTTTAATAAATATACTCCCATTTTGTGCATATTCCACAAATCAGGTAAAATAAAAAAAGCCGTGCAAAAGCACAGCTTTTTGAAACAGTCAAAGATTATTCCTCGACCTTGTTCTCGATATACTTAACGATATCGCCAACAGTCTTGATGTTCTCGACCTCTTCATCAGGGATCTCTACATCAAAGCTCTCCTCGATGCTCATTACAAGGTCAACTACGTCCAGTGAGTCAGCGCCGAGATCATCTGTGATAGAAGCCTCCATAGTTACTGCGTCCTCTTCAACGTCGAGCTGCTCTACGATAATGTCCTTGATCTTATCAAATACCATTACTTTACCTCCATTCTGTACTTTACTGGGTCTGCCGCTCAGCGCAGCATTTATGTCAGCCGCCGCCGCTCATAAGTCGGCAAATCATTCGGCATGATCATCAAAAAAACTCATTCCTGCGAACTTTCCTCAAACTCGCCCACAGTCCTAAACTTATTATACCGCCCCTCAAGCAATTCGTCAAGACCTTTTTGCAATTTTCTTTTCAAAGCTCCCTCGATATAGTCAGAGATATTCTCCGCAGTGAGCTGTGGGTCGTTATGTGCGCCGCCGTCGGCTTCGGAAATTATATGGTCGCACACGCCAAGTCTTGTAAGATCCTCGGCGGTTATCTTCATTATATCGCAGGCTTCACGCTCTCTTGTGGAATCCTTCCACAGGATACTTGCAAAGCCTCTCGGTGATATTACCGAATAGATAGCGTTTTCAAGCATGGCAAGCTCATCGCAAACTGCAAGAGCCAGCGCTCCTCCCGAGCCGCCCTCTCCAAGAATTATGGAGATAACAGGTGTCTTGAGGGTCATGAACTCCATGATGTTTTTGGCTATCGCTTCACCCTGACCACGCTTCTCGGCTTCTACGCCGCAGAATGCGCCTGCTGTATCAACAAGGCATATAACAGGTCTATGGAACTTCTCAGCCTGCCTTGCAAGCCTGAGAGCCTTTCTGTAGCCCTCCGGGTGGGGCATACCGAAATTGCACTTCTGATTTTCTGCAAGATCTCTGCCCTTTACCTCTGCGATAACTGTAACAGGTATGCCCTTAAAATAGGCTATACCACCCATAACAGCACCGTCGTCGCCAAAAAGTCTGTCTCCGTGCATTTCAAAGAAATCGTCGAATATAAGAGGGATATAGTCCTTGGCAGTCGGTCTGCCCTTGTGTCTGATTATATCAAGTCTTTGACAAGCTGTCAGCTCACTCATTTGAGGACACCTCCTTTGCTGGCTTATGAAGTCTGAGTATATGAGCGAGAACTCTTCTCATTTTCTTTCGCTCAACTATCATATCCACAAAGCCGTTTTCAAGCATGAACTCGGCAGACTGGAAATCGTCAGGAAGCTTCTGCTTTATAGTACCCTCTATAACACGTCTGCCTGCAAATCCGATAAGCACCTTTGGCTCAGCGATTATGATATCGCCCAGTGACGCAAAGGAAGCTGTTACTCCGCCCGTGGTAGGGTCGGTCATAACTGCGATATAAAGCAGACCTGCTTGGTTATGTCTGGCCACAGCACCGCTTGTTTTCGCCATTTGCATAAGGGAAACTATACCCTCCTGCATTCTTGCTCCGCCTGAAGCTGTGAATGCGATAACAGGGAGCTTATTTGCGGTGGCGTATTCGATAGCTCGTGTTATTTTTTCTCCCACAACGCTGCCCATGGAAGCCATCATATAGTTGGAATCCATAACGATTATAACTATCTTCTCGCCTCTTATGGCAGCCTTTCCTGTGATAACGGCGTCTTTAAGACCGGTCTTTTCTCTCAAAGCCTGCTGTTTTGCTTCATAGTCAGGAAAATCTATAGGATTTTTTGATACCATATCCTTATCAAATTCCTCAAAGCTACCCTTATCTATGGTTATATCAAGACGTTCTTTTGCGGTAAGTCTTGAATGATAGTTACAGTGAGGACAAACCTTGCCGTTTGCCTGAAACTCCTCCATAAAAGTGACGTTTCTGCATCTTGGACACTTGAAAAGCAGACCCTTTGGGATATCGGTCTTTTTCTTGTCATCGTCCGCCTTATCGCCGTTAAATCTTACTTTAACGACAGAAAACAGATCTTCAAGCATTATTCCTTACTCCTCTCATCTGCCAAAATGTCGGTACGGTTAAGAAAACCGTTATCGTAATTGCCCTCTAAAAACTCCGGGCGTCTTATAAGCTTGAGCTGGAAATCAACATTGGTTGCAACGCCGTCCACGATAAACTCAGACAGCGCCCATGTCATTTTTGCAATAGCTTCTTCTCTATTCTTACCGTGAACGATGAGCTTGCCTATCATGGAATCGTAATAAGGCGGTATCTCATAGCCCTGATAAACTGCAGTATCTACTCTTATTCCAGGTCCTCCGGGGATAAAGAGCGACTTTATCCTGCCAGGTGACGGTCTGAAATCAAGAAGCGGATTTTCCGCATTTATACGGCACTCTATTGCATGACCTGTCAGCTTTATATCCTCCTGCTTTATAGACAATCTCTGTCCTGATGCGATAAGAAGCTGTTGCTTTACAAGGTCAACGCCTGTAACAGCTTCTGTGATAGGGTGTTCCACCTGTATACGGGTGTTCATTTCCATGAAATAGAACTCGCCGTTTTTATCCACAAGGAACTCAATAGTGCCTGCATTCCTATAGCCGCAGACCTTAGCGGCTGTACAAGCGGCTTTGCCCATTTTCGCACGAAGCTCCTCATTCATAAAGCTTGCAGGGGAAGGGGCTTCCTCGAGGACCTTCTGATTTCTTCTCTGCATGGAGCAGTCACGCTCGCCCAGATAGATAACGTCGCCGTAATTATCTGCAAGTATCTGTATCTCGATATGCTTAGGGTCTTCTATGAATTTCTCGATATAGATCTCGTCATTGCCGAAGCAGGCAAGAGCTTCCTGCTTTGCGGCGGTCATCTGTGATTCAAGCTCATCGTCGGAGTGAACGATCCTTATGCCACGTCCTCCGCCGCCTGCTGAAGCCTTTACCATAACAGGGTAGCCAAGATCTCTTGCAAGGGTATGCGCCGCATGGATATTTGAGATAGCACCGTCTGAACCCATTATAACAGGCACGCCTGCTTCTTTCATTGTTTCCTTTGCCTGCGCTTTATCGCCAAGCATTTCAATAGACTCGGCTCTTGGTCCTATGAAAGTTATGCCGCACTTTTCGCACATTCTCGCAAAGGACGGATTTTCAGACAGAAAGCCAAAGCCCGGGTGGATAGCGTCTGCACCTGTTATCTCGCAGGCGGAGATTATCGCCCTGACATTAAGATAACTGTCCTTGCTTGGTGCAGGGCCTATGCAGACTGCCTCGTCTGCTATCTGAGCGTGGAGAGCGTTTCTGTCGGCAGTTGAATATACCGCAACAGTATGTATGCCAAGCTCTCGGCAGGCTCTTATAATGCGGACAGCGATCTCGCCTCTGTTCGCTATCAATACTTTTTTGAACATATTATGCCTCACTAATAATTATTTAATTATTTTCGGAACTTGCGGACTAGATAAACTATCTGCCATATGAGCATAAACGGCAGAACAGGCAGAATAGTAAGCATAAGGCAAGTCCAGAACATAGCCCTAAAAAAAGCTTCCGTCCCGTAATACATTGAACATTCGCCCATAAAAGGTCCTTCTTTATATCCAGCAAACATACTGTACAAGCTGTAAAGAAATATCAGCACTATGGGAGCAAATGAGATCAGAAACAGCACAAAGCTTATTTTTCTTTGTTTATAGCTCTGCAAAGACTCAGCATATCTTTTGTTTATCACTCTTTTTATCAGATAGGTCAGCAGCCACACCAACTGGTAAAGAACAGCAGCGGTGGGAAGTATCCACAAAAGATCATCAAAAACAGACCATACCCAGCTGCCAAACCACTCGGCGATGAATTTTTCCGCCAAATTTGAAAATGACCTATCCTCATATGATCTTGCCAACTCTGACACATAATTCACAGCTCCGATGGTATGACCAATGATACCGATGAAAACAAGTGCTGCTGATATATACAGCGGTGTTTTTGAACGCTCAAACTTTGCCACAAGCACTCCCCCTGCTTACCGCATATCCGAACTTATTAAATTACTAAATTGCTTTATTACTTTATCGCAAAAGTTATCTCAGCGGAAACAGCCTTCTTGCCGTTTACAGAAGCAAGTGCCTTTCCAACGCCGATAGGACCCTTGACTTTGATTATCTCCACCTCGATATCCAGCTTATCACCAGGCACTACCTGCTGACGGAACTTACAGTTGTTTATGCCGCCGAACAGACCTATCTTGCCCTTGTTCTCAGGAAGTGAAAGCAGTGCAACTGCACCTGCCTGCGCACACATCTCTACCATAAGCACGCCTGGGGTAACAGGATAATTCGGGAAATGTCCCTTGAACCAAAAGTCCTCAGCCTTTATATACTTTGTAGCCTTTACACGCTTGCCCACTTCAAGCTCGTTTACCTCGTCGATAAGCAGAAAAGGGTCACGGTGAGGGATTATTTCCATGATCTGCTCTTTATTCAAAACAACTGCCATTGTCTTTCCTCCAAATCAGTTTAGTCAAGTATCATTATGGTCTGATCGAACTCAACAGCGTCGCCGCTGTTTACGCATATCTCTCTTACCACGCCGTCAAATTCGCTCTGTACTTCGCTCATTACCTTCATGGACTCGATAATGAAGATAGTGTCGCCCTTCTTTATCTTGTCGCCAACGCTTACGAACGGCTTTGAATCAGGTGACGGAGCGGCATAGAATGTTCCCACGATAGGGGCTTTAACTGCCTTGCCGCCTGTTACCGGTGCTGATGCTGCCGACGCTTCCGGTGCTGTCTGGGCAGCAGGTGAAGCTGTGCCTACAGCCATTGGCATAGGCATTCCCATTGGTGCAGGAGGAGGGCATTTCTTGCCCTTTACTGTTATCACCTTGTCGCCGTCAGCTATTGTTATCTCACCGAGGTCTTTATTCTTCACGATATCGGCAAGCTTCTCTATTGTTTCAAGGTCAAACTGACCATAAATTTTTTCGCTCATATCAGTTTCTCCTTATTAGTCGCACTTCTTGATACAGATAGTAGCGTTATGTCCGCCAAAGCCCAGAGAGTTTGAAAGTGCTGCATAGACAGGCATTTCTCTGTTGCCCTCAACGCAGTAGTCAAGGTCGCACTCAGGGTCAGGAGTGGTGTAGTTTATTGTCTTATGAACAAAGTCGTTGTGTACAGAAAGTGCAGTAACGATAGCTTCCATACCGCCTGCCGCACCAAGAAGGTGACCTGTCATAGACTTTGTGGAGTTTATGACCGTCTTTCTTGCGGCTTCTTCGCCAAGAGCAAGCTTGATAGCTGTTGTTTCATACTTATCGTTAAGACCTGTTGATGTGCCGTGAGCGTTGATGTAGTTCACCTGCTCAGGCTTCAGACCTGCTTCTTCATAGGCATACTTCATTGCATGAGCGGCAGCCTCACCTGTTGGTGATGGGCTTGTCATGTGATAAGCGTCGCCTGTTGCGCCATAGCCTGCTATCTCAGCTATGATATTTGCACCTCTTGCTTTAGCGTGTTCATACTCCTCAAGGCAAAGTATGCCTGCACCCTCGCCAAGGACAAAGCCCTGTCTGTTCAGGTCGAATGGAGTTGAAGCCTTGTCAAGCTCTGTTGCCTTTGAGAGAGCCTTCATATTGTTGAAGCCGCTGAGTGCGAAATGAGAGATACAAGCCTCTGAGCCACCGCAAAGGCAAACGTCAAGATAGCCGTCCTTTATTTTTCTGAAAGCTTCGCCGATAGCGTGAGTACCCGAAGCGCAAGCTGTGGTGGTACAGAAATTATCGCCCTTAAAGCCTGTATGCATTGCAACAGTACCAGCCGCCATATTGCCTATCATCATAGGAATAAAGAAAACCGATACCTTATCAGGCTTTTCGTTGAACTTTGTTACTTCCTTTTCGGTCATGTTAAGACCGCCGATACCAACACCGATTATAACGCCGGCCTTAAATGGATCAACGTCCTTGAAATCAGAGCCTGCCATTTTAAGAGCCTGCTTTGCAGAGCAAACAGCGAACTGAGTAAATCTATCCATTCTCTTTGCTTCTTTTTTATCTATATACTCAGTGCAGTCAAAATCCTTGACAGCACCGACTATCTTTACAGGAAAATTTTCGGTATCAAACTGGTCAACATAAGACAGGCCGTTCTTGTTAGCCTTGATATTAGCCCAAAATTCCTCTACGTTCTTGCCAAGAGGGTTTACTGTACCCATACCTGTGATAACAACTCTTCTCATTTAAACACTCCTTAGTATCATTTAAAACATATCAAATCTACATTCCGTAAAATAAATCCACACGGCGTAAAATGCCCGTCACGGTGAGTGACTACATCATAAGTCCGCCGCTTATTTCTATTACCTGTCCTGTGACATAGCTTGCGTCCTTGGAAGCAAGGAAGGATACAACGCCTGCTATCTCGTCAACTTCGCCGTAACGCTTCATTGCTATCTGATTTATCATAGCCTGCTTCTGAGCGTCTGTGAGCTTGTCTGTCATAGGGGTCTTGATAAATCCGGGGGCTACAGCGTTGCAGGTGATACCTCTTGAACCAAGCTCCTTTGCAACTGTCTTTGTCATGCCGACGATAGCCGCCTTTGTTGCGGAATAGTTTATCTGTCCGGGGTTGCCGTAAAGTCCTGCAACGGAAGCAAGATTTATTATTTTGCCTGACTTCTGTCGCATCATAACGCTGCCCACAAATTTTGAC
This sequence comes from Ruminococcus sp. AF37-20, assembly GCF_003460465.1. Classification (NCBI taxonomy): domain Bacteria; kingdom Bacillati; phylum Bacillota; class Clostridia; order Eubacteriales; family Oscillospiraceae; genus Ruminococcus; species Ruminococcus sp. AF37-20. Next base: position 120,078 of record NZ_QTVE01000007.1, on the reverse strand, counting down.
ATATTGAACACGCTCTTCTGGTTTACAGCAACTACCATATCGTACTGCTCCTCGCTCATACGAGCCATAAGGCCGTCACGAGTGATTCCTGCGTTGTTTACTAGCACGTCGATAGTGCCGAAACGAGTCTTTACTGCCTTGACTGTTTCCTCTACCTGTGCATAGCTTGAAACGTCGCAGATGAACTTTTCACACTCTACGCCCTCTGCCTTTATCTTATCCATTATATCGTTATCTTCAAACATTGCCTCTGAGATGTCGTTGAGAGCAATATTATAGCCGTCCTTTGCAAGTCTGAGTGCTATCGCTGCACCTATTCCTCTTGCAGAACCTGTTATCAATGCTGTTGCCATTTTATTTTCCTCCTGTTATTTCTGCATGATGTAAATGATATCTCTGAGAGTATCATAATCTATCATATCTTTGTAAATGGTCTGTTTTCTTCCGTTCGGTAAAAGTACCTTCATTCCGTTTTTATTTTCCTTAAGCAAGGTCAGCTCCTTTACCTCATATACTAATATCCTGCTGTTTTCGATCTCACCGTCAAGAAGCTTTTTCAACGTATAATGGTCGCTTAAAAATCCCATTGCGTCGTCCTGTGCTTTCATAATGCTTCTCATGCCGTGATTTGAAGTATTAGAATGCGAATGCGGTACAGCTGCACCTATACTATAAAGCGTCCCCTTGTAATACGCATAGCAGGTAAAATGCCTCATATGTTTCGCCGATGCTTTTGCGGCAGCTATACTGATGTATACAACGCACAGTAAAAATACTATAAACACAGCAGCTGCTGCCACTTCTGTTTCCTGTGAAGTGACCTTTCTGACCGCATCACGGTTTGCTGCTGAATCTTTTCCAATAAAAATAAATAATGGTATCGTTGAAAGTATCAGCACTAAAAGTGCAGGTATCATTCTGACAAGCACACCTTTACCGATCTCACTTCTCGAAGTCGGCGGATATTGAAATAACTTTATCATATTATTAGTTTATTTGTTCAGCAGCTCTTCAGCCTGTGCAAACATTTCCTCTATCATATCCTTTGCAGGCTCGACCTTCTTTACCATGCCTGCGATAGCTCCGCAGAGGAAAGAACCCTCCTCAAGGTTGCCGTCCTGAACGGCTTTTCTCAGTGAACCGAGGGTTATCTCCTCAAACTCCTCAGGTGTGATCGTGCCGTTTGCTTCGCCGCTTGCAAGCTTCTTTGAGAACTTTGTCTTAACGTTTCTGCATGGGTGACCTGTATATCTGCCTGTTACGATACTGTCTGTATCCTTAGCCTTTACAACAAGCTCCTTATAAACAGGGTTTATCTGACACTCCTCTGCGGCAAGGAAACGTGTGCCGAGCTGTACGCCCTCTGCGCCAAGCATGAATGAAGCGGCTATTCCTCTGCCGTCTGCTATTCCGCCTGCGGCGATAACAGGTATCTCAACTGCGTCAACTACCTGTGGAACAAGACACATGGTTGTGTTCTCACCGATATGTCCGCCTGACTCTGTTCCCTCTGCAATAACAGCGTCAGCGCCTGCTCTTTCCATTCTCTTTGCAAGAGCAACTGACGGAACGACTGGTATCACCTTTATGCCTGCTTCTTTCCATGCAGCCATATACTTTCCGGGGTTGCCTGCGCCTGTTGTTACGACAGGTACGCCCTCGTCTATAACGAGCTGAGCGAGGTCGTCGGCATTAGGGCTCATGAGCATGATATTAACGCCGAAAGGCTTGCCGTTTACAGCCGCCTTTGTCTGTCTTATCTGATCTCTCAGGTAGTCGATAGGTGCAGAGCCGCCTGCGATTATGCCAAGTCCGCCTGCGTTTGAAACTGCGGAAGCGAGAGTATGCTCAGCTATCCAAGCCATACCGCCCTGAAAGATAGGGTATTTTATACCCAAGAGTTCAGTTATTCTTGTCTTTGTAGTAGTCATAGTAGTTCTCCTTATTGTCAAAAGCAAATTTTGTGCCATAATACATAATAACAATTTATTATGTACCGAATATAAACTGTATATTTATCATCAATACTCGAAAACAGCCGCACCATAAGTAAGTCCGCCGCCGAAGCCTACAAGACAAACCTTGTCGCCTCTTTTTATCCTGCCTTCTGCAACTGCGTCGCAAAATGCGATAGGGATAGATGCGGAAGATGTATTGCCGTAGCGGTCGATATATACCGGGAACTTGTCCATTGAAACGCCAAGGTGCTTTGCGGCAGTTTCGATTATTCTTATATTTGCCTGATGCGGCACTATCCAATCAAGGTCATCAGGGGAAATTTCGATCTTTTTACAAGCCTGCTCAACTGCATTTGGAAGTGCCTTTGTGGCAAACTTATAGACCTCTTTGCCGTCCTGCTTGAAGAAATAATCCTTTGTTTCAGGCATATCCATATCAAATTCCTCGCTATTGGTTCTGAAAGCGTTCTCAGACTTCAAAGCACGGGAAGCAAGATACTTTGCACCGTTTCCGTCTGCGCCAAGGAAGCTTGAGTATGTAGTATCCTCTGCTGTTTCAAGGACGAAAGCGGCTGCGCCGTCACCGAAAAGCACGCAGGAAGAACGGTCGGTATAATCAACGAATTTTGAAAGCTCCTCAGAAGCAACCAAAAGAACGGTCTTTATTCCGTCGCCTGTCTGGAGATATCTCTTTGCGGTATCAAAGCCGTAAACAAAGCCTGCACAAGCAGCGTTAAGGTCAAATGCGATACAGCCTATCGCGCCTATCTCTCTCTGGATAAGGCAGGAAAGTGACGGAGTGAAATAATCCCCTGTTACTGTTGTGGCAATAATAAGGTCGATATCCTCTGCCTTTACTCCTGCGTCAGCCATTGCAGCCTTTGCCGCCATTGCTCCAAGATAGTATGTAGGCTCGCCATTTGTGATGTGTCTTTGCTTGATGCCTGTTCTCTGAGTTATCCACTCGTCGCTTGTTTCAACGATCTTTGTGAAATCCTCGTTTGTTGCGACCATTTCAGGCACATATTTGCCTATGCCCTTGATCTTTACGCCTGTTACTTTACTTCCCACTGATTTTTCCTCCTGAAAATTCTATATTATATATTGTATATTTCCGCAATTTGTGCTATAATGTTCTTGTTCCTATGGAGCAAATCAAAATATATTATATCAAAATATAATTAGTTAATTTTTTAACTATATAACACATATCATAACATTATAATTATAAACTGTTTTTTTAGATACGTCAATAACAAATTATGAACAACTCTTGATGAATTTAAACATTTAGAGAATTTTTCACAAGTTTTAGGGCGTTAGTTAATATTATGTGTCCATTTTTGAAAATATCTTGCAAAAATTAAATCATAAAACAATAATTTAGCGTAGATAGCTTTCAGAAATTTACAGATATGAGATAAGGCGGCTTTGATATTATCAAGCGGCTATGTATAAATTTAACCACAAAGGAGTAAAATTTTATGTCAAAAAATATTTTTTTGTTTTCAGGTCAGGGCTCACAGTATGTAGGAATGGCTAAGGAGCTTTGCGAAAAGTATGATGCTGCAAATGCGGTTTTCGACACAGCGGAAAAGGTGCTGGGATATGACCTGAGAGCGGTAACATTTGACGGTCCTGACACTGAGCTTAACAAGACAGTGAACTCACAGCCTGCTATAATGGCTTGCTCGCTTGCCGCTTTTGAAGCCGCAAAGGCTGAGGGCATCACATTTGACGGCGTGGCAGGTCACTCACTGGGCGAATATGCTGCTATGGTAGCCGCAGGTGTTGTAACTATGGAGGACGGCTTCAAGCTCATCAAGGCGAGAGCGGCAGCTATGCAGAAAGCCGCAGAGGCTAACAGTGGCTCAATGTATGCTATAATCGGTCTGCCTGCTGAAGAGGTCGAGAAGATATGCGAGGAAACAGAGGGCTATGTTGTTCCTGTAAACTACAACTCAGCCGTTCAGACAGTTATCGCTGGCGATACTGCGGCTTGCGAGGCGGCTGCGGCAAAGTTTGCGGAGATGAAGAAAAAGGCTATAAAGCTCAATGTTGCGTCTGCTTTCCACTCAAAGCTCATGCAGAGTGCGGCTGATGAATTTATCGAAACTGCAAAGACAGTTGAATTCAAGACTGCAAACGTTGATTTCTACTCAAACGTTCTTGGAACAAAGCTTGAGGATTTTTCTGCTATGCCTGATATGCTTGCAAAGCACATCGTTTCACCAGTTAAGTTCACTTCTGAGCTTGCAGAAATGGAAAAGGCAGGCTATGAGAACTTTATCGAGCTTGGTCCTAACAAGGTGCTTACCGGTCTTGTAAAGAAAACTCTCAAGGGCAAGAACGCTGTGAACATTGAGAACAATGCCACAATGGAAAAGGCTCTTGCTTCTCTGAGCTAAAATATAGAGGGGAGAAAAATGAAAAAGGCTATGAAAAGGGCTTTGCTGTTGGCATTGGCGGTGGCAATGCTTGTTTGTCTGAGTGCCTGTGGAAAATGTGCGTGGGAGATAAAAATAAACGGCAAAAATATACAGATACCATGCACTCTGGACGATATTGGCGAGGAATATGAATACACGCTGGATTATCCTTTTTCGGGAAACTCAAACGGCAAGGGGATATTCTCGGTGGCGCTTATGCAGGACGGCAGTATAATAGGCACTGTTAAGGTAGAAGCAGACAGTGTTGACGATATTGACAGGAAGTCGAAGATACGTCAGATAAGTGCGGCGCAAAGCAGTTCCGATAAAAAGGGAATGAGCATTGCAGGGGTAAAATGCGGTGATGACAAGACGGAAGTCAAAAAAGTTTTCGGCGAGCCTGACAGTCCCGACGCAGACGCATGGAAATACAAGAAAAGGGGCTTTTTGGCGACTTTCTTTTTTGATGATGACGGCAAGGTGACAATGCTGAGCATATCAGACATTGATGATGAAGATACCTGATAAAAGGCGGTGTATAAAATGAAACGCAATGACTACATATCATGGGACGAATATTTTATGGGCATTTCACTGCTATCTGCACAGAGGAGCAAGGATTCTCACACGCAGGTAGGGGCGTGCATAGTTTCTCAGGACAACAAGATATTGTCAGTAGGCTACAACGGTATGCCTACCGGGTGTTCTGATGATGAGATGCCGTGGGACAGGAACGGAGAGTTTCTTGACACGAAATATCCATTTGTGTGTCATGCCGAGCTTAACGCCATTCTCAACCATGCGGCAGGAAGCTTGCAGAATGCCAAGATATATGTTTCACTTTTTCCATGCAACGAATGTGCAAAGGCTATCATTCAAAGCGGCATAAAGGAAGTCGTTTACTGGGAGGACAAATACGCCGACACTGACGGAGTTAAGGCTTCTAAGAAAATGTTTGAGCTGACGGGGGTAAAGATACGCAGGTATGTGCCTACTAACAGGGAGATAACTATTAGGCTGTAAAAGGCAATTATCCTGCTGAAACAGTTTCAGGCGACAATGCGGGCGAACACTGTTCGCCCCTACTGTACATTGTGCAGTTATTAAGGTTTGTGCAATAAATTGCAAGTTGCCCCTACGGATATACATTATTATTAATATGCGGAAATTTTTATAAAGAAGGAATGTAAAATGTCAAGAAAATACGCTATACTTGGAGAAACGCTTAAACACACTATGTCGCCGCCTATACACGCCAGGCTTTTTGAGCTGAAAGGACGTGAGTTTGAGTATGAGATACTTGAAGTAAAGCCTGAGGAGCTTAAGGACAAGGCGGAGTATCTTAATTCTCTTAACGGCTACAACATCACTATCCCTCACAAGATAGGCATTATCGACTACACTGATGAGCTTGACAAGTCGGCAAAGCGTTATCACTCTGTGAACTGCGTTGACAACAAAAACGGCAGGCACGTTGGTTACAACACTGACTGCGACGGCTTTCTCAGAACTGTTCGTGCAATGAATATCGACTTCACAGGAAAGATACTGCTTATAGGCTGCGGCGGAGTAGGCAGAATGATGGCAATTGAGGCGGCTCTTGCCGGGGCTGACCTTTACATTGCGGTACTGGAAAGCGATATGCCTTTGGCTAAGCAGGTAGAGAAAGAGATAAAGGCTATGAAGTCTGACGCTAGGATAGCTATTGTTCTAAACACTGAGATACCGACCGACGTTCACTACGAGCTGCTTATGAACGCTTGTCCTGTGGGAATGTATCCTAAGACAAACGCCTGCCCTGTTCCTGATGAAGTTATAAATGCGAGCGGTGCGGTATTTGACGTTATATACAATCCTCGTGAGACTTTGCTCATGCAGAAAGCCAAGGCTATGGGCAAGAACGCTGTCGGAGGCATGGCAATGCTAGTTTGGCAGGCGGTTTCCGCTCACGAGATATGGGACGGCGACGAATACACAGACGAGGAAGTTCAGTCTATCATAGACGAAATGGAGATCGCTGTGGAGAAGGATTTTAAGTAAAATACATTATAATAAGGATAGTAAATATGAGACCAATTTTTTTGTGCGGCTTTATGGGCTGCGGAAAATCTACTGTGGGAAAGATCTTGGCGAAAAAAATGGGCTGTCAGTGCGTTGACCTTGACAAGTATATCGAGGATACGGCAGGAATGAGCATACCTGAAATATTCGACAAATACGGTGAGGAGCATTTCAGGAAGCTTGAAACCGAGGCTCTTGCAGCATTTGCTGACATTGGCGGCGTTGTTGCAACAGGCGGCGGAGCATTGCTTTCGGAGGAGAACGGCAAGGTGGCTAAAAGATCGGGCATGGTGGTCTTTATCGACACATATTTCAACACCTGCTACGGACGCATAAAAAACGACCCTAACAGGCCTATCGCTTACAACTCCACCAGAGAACAGCTTTCAGAGCGGTTTGACTATCGAAGACCTTTATATCTTGCCCACTCACACTATGTCATAAGCGGTGGTTATCCGCCTATCGTCATCGCTTCTAAGATACAAAAGCTTTACAAGAGATTTGATTTCGGGCAGGGCTGATTCAGCTCTTCCCTGCAGGCTCGACCTTCATGCCCCCTGTTTTCGGGCTTATCGCAAACCATGCGAGCCTTAAGCTTATGCCCGTTTATCTTGCATTTTTCTTCATACTTCTGCTTGTGATGATGTCAAAAACGGAAAAGCTTTGTCATAATAAATAGTACGGCTTGTGCAAACAGTACCAAATTATTTGTATCTTGGATAATCAAAAATAGCTATTTATAACGAATAATACGAAAAGCCTGCAAGCACTGATAAAAAATGTTGAAAATCCTACCGACATGTTGTATACTTATGATATGAAAACGTTATATTGAGCTGCAATATAACAGAGGGAGCTGCACATGGACATACAGAAAACCGTGCTTGTCGTTGACGACAGCACAACGAACCGATCTATACTTTGCGACATACTACATTCTGACTATACTGTGATCCAAGCAGAAAATGGCATACAGGCTCTTACAATGCTAAAAAAACAGGATAAAAAAGTTGACGCTATAATACTGGATATCATAATGCCCGAAATGGACGGATATGAGTTCATGAATAAAATAAAGCATGATAAAACCTTATCTCAGATACCTGTTATTATTCTAACAGAAAAATCAGACAGAGACACTGAAAAAAAGGTGCTTGAAAGCGGTGCGTGGGACTTTGTTCCAAAGCCTTATGACGCTGATATTATAAAGCTAAGGCTCAAAAACGTTATCGCAAGAAGTCAGGTATCGCTTCTCAAAGAGCTTAATAACGTTATGAACTACGACCCTCTTACGGAGATATATTCAAAGAATAAATTTTTCAGTGCGTCAAAGGCACTTCTTAAGGCTAATCCTGACAAGCAGTTCGCTTTTCTAAGACTAGATATCGACCGTTTCAAGCTTATAAATTCATTTTTCGGCACTGCGTATGGAGACAGACTGCTAAAGCATGTTGCAAAACGTATAAGAGATTTTGCAAAAACAACGGAATGCTGTACCTTCGGTAGGATAGACGCTGACGTTTTCGGTATCTTCACCCCTTATCAGGGCAAGGAAGAAACAGTAAAGCAGATAGAGCAGGCTGTTGAAAACATGAAAAAACTGTCCGCAAGCTATAACATCATGATCGTTTACGGCGTTTATGTGGTGACTGACAGAAGCCTGCCAATATCCTTCATGTGCGACCGTGCCGCTCTTGCCGCTAAAACTGTAAAAGGGCATTATATGAAAAGCTATGCTTTTTATGATGACAAAATGCGGCTTTCTATTGAAAATGAGCAGAATATAATAAATGAAATGAGCGACGCTCTTGAAAATAATGAGTTCGTACCTTACTATCAGCCTAAATACGATGTAAAGACAAACAAGCCTGTGGGTGCGGAGGCTCTTGCAAGGTGGATACACCCTACCAAGGGATTTATCTCACCTGGTGTGTTTATCCCGATATTTGAGAAAAACGGCTTTATCTCAAAGCTTGATTTCTACATATGGGAATGCGTATGCAAACAGCTCAAGGAATGGAAAGACAGCGGAGTTCCGCTCTTCCCTGTTTCTGTAAACGTTTCAAGGGTCAATCTTTATAACCCTAATCTTTCAAAAATAATAATCGAACTTACGAAAAAGTATGACGTTGACCCTAAGTATTTCAACATCGAGATAACGGAAAGCGTTTATACTGACGACAATGTAATGATAGATGATATCACTAGCCAGCTCAGAAATAATGGCTTTACTATCCTCATGGACGATTTTGGCAGTGGCTATTCTTCCCTGAACGTACTCAAAGATGTTCAGGTGGATATGCTAAAAATGGACATGATGTTCATGTTCAAGGCAAAGTATGACGGCCGTGCAGAAACTATAATTTCTTCTGTTATCAGAATGGCCAAATGGCTCAATATCCCTGTTATAGCGGAAGGCGTTGACAAAGCGGAGCAGGTAGAATTTCTGAAAAGCGTAGGCTGTGACTACATTCAGGGTTTCTATTATTCAAAGCCTTTGCCTGCGGCAGACTATGAAAAGCTTATTTCAGATCAGGAGGAACAGCCTGTGCCTGAGAACGGGACGTCGGTAAACGACCTGCTGTGGGGCAAAGGCGGAGGATTGCTGGCATATATCGACAGCATCGACCAGCCTGCTACGATATATGAATGTTTTCCGGACGGCACAGTGGTAATGGTATGTTCAAACAAGGCATTTTCACAAAAATACGGCTATGACAGCAGTGTGTACGGCAAACTCAATGTTAAGAACTGCATTGACAGCGAATGCAAAGAGAAATTCACAAGCACTGTGAACAAGGCAATAGAGAGCAAGGACAGAGCAGAATGTGTTCTCAGTATGCACGAGATAAACGGCAAGAAGCACTGGTTCAAGACGCATTTACGATTTATCAGCGAAACAGGTGTAAGCTCTGTGCTTATAGCGTATTTCACGGACGTGACCGACATGGTGTTGACGGATAAACGCATAAACGACTATAAGAACTATATCCAAAACGAAATAGACCGAAAGCACAAGATCCTTATTGTAAGCAACAACAGCGACGCACGCTGTCAGCTCGAAGGGATACTTTCTCAGGAAAATACCGTTTTCACTGCAGAAACCATTCAGGAAGGGAAAAAGCTTCTTCTTAACGAGGATATCGACCTTATTTATTTTGACATACAGCTTATTTCCAAGGACGACGAATTTCCTCTTGACATTGATGAAAGAAGACTTCCCGTTATTGCTATAACTCAGGCTCATAGCGTACTTAAAGGCATGACAAAATTGAAGAACAGAGTTTCAGACTTTGTTATGAAGCCGTATATAGATGAGCTGGTACGCCTGAGAACGAACAATCTTTTAAAGATCAATATTTCAGGCAGTGCAAACGAAAAATATTTCAGCCGGACGAAATGATCTGAAAAAGTCCTCTGCGATAAGCGGGGGCTTTTTTTCTATTATTAAGCTGTCAGCTTTATTGACAAAATATACACTATCTGATATTATATAGGTATGAATGCTGAAAGCGAGGGAGAAAAAATGTATCTTGACAAGTGGCGTGTGGCAATAAGGAATTTGAAAAATTCGCTTTTTTCATATCCAAACACGGCTCAAAGCTGTTTCCCTGACCCTATCACGGACGACACAGTGTTTTACTGCGTTCAAGGTCTTGTATATGGCAGTCAAAAGTTCCCTGACGGAAAATTCATACGCAGTTCTCCTGTGACCTCGGTATACTCCGAGGACGGAAAGCTTTTTGCCAAAACAACAAACAACGTTTATGAGCTTAAAACGCCAAGCGATTATTTTGACTGCGATATAGCTGAAAATGCCGCACAAAAAACAGGAAGCAGTGAGCTTGCTGAAACAGCTAAAATGCAGAGAGAAAAGCTCACGGCACAGCTTGATAAATTTTTCACGATCTGCCGGAGGCTTTGCGATAATGAACAGGCTGACGTTGCAAATGAGTTACCTGAAGATACTCTTGTTATATGCTATTACGGCACTGACCCACATGGAAACAAGATGTTCTACAAAAAGGAAGATATGGTAGTGCCTGTTTTTGCATATGTGACCGCCGGGCTGGTCATTGATTCTGTGGGGCTTGCGGAAAGCGAGGAAAAGCTGGAATTATGGGATACGCTAGGGAGATATTATATTGACAGCGAGCTTATGGAGTTTTATGACTGTGACACGAAAAACCTTATTTTCTGCAATTTGACGAACTCTCCTATATATGTCACAATTTACGAAAGCTCCGCCGCTATGCTCTGTATGCCGAACACGGCTAAGATAGCATCAAGAAAAGTAAAAGAAAAATAATGCTTTTATCCGTCTGAGATCTCAGGCGGATTTTTTATTGTACAATACAGAAAAGACGTCGAAAATTAATAGAATGTTAAACTTTTAACGTGCCATAGCAATTGAATAATAGTCGAAAGTGTAGTATAATTTTCTTATATAGTTGTTTTTTGATGTAAAATAATATATTTAACTATTTTTTGTATCGTGAGGAAAAGATCATGGAAATTTTAAAACAGCGTATTCTTAAGGACGGAGTAGTAAAGGAAGGAAACGTTCTCAAAGTCGATAAATTCCTTAACCACCAAATGGACGTCAAACTTTTCAACGATATCGGTGAGGAGTTTGCAAAGAGATTTGCAGGAACAGGCGTGAACAAGATACTCACTATCGAGTCATCCGGTATCGGCATTGCCTGCATTGCGGCACAGCATTTTAACAACTGCCCTGTTATTTTTGCAAAGAAAACTCTCAGCAAAAATCTTGACGGCGAAATGTTCGTTACTCAGGTAAAGTCCTACACAAAGGGCGTTACATATGACGTAATGGTATCTGAAAAATATCTCGGCAAGGGTGACAAGGTGCTTATTATAGACGATTTTCTTGCTAACGGCTGCGCTCTTATGGGGCTTATAGATATCGTAAAGCAGTCCGGGGCTGAGCTTGCCGGTGCCGGTATCGTTATCGAAAAGGGATTCCAGGTTGGCGGAAAGACTATCCGTGACATGGGCGTAAAGCTCGAATCTCTTGCTATCGTTGACTCTATGGACAACGGCACTATCACTTTCAGGGACTAACGCACAAAGCGTTACCAATAAATATTTTATGGAGGAAGATCAAACATGAAGGTAAGACGTATTCTTGCGCTCGTTCTTTCTGCGGCTCTTGCTGTAACAGCTCTTACAGCTTGTACATCAGCTAAGGACGAAGCATCACAGAAGTCGGCTGACAATCAGACGGCAACTCTCAGCTATGACACTGTAAAGATCGGTGTTATACACATCGGCAACCCTGCCGACGGTTCAGGCTACACATATGCTCACGATCAGGGTATCGTTGGTATGCAGAAGGAGCTTGGACTTAAAGACGATCAGATCGTTAGAAAAAACAACGTATCAGACAGCGACCCTGCTGCTACAGAAACAGCTATCCGTGAGTGCATCGAGGAAGGCTGCAACATAATCTTCGGCACAAGCTGGGGCTATATGGACAAAATGGAATCCCTCGCTGAGGAATATCCTGACGTTTATTTCTGCCACGGCACAGGCTACAAGAACAACGGCAAGAACCTTAACAACTACTTCGGAAGAATTTATCAGGCAAGATATCTCACCGGTATCGTTGCAGGTATGAAGACAGAGTCAAATCTTATCGGTTACGTTTCCGCTATGGGCAGCGAGAACTCTGAGTGCACAGGCGGTATCGACGCTTTCGCAATGGGCGTTTATTCTGTAAATCCTGACGCTAAGGTTTATGTAAAGGTAACAAACAGCTGGTATTCACCAACAGAGGAAACAAACGCTGCAAAGGCTCTTCTTTCTGAGGGCTGCGACGTTATCGCTCAGCACTGTGACACACCTAACCCACAGCTCGAGGCTGAAAGCGCAGGCAAGTGGGGCGTAGGCTACAACACAGATATGTCTAAGGACGCTCCTAAGGCTACACTTACTTCAACTCTTTGGAACTGGTCTGCATACTACACATATCAGGTAAAGCAGATCGTAGATGGCAACTGGAAGTGCGAGAACTACTACGGCGGCATGGCTGACGGTCTTGTAGACATCGCTCCTCTGAACATGGATCTCTGCACAGAGGATATGCAGAAGGCTGTTGACGAGGCTAAGGCTAAGCTTGAGGACGGCTCATTCAACGTATTTGACGGCGTTATCGAAACAAACGACGGCAAAACAGTTGGCGAAGAGGGCAAAACTCTTGACGACGCTACTATCACAGGCGGAATCAACTGGTACTTCAAGAACGTTGAGGTCAAATAATAAGGCTTAACAGCTTAACAAAACATTTATACGGGCGGTGCAGGTTGCCGCCTGTTTTGTTAATGATATGAGCATACGGCAGCAGGTAATCCTGCTGTCGGTTTCTGATGACATTAGCAAATCTAAGGAAGTTCATAAAAAGGAGCTGAAAGTATGAGTGAAGAAATATCTGCTGAGATCGCTGTAAAATGCAGCGGTATAACAAAAGTTTTCGGCAGCGTGGTTGCAAACGACGGCATTGATCTTGAAGTAAAATACGGTGAGATACTTGCACTGCTGGGCGAAAACGGATCAGGAAAGACCACGTTGATGAATATGCTTTCGGGTATCTATCACCCTGACAAGGGCAATATCTACATTGCCGGCAAGCCTGAGGCGATAAATTCACCTATGGATTCTATCGAACTTGGCATAGGCATGATACATCAGCACTTCAAGCTTGTGGAGGTGTTCTCCGCCGCAGACAACATTGTGGCAGGCACAAAGGGCAAGCTTAAGAGCAAGGGCGCTGTAAGAGATGAGATAAAAAAGATATCTGAACAGCTTGGTCTTGAAGTTGACCCTGACAAAAAGGTATACAATATGTCCGTCAGTGAAAAGCAGACAGTTGAGATACTGAAGGTGCTTTACAGGGGTGCTAAAATACTTATTCTTGACGAACCTACGGCGGTCCTTACTCCGCAGGAAACTGAAAAGCTTTTCAATATCCTGAAAAAAATGAAAGCTCAGGGCTGTGCTATCATTATCATCACCCACAAGCTGGGCGAGGTAATGGATATATCTGACAGAGTGACCATACTGCGAAAGGGCAAGAGCGTTGAAACTGTAAACACAGCAGAGAGCAGTGAAAAGCAGCTCACTGAGCTTATGGTGGGCAAGGCGGTGGAGCTTTCAATAGAAAGACCTGAACCTGTGAACGTAAAGCCGATACTTAACGTAGTCGATCTGACGGTAAAGAACTCTGAGGGAAGCATTGCTCTCGATGACGTAAGCTTTGTTATAAACAGGGGCGAGATACTCGGTGTGGCAGGCATTGCAGGAAGCGGTCAGAAAGAGCTTTGCGAGACTATCGCAGGGCTTCAGAAGATAGAAAAGGGCGCAGTGCTTTACAACAAGGAGAACATCATAGGCAAGACACCTAAGGAGATAATAAATCTCGGCATAAGCATGAGCTTTATCCCTGAGGACAGACTTGGAATGGGTCTTATCGCTTCGGTGGGTATGACGGACAATATGCTTCTTAAAACATACAAGCAGGGCAAGCTTTGCTTTGTGGACAGAAAGCCTGCTAAGGCGCTTTCAAAGGAGCTTATAGAAAAGCTTGAAATAAAAACTCCGTCAACGGAGCTTCCTGTAAGAATGCTTTCGGGCGGAAACGTTCAGAAGGTCCTGCTTGGACGAGAGATACACAGTGAGCCTGACCTGCTCATAACCGCATATCCTGTTCGTGGACTTGACATCAACTCATCATATCTTATATATTCGCTTCTTAACGAGCAGAAGAAAAAGAACACGGCTGTGCTTTTCATAGGCGAGGACCTTGACGTTCTTCTGGAGCTTTGCGACAGGATAATGGTGCTTTGTCACGGCAAGATAACAGGTATTTGTGACGCCAAAAAGGTCACAAAGGAACAGGTAGGCATGATGATGACAGGCTCGACAATGGAGGAGGTGCTGGGCATTGGCTGATATTATAAAAAAAGAGCCTCTTATAAGAATAGCCAAGCGTGCTGAACGCTCAAACAAGCAAAAGCTTATCATAAGGCTTCTGTCGGTGCTTCTGGCTATTTGTGCAGGCGGAATATTCATTCTTATTCTTGGCAAAGATCCGTTTTCATACTATGCGAAAATGGTAAAGGGTGCTTTTATCGGCAAGAATGCCGCAAGCCCTTTTATGCCGTTCAAAGAGACCATAAAGATAATGATACCGCTTCTTATATCTTCTCTTGGCATTACGCTTGCGTTTAAGATGAAGTTTTGGAATATCGGTGCAGAGGGTCAGATAATAATGGGCGGAGTTTTCGCTTCATACTTCGCTCTTTATCATTATGATATGCCTCACTATCTGCTTTTCATTGTGATGTTCGTTGCGGCGATGATAGGCGGAGGACTGTATGGCATTATCCCTGCATTTTTCAAGGCAAAATTCGACACAAACGAAACTTTGCTCACCCTTATGCTCAACTATATCGCACTTTACGTTATAGATTGGCTCACAAAGGGCGCATGGCAGGATCCTGAGTCAAAGGGATATCCTAAGATAGCAAGATTTGACCTTAACGCATGGCTTGACTCGCTAGGCGGTGTGCAGATAGGCTGGGTGATAGGTCTGGTGCTTGTGGTATTGGTATTTATCTACCTTAAATACACAAAGCAGGGCTACGAGATAACTGTAGTATCAGACAGCCATGCAACTGCAAGATATGCAGGCATGAGCCCTAGCAAGATAATGATAAGAACTATGTTTTTGAGCGGCGCTATCTGCGGTATCGCAGGAATGGTGCAGGCTTGCGGAACAGAACACACACTTTCAACATCTGTTGCAGGCGGAGTAGGCTTCACGGCTATCATAGTTGCATGGCTTGCAAACCTCAATCCATTCGGCATACTTGTAGTGTCGTTCCTATTTGCAGTTTTGGAGAAGGGCAGCACGGTAGTATCGTCTGAATTTGTGCTTTCACCTTACTGCTCGGACGTTTTGCAGGGAATAATCCTGTTCTTCGTGCTTGGCTGTGAGTTCTTCATCAGATACAGATTTGTAACAAGAGGAGGCAGGAAAAATGACTAGACTTATTTCATTCCTTGCCCATGCGGTATATATGGGTACTCCTCTGCTTTTCGGCACAGTAGGAGAGATACAGAACGAAAAGGCGGGACACCTTAACCTTGGCGTTGAGGGAACAATGGCAATGGGCGCTTGCGCAGGCTTTATGGTAGCATACAAGACAGGAAGCCTTTGGCTTTCCATACTTGCGGCATTTCTTATGGGTGCGCTTGTTTCCCTTATCTATGCTTTTCTTACCATAACAATGATGGCGAACCAAAACGTAACAGGTCTTACACTGACTATATTCGGCACGGGACTTTCAAACTTCATAGGCGAGCAGATGATATCCGCTTCACCTACAGGAAATCTCAAGCTTCCTGAGGGAGTTATGAACAGCCTGAAAGACATAAAAATACCGCTTCTTAGCAAGATACCTGTTCTTGGAGAGGTGCTTTTCTCACAGAACATTTTCACATATCTGAGCATTGTTATCGCTGTGATAATGTTTATCTATCTGAAAAAGACTAAAGTTGGTCTTAACCTTAGAACTATCGGTGAGAATCCTGCTGTTGCTGACGCTGTGGGAATAAGCGTTGTGAAATACAAATACATAAACGTTCTTATCGGCGGAGGAATATGCGGAATAGGCGGAGCGTTCTGCTCAATGGTAATAAACGGCGGTGTTTGGATGGCAAACAGCGTGAACGGTCTTGGCTGGATAGCTGTAGCGCTTGTTATCTTCGCTGTATGGAATCCTGCAAGGGCTATTTACGGAGCGTATATTTTCGGTGCATTCATGGTACTGAAATACTACTTCCCGAAAAACCTCGGCTTCACTGTTCCTGAGTCATTCTTTGATATGCTCCCATATCTTGTAACGGCTCTTGTTCTTATCATCACTTCAGTGAAAAAATCAAGAGAGCGTTCACAGCCACAATCCTGCGGTATAAATTATTTCCGTGAGGAGAGATAGGATATTGAAGCTTGGCATTGTTTTCAAAGTGTAAAATAATTCTCAAGCCCTGAGAAAGCGGGCTGTCGAGGGCGCCAGCCCCTACAATATATTACAGATAATACCTAAAGCAACATATTTAAAAGCTCTGCGTTTTGCAGGGCTTTTATTTTACCCTAGTGACAAAATGCAGAGGATGTGATATAATCAAATAAAAGAGGGTGAGAAAATGCTCAATATATACGAAAAATGCCCACAGCCTAGGTTTTTCACCTGCGGCTGTCTTGAGAATAGCGGTGGTTTTCTGCACATCAGGAGAACGCTTAACTGTGATGTGCTTATTTTTGTGACAGAGGGGACGCTTTTTATCACAATGAACGACACCGATTTTGCCGTGCGTTCGGGAGAATATGTCCTCCTGCCCTCCGGCACAGAACATTGGGGCACAAAGCCATGCGCAGGCAGGCTTTCATATATGTGGGTACACTTCTCTGCTCCGAAAACCCGTGGGGAAAGCTGTCCTGAGAGCGGCTTTGCATACGTTATCCCTGAGCATTTCACCGCCGCAGACCCTGGACGTGTGAGCATCATTTTCAGACAGCTTCTTGACTATCAGCGACAGGAAAGGCTTTACACTGAAATGCTCCCTGTTTGCACACTTTCAATGCTTCTTATGGAGATAACACAGCAATATCTTGCCGCCGGGAATGAACATGAGATATCCCCAAAGATATACAACATCTGCCAATGGATAAGATCGAACTGTCAGAAAAAGCTCACGGCAGAGATGATAGCACGGCATTTTCACTACAACGCTGAATATCTTTCCCTTATCTTCAAGAGGGAAACAGGCTGTACGCTTATAAAATATCTAAGCCGCACTAGAATAGACATCGCCAAAAGGCTTCTTGAAACGGAGGGCATAAGTATAAAGGAAACCGCCTATTCAAGCGGTTTTTCTGACGAAAAATACTTTATGAGGACTTTTCGCAAGCTTGAGGGCATGACGCCTATGCAATATCGTGAGGCGTTTAGGAAAAGGAATATAAACAGTAAATAAAAGAAGCGATACCACACGCACTTTTGTGCGGTATCGCCTTTATTTTATATTAACTAAAAGTTGATAAAACAAGTGAGCGGACACTGGTTGCACCTACAGGAGGTTTGATAAAAACTTACTTCTTCTCAGAGAAATAAACTGTGTATTCCTCGTCCATAACGTCGTAAAGTGGCTTGAATGTGATGTTATATTCCTGTCCCTTTGTGATATACTCATTCTGCTTCCATGGAAATGTGCTGTAGGTGTGTTCTATCTGTGGCTCGAAAATATCGGCAGGCTTTGAGTAGTCACCGTGTAAACCGCAGTCACAGCCTGTTATACCTGCAAGAACTATCGGTCCGTCAACAGCTGCTGCAAGGTATGGCATATCTTCAAGACGCTCCATTCTTATTTCTGATGGGAAGAAAAGACCAACTGTGTCGTTCTGCCACTCCCCTGCTAGCTTTATATAGCCGTTTGCGATCTCAGCCTTTACTGCGTTGCCGTTCACTGTCACTTCAGGCTCACCGCTTACCCATTCAGGCAGGCGAAGCTTCAGAACAAAAGCTGTCTTTTCTTCACAGCTTACTGTGAACTTCATTGACCAGCGTGACATTGTGAAGTCAGAATGTTCATCAAAGAAAGTCTGGCTGTTGTAGTTTTTCATATCAGTTGTCTGCTCAATATGAACAGGCTTGTCTGATACTGTGATATCAGCCTTTGAAGGTATATACTGGCTGACAATAATGCCCTCACTGTCTGTAAAATAGACAAGGTCAGGATAAAGAGTCTGAGCCTGCACCATTGTTCCGTGACAGCACCAGAAATCGTGGGTCTTGCTGCCCCATTTTTTCTTTGAGCCGTGTTTAAGAGGCAGGAAATATGTTGGCATACCGGTAGAAGCGTTCTGCTGTGCAAGAAAACCGTTATAAAGGCAACGCTCGATATAATCTGCATACTTTGTGTCACCTGTCCACTTGAAGAGGTAGTCGGCAGTTCTTACGAGGTTGTATACAGTGCAAAACTCCTGATCTGACGCACCAAGGAAATGACCCTGCTGATGAGGCGGCACCCAGAACTCACCTGAGTTTGCACCGCTTGTGGCGTATGTTCCACGGTCTGTGACAGCGCACTTGAAAAATCTCTCTGTGCGCGTTTTCCACTTTTCATCCCCTGTTATCTCATACATTCTTGCCGCACCATGAGAAAGCGGGATACCTGCGTTTGCGTGGTCGTTTGTGAGAGCGTCGCCGCCCTTATCCAAGGTATCGAAAACGCAGTTTCCGCTGTAGCGTTCGGCAAGCTTCATATACTTTTCGTCTTTTGTTATGCCGTAAAGGTCAGCCCAGACTTCGAGCATACCGCCCTGCTCGCCCTTATAGATGGCGTCGGGTGAACGTTTCAGCATCTCGTCTGTCCAATGAACATACCAATCTGCAAGCTTGCTCACAATGCCAAGCGCCTGCTCATTGCCTGTGTATTTATACACGTCAGTAAGACCCATGACAGTTTTGTGCATTACATACTGAGGCGACCACACATACTGACCTCTTGCCATCAAATCGAAATACTTTTCAGGGATAGAGCCTATCCACTCGCCGCCATTGAGCTTCTGACAGCGTGCAAGCTCGCTTATTATCTTATCAAGCTTTGCTTTAAGCTCAATATCCTCATTTGAAGCGCAATAAGCTGCCGCCGCAGACAGCCAATGACCTAGAAAATGACCTCTCAACTGGCAGGTAGGAGCTTCCCAGCCCCAGTGGAGCTTTGCTCCTTCAGGATCGTTCGCCACCTGAAGCCCCGGCATTACAACGCCTGCTTCTAGGTAGAAATTCTGCAAAAGGCAAGTGGAGTCAAGCTCAAAAAGATAGTTTCTGTTAAGGTCGGCTCTTTCACGAAAAAGTCCTGAAAGCAGCGTAACGTTATGTCTGTTCACTTTATCAAGCATAGAAGATACCTCCGAAATTTTATTTTTTCTATACTTGATTATAACAGCAAACCGCATATCTTTCAAGTGGACAAAACCCGAGATTTTATGGACAAAGCTTAGGTGTTCATAGTCCAATTCCGATACAAAAAAAGCGGGCGACCAAAGGTCGCCCATACACTTTGCTTTGTTATGTTATGATAAACTGTTTTTACTTCGCCTTTGCCGAAGCCACAAAAGATTTGAGCTCCTCCTCAGGCATATAGCCGACAGTTGAAGCAACTACCTTGCCATGTTTCACAACAAAAAGGGCAGGTATGCTCGAGATACCGAAAGCGGCTGCAAGATCGTTTTCCTCGTCAACGTTGACCTTCCCCACCTTTACAGAACTGTCCTCCTCAGAATACTTATCCACCAGCGGTGAAAGCATTTTGCACGGACCGCACCATGCTGCCCAGAAGTCAAGCAGGACAGGCTTTTCCGAGTGCATTACTTCGTTTTCAAAATTATCCTTTGTTATAACCTTTACAGACATTTTTCACAGCTCCTTTTCTAGTCTTTGCTTTTGTAATAGAGCATACAATGGCAGAAGCCCTCAAAATTCGGGTCGGCTATCTGCTCACGGAACTCTTTGCACATACACTTGTTTTCATCTGTGCGCTGTATCCTGCACGGACAATAGCCACCTGTGCGCTTTAGCCCCTCTTTTATGCTCTTTACCATTTCTTTATCATCATTAAGACGTACCATTACTACCTATCCTTTGCATTTATTCGCAGATTATTCCTTCACAAATGCCTTTACTATCTCGCCGATATACTGATAGTGATAATCCTTGTCAGAATACCATTTCTCATCGTTTTCAGTATCAACAAAGCACTCAGGCTTCATCTCCTGAACATAAGCCTTTTTGCACACAAGCACCATATCAGCTTCCGCAAAAGCTGTTACCTCCACGCCGTTTTCAGACACGAACACAGGGGTCAGACCTGTTTCCTTTGCCTTGTCGCAGTCACGTCCGCTATGTGAGCCACAGAAAGAAAGCGCCTTTTTATACTCCTCTTTGAAAAAGCTTATGGTGAAATATTCTGCCTTGTCGATAAATTCCTTTGTATATCTCTGTGGTCTTATAACTGTGGTGAAGGTGTTCTTTCCCCACATAACGCCTGCAAAGCCCCAAGAAGCTGTCATTGTGTTCCAGCCACTCTCGTCGCCTGCTGTTACAAGAAACCACTCCTTGCCTATCTTTTTGTATGGATTGAAGTCAATAGCGTCAAGCTTTTCTGTTACCTCTTTGAAACCGTTGAAACTGCTCATTTTCATTACCGCCTTTCAGTATTATGTCAGACTTATCATACTTATTGTACACCAATATCGTATAGAAAACGTCTGAGTATATTATATATCATTTCTTATGAAATTGCAACCCCTTGAAAGCCCTGAAATATTGTACAAAAATCGTTAAAACAGGGCTTTTTTGTGTTGCTTTTTTTGAAGAATAGTGATATAATTGAATTAAGTATTTGTAAAGCTGTTTTTGTGTTTTTGGTTTAGCTGTTTTATTTTATGCCGTTACAATACTCGATATGTATATCTTTTGAAGTTTATACAGAATAAATTGTATATTATCTAAAAATATACATTAAAAAGTCTTGAAATGTGTATAAATATAAAATTTTTATGCAAAAGCACTTGACAATGCTGTATAAAGGTGTATAATAATTTTATCGGCATGAGAGCCGTGAAAATATTATACAAACATACTTACTACATACAATGGAGGAATTTTGTTATGGCAAAAGAGATCAAAAAAGTTGTCCTTGCTTATTCCGGCGGACTTGATACATCTATCATCATTCCGTGGCTCAAGGAAAACTACAACAACTGCGAAGTAATCGCTGTTTCAGGAAACGTTGGTCAGGGCACAGAGCTTGACGGTCTTGAGGAAAAGGCTATCAAGACAGGCGCTTCTAAGCTCTATATCGAGGACCTTACAGAAGAGTTCATCGAGGATTATGTATATCCAACAGTACAGGCTGGCGCTGTTTATGAGAACCAGTACCTCCTCGGCACTTCATTTGCTCGTCCGATTATTGCAAAGAGAATAGCTGAGATCGCTATCAAAGAGGGCGCTGACGCTATATGCCACGGCTGCACAGGTAAGGGTAACGACCAGGTTAGATTTGAGCTTGCTATCAAGGCTTTCGCTCCTGATATGCAAATAATCGCTCCTTGGAGAATCTGGGATCTCAAGTCAAGAGAGCAGGAGATCGAGTATGCTGAGGCACACAACATTCCTCTGAAGATAAACAGAGAAACAAACTACTCAAAGGACAAGAACCTTTGGCACCTTTCACACGAAGGTCTGGATCTTGAAGATCCTGCAAACGAGCCACAGTATGAGAAGCCGGGCTTCCTTGAAATGGGCGTTTCACCTATCATGGCTCCTGATAAGCCAACTTATGTAACTATCCACTTTGAAAAGGGTATCCCAACAGCAGTTGACGGCGTTGAGATGAACGGCAAGGAGCTTGTTACAAAGCTTAACGAGCTTGGCGGTGCAAACGGTATCGGTCTTGCTGACCTTGTTGAGAACAGACTTGTCGGCATGAAGTCAAGAGGCGTTTATGAAACTCCGGGCGGAGCTATCCTTTACAAAGCTCATGAGGTTCTTGAAACTATCACACTTGACAAGGAAACTGCAAGAGTTAAGCAGTATCTTTCGATCAAGTTTGCTGACATTGTTTACAATGGTCAGTGGTTCACTCCTCTCCGTGAGGCTATGAGCGCATTTGTTACAGAAACACAGAAGACTGTTACAGGTGACGTTAAGCTGAAGCTTTACAAGGGCAACATGATAAACGCAGGCGTAACATCTCCGTACACACTTTATGATGAAGAAGTTGCTACATTCGATGAGGACAATGTTTACAATCAGGCTGATTCAGCAGGATTTATCAACCTCTTCGGTCTGCCTATCAAGGTAAGAGCTAAACTCGAGCAGAAGAGAAACGCTAAGAAGGACTAATAGTGACGCTCTGCTTCACAGAGCATAAAGGTGTATAGCCTTAAAAAGTTTGTATAATATTTTTCACGGAGGTTTTGATATGTCAGATAACAACAGCATTTTTGAGCCTGCAATAGACAAGAAGGTCGAGATCTCTTATGACAGCCTGCCGAACTCCTCTTTTGAGGACGTAAACCTCGGCGGAGCAAAGTTCTCGAACGTAAATCTTAAGGAAGCCGTTTTCGATGACGTTAATATGGATGAGACACATTTCAACAACGTCAGCATGAAAGAAAGCGACTTTGCAGATATGTATATGGTAAACACAAAGTTCTTGGGCGTAAATCTCAGCAACTCGAGATTTGGCTGCTCTATCATGAACAATGTTGAGTTTAAAAATCCTGATCTTAAGAACTCACAGTTCATTCACTGTGACCTTACAAACGTTGAGATAAACGATTGCAAGATAGACGGTCTGAAGATCAACGGCGTGGATATCCAGAAGCTGCTTGAACAGCACGAAAAGGAAATGTGATCCGCACTTATTGAAATGTATTGGGGCAGGATGATCCTTTGGGGTCATTTTGCCCATACATTTTTTATATTTGATAACTTGAAATAAACATAAAGGACGGTTTTAAAATGGCAGGGAAAATGTGGGCAGGAAGATTTACAAAGGAAGTTGACGAAAGAGTCAATGATTTCAATTCATCTATTTCCTTTGACGCAAGAATGTACCGCTATGATATAGAAGGCTCTATGGCGCACGCCACAATGCTGGGCGAGTGCGGTATAATCGAAAAGCACGAAAGCGAAAAAATAGTCCAGGGACTTAAGGGTATTCTTGCGGATATCGACGAGGGCAGATTACAGTTTGACCCTACTGCAGAGGACGTTCATATGTTTGTTGAGGCTGAGCTTACAAAAAGGCTCGGTGACACAGGCAAGAGGCTTCATACGGCAAGATCAAGAAACGATCAGGTGGCACTTGACGTGAGAATGATACTCAGAGCCGAAACCAAAGAGATAATCGAGCTTGTTAAAAAGCTTGAACACACTATCCTTGACATTGCAGAGAAAAATCTCACAACTGTTATGCCGGGATATACTCATCTTCAGAGGGCACAGCCTATCACATTTGCTCACCACCTTATGGCGTATGCAAATATGCTTCTGAGAGATATTTCAAGACTTGAGGACAGCTACAAGAGAACGAACATCATGCCTTTGGGCAGTGGTGCGCTGGCTTCCACAACTTATCCTATAAACAGACAGAGGGTTTGCGACCTGCTTGGCTTTGACGAGATAACACAGAACTCACTTGACGGCGTTTCAGACAGAGATTTCTGCATTGAGCTTTGCTCGGCTATCTCACTGCTTATGATGCACCTTTCAAGATTTTCTGAGGAGATAATACTTTGGTGCTCATGGGAATTCAAATTTATCGAGCTTGACGACGCTTATGCAACAGGCTCGTCTATCATGCCGCAGAAGAAAAATCCTGACGTTACTGAGCTTATAAGAGGAAAGACAGGAAGAGTTTACGGCGATCTTAACACACTGCTCGTTATGATGAAGGGTCTGCCGCTTGCATACAACAAGGATATGCAGGAGGACAAGGAAGCTATCTTTGACGCTATTGACACTGTTAAGCTTTGTCTTAAAACCTTCGATCCGATGCTTGCCACAATGAAAGTTATCCCTGAGAACATGAGAAACGCCGCAGCCAAGGGCTTTATAAACGCTACAGACTGCGCTGACTATCTTGTTAAAAAGGGTATGCCTTTCAGGGATGCTTACAAGATAACAGGCACTCTCGTTCACACCTGCATTGAAAAGGGCTGTACACTTGAAACTCTCCCATTGGATGACTACAAGAAGCTCACTGACAACTTTGACGAGGACGTTTATGACGCTATCAGCCTTGACACCTGCGTAATGCAGAGAAAAGCGGCAGGCGGTCCTGCGCCTGAGTCTGTAAAAGCTCAGATAGAATATGTCAGAAACAAGCTTTGATAAACGCCGCTCCCCTGTTAAGGCGGCACTGCTATATCTTGTGCTGTGGGAGCTTGCGACAGTTATAATGTGGCTTTTTACAGCTAAGCTTTTTGTGATATATCCGCTGTTTGCGGTGGGATTTACGGTAGTGTACCCTGTGTGTACATGGTGGGCTTGCTACCGACACGCTAAGAACTACGGCTTGAAATGGTATGTTGCACCTGTGATGATAGCGGTTTCGGTGATAGAATATATCTTCGTGGAGGAAGCAAGGTCGGTAGTGCCGAACTTTATCGTACTCACTGTGTTGACCGCAGGCTTCGCTGCAGGTATTGGAAACTGCTTTGCGGATAAGGACGCAATAAATGCCGCAAAGGAAGATAAAAAGCGTAAAAAGCTGAAAAAAGAACCTGAATACAAGAACATTTTGGACGATTGAATAAAATCAGTGCAAGTGGGACGTTGCATTTCTGCAAAGCAGAAATTTAGCCGTTCCACTACATAAATAATATGTTTGCGTAATTAAATTGTAAGATCATAAAGTTTTATAGAAGGATATGAAGAAAAATGAAAACAAGAGTTTTTATTGACGGCAAAGAGGGAACAACGGGACTTCAGATATATGAGCGTTTTCAGAACAGAAACGACGTTGAGATAATGCTCATTGACGAGGAAAAGCGCAAGGACGTGAACGAGAGAGCAAAGATGATAAATTCATCTGATATAACCTTTCTCTGCCTGCCTGACGCAGCGGCAATAGAGGCGGCTTCACTTTGCACTAACCCTGACGTTAGGATAATCGACGCTTCTACTGCACACAGAACAAACCCTGCTTGGGATTACGGCTTCCCTGAGCTTTCTGAAAAGCATAGAGAGAATATCCGCAATTCAAAAAGAGTTGCAAACCCAGGCTGTTATGCAAGCGGCTTTATAAGCCTTGTTTATCCTCTCGTAAAGGCAGGAGTGCTTCCTGAGGATTATCCTGTTACCTGCCATGCAGTTTCAGGCTACAGCGGCGGCGGAAAGAAAATGATAGCCGCTATGGAGAGCGAAAATAAAACAAAGGAAATGTATTCTCCACGTCAGTATGCACTTGGACAGAAGCACAAGCATATCCCTGAAATGCAGGCGGTGTGCGGACTTAAATATAAGCCTATGTTCAATCCGATAGTGGACGACTATTATAATGGTATGGTTGTTTCTGTGCCGCTGGTGACAAGATGTTTGACAAAGAAATATACACCTGAGAATATTCATGAAATAATGGCGGAGCATTATCTTGGTCAGCATTTCGTTAAGGTAATGGAGCTTGGGGGAACAGAAACGCTTGCCGACGGATTTATCGCGGCGAATACATTGGCAGGAACAAATAATATGCAGATATTCGTCTGCGGAAATGAAGATCAGATATTGCTTATGTCGAGATTTGATAACCTTGGAAAAGGTGCAAGCGGCGCAGCAATACAGAATATGAATATAATGTTGGGGATAAACGAAGCAACGGGTCTGGAATAACAAAAAAGCAAAAAACAAACCAAAAGCACCGCACAAAAAATCGCCGGTGCAGGGCGGCGTTAGCCCTGCCGAGGGACGGGGGCGAGCAGCCCCAGCGGGGGCAAAATAAAGCCAAAAGCAAAATCAAACCCAACAGGGGGCAGAGCCCCCTCCACAAAAGTACGGTCTAAAAAAGCGGCGGACAAAAAAATAAAACAAACCGAAGTAAAATTTCTCAACCAAGCCTAAAAACCAACAAAACTCCGCCGCTTTTGTCATTTGAACAGCGAAGCGTCTTCAAATGACTCGCCAACGGCGACAATAAGCTCCCCCACAAAGGAGAGCAATTCCCGACCAATGAGTGCGAATATAAAAGTGCGGAAAAAATAAGCGGGCGAACGCTGTTCGCCCCTACAGAAATAATTAATAGAAAAAATCTGTCCTGATCTAATTAGTGTGAAAATTTTGTAAGGAGTTTTGAATATGAAAGAGATATCAAAGAAAAATTTCGACGGCTATAAGTATGTAGACGGCGGCGTGTGTGCTGCAAAGGGCTTTAAGGCTAACGGTCTTTATTGCGGCATAAAGGAAAACCCTACAAAAAAACCTGACCTCTGCCTTGTGGAGTCTGACGTTATGTGCTCTGCCGCCGGCGTTTTTACTCAGAATAAGGTCAAGGGTGCTCCTGTTACTGTTTCTCAGAAAAATCTTGCTAAAACAGGCGGCAAGGCTAAGGGCTTTATCCTCAACTCCAAAAACGCTAACACCTGCAACGCTGACGGCGAGGAAAAGGCTTACAAAATGTGCGAGATGACTGCCGCTAAAATGGGCGTTAAGCCTGAGGAAATTCTTATCGCTCAGACAGGCGTTATTGGTCAGATACTCCCTCTTGAACCTATCGAAGCTAAGATAGACGAGCTTTATGAGGGACTTTCCTATGAGGGAAACGAAAAAGCCGCTATCGCTATCATGACTACTGATACAGTGAAAAAGGAAGTGGCTGTTGAGTTTGAGCTTGACGGCAAGATCTGCCACGTTGGCGGCATGGGCAAGGGCAGCGGTATGATACACCCTAACATGGCGACTACGCTCAATGTTATCACTACAGACTGCGCTGTATCCTCCGAAATGCTCAAAAAGGCTCTCACTGAGATAGTGAAGATAACATATAACTGCCTGTCAGTTGACGGCGACCAGTCAACGAACGATACCTGTGCTGTTATGGCTAACGGACTTGCAGGAAACCCTGAGATAACAGCTGAGGGTGAGAGCTACGAGGTGTTCAAAAAAGCTCTTTATATCGTTATGATGAACATTACTAAGATGCTCGCAAAGGACGGCGAGGGTGCAACTAAGCTTCTTGAATGTACTGTTACCGGTGCAAAAGACCTTGACACCGCTATAATCGTTGCAAAGAGCGTTATATGCTCGCCGCTTTTCAAGTGTGCAATGTTCGGTGCAGACGCTAACTGGGGCAGGATACTCTGCGCTGTTGGATACGCTGATGCTGATTTTGACATAAACAAGGTGGACGTTTCACTGTCATCAAAGGCAGGAGAGATACACGTTTGTCACAACGGCGCAGGCATAGAGTTCTCTGAGGAAGTGGCTAAGACCGTTCTTCTTGAGGACGAGATCACAATAAGCGTTTCTATCGGCGACGGCAACGGCACTGCCACTGCATGGGGCTGTGACCTTACATATGATTATGTTAAGATAAACGGCGATTACAGAAGCTAAGACATAAAATCAGTATAGGAAAGAAGAATGAGAAATGGACATAAGCAATAAAATCAGGAGTCAGATACTTATTGACGCTCTGCCACACATTCAGAAATACCACGACAAGATAGTCGTTGTAAAATACGGCGGCAACGCTATGACAAACGCTGAGCTTAAAGAAGCTGTTATGAGCGATATCGTGCTTCTCAGCGAGGTAGGCATAAAGGTAGTTCTTGTTCATGGCGGTGGACCTGAGATAAACGCAATGCTCAAAAGAGTCGGCATTGAAAGCAAGTTCATAAACGGTCTGAGATACACTGACGCAGAAACTATAGATATCGTTAAAATGGTGCTTTGCGGCAAGGTAAACAAGGAGCTTGTTTGCGCTTTGCAGCTTCATGGCGGAAAGGCTCTCGGTCTTTGCGGCTGTGACGGTCAGATGATACTTGCGCAGAAGCTTGACAGCGAAGTAGACCTTGGCTTTGTGGGCGACATCAAAAAGGTGACGACAAAGCCTATAGTTGACGCACTTAACAACGGTTATGTTCCTATAATCTCCACAGTTGGCGTTGGCGAGGACGGACAGTCTTACAATATCAATGCTGACACTGCGGCGGCTAGGATAGCCTCTTGTCTGAGAGCGGAAAAGCTTATCCTTATGACGGATATAGTTGGTCTGCTGGAGGACAAGGACGATGATTCTACTCTTATCCCACAGGTAAACGTCAGCGATGTGCCTTATCTCAAAAAGAAAGGCATCATAAGCGGTGGAATGATACCAAAGATAGACTGCTGTGTTGAAGCCGTAAGACGTGGCGTTAAAAAGACCACTATCATTGACGGCAGAGTACCGCACTCGATACTTATCGAGCTGCTCTCTAACGAGGGTATCGGTACACAGTTTATATAAAATATCAATACATATTGAAAAGAGTGATAAAAATGAACACCATAGAACAGTTCAACGAACACGTTATGCAGACCTATGGCAGAATAGGTCTTGTTATGGAAAGCGGTCATGGTCAGACGGCTGTGGGCGAGGACGGAAAAGAGTATATCGACTTCGGCTCCGGTATCGGCACAAACAGCCTTGGCTACTGCGACGAGGATTGGGTGAACGCTATCTGCGATCAGGCACACAAGATACAGCACACCTCAAACTACTATTACACAAAGGTACAGGCTGACTTTGCAAAAAGACTTTGCGAGGCAACAGGCTATGACAAGATGTTTTTCGGCAACTCGGGCGCAGAGGCTAACGAGTGTGCAATAAAGCTTGCAAGAAAATACAGCTTTGACAAATACGGCAAGGACGCTGAGAGAAATATCATCATCACCCTTGTGAACAGCTTCCATGGCAGAACGCTTTGCACTCTTTCTGCAACAGGACAGGAGGTTTTCCACAACTACTTCTTCCCGTTCGTTGGCGGATTTGAGAATGTTATCGCTAATGATATTGACGATCTTATGGACAAGCTCAACAAGCTTGACAATAAGGTTTGCGCTGTAATGTTTGAGTTTGTTCAGGGCGAGGGCGGTGTTATACCTCTTCAGCAGAGCTTTGTGAACACTATCATGCTTGAGTGTGCAAAGAGGGATATACTCACTATCGCAGACGAGGTACAGACAGGCGTTGGCAGAACCGGCAAGCTCCTCACATCTGAGCTTTACAACGTAAAGCCTGACATAACCACCCTTGCAAAGGGTCTTGCAGGCGGTGTTCCAATAGGCGTGTGCCTTGCTAACAAGAAGTGCAGTGAGGTGCTTAGCAAGGGTACACACGGCTCGACATTTGGTGGAAATCCTATTTCCTGCGCAGGCGGAAACGCAGTTCTTGACAAGGTGACAAAGCCTGAATTTCTTGAGGAAGTTCGCAAAAAGGGAGAATATTTCAGAGAAAAGCTTGCAGAAATAGACGAAGTTGAGGGCGTTGACGGACTTGGTCTTATGATAGGCGTAAGGCTCAAAACAAAGAAAGCCGCTGACGTGCTTAACAAGTGCTTTGAAAACGGACTTCTTATTCTCACGGCAAAGGACAAGCTGAGATTTTTGCCGCCGCTGAATATCTCATATGAACAGATAGACAAGGGACTTGCTATACTGAAAAAAGTCCTTGATGAGAAATAACAAAGTGTTTAGGTGCGAACAGCGTTCGCCCGTTGGCTACGCAATACCAAATAAAAATCAAATTACGGAGGAAATATTATGAAACATTTACTTAAAATGCTCGACCTTTCCAAGGAGGAAATTCTCGACATTCTCAATCTTGCAGACCAGCTCAAATACGAAAACAAAAACGGTATCGAGCATCACATTCTTAAAGGCAAAACTCTCGGAATGATATTCCAGAAGTCCTCTACCCGTACTAGAGTTTCTTTTGAAACAGGTATGTACCAGCTTGGCGGTCAGGCACTTTTCCTTTCAAACCGTGACCTCCAGATAGGCAGAGGCGAGCCTGTTCAGGACACAGCCCGTGTTCTTTCACGTTACCTTGACGGCATCATGATCCGTACTTTTGAGCAGAAAGAGGTTGAGGATCTTGCTAAATATGGCTCTATCCCAATAATAAATGGTCTGACAGACTTCTGCCACCCTTGTCAGGTGCTTGCTGACCTTATGACTATCAGAGAGTTCAAGGGACGTTTCGAGGGTCTGAAAATGTGCTACATAGGCGACGGCAACAACATGGCAAACTCGCTTATCGTTGGTGGACTTAAGGTAGGCATGGAAGTTTCTATCGCTTGCCCTAAGGATTATCAGCCTGCTGCTGAGGTTCTTGAATTTGCCAAGGGCTACGGCGACAAGTTCTCAATGACTGACGTTCCTCTTGAGGCTGCAAAGGACTCTGACGTACTTTTCACAGACGTTTGGACTTCAATGGGCGAGGAAGCTGAGACTGAGAAGAGAAAGATCGCATTCAAGGGCTATCAGATAAACGACGATATTATGGCTGTTGCAAAGGCTGACGCAATGGTACAGCACTGTCTGCCTGCTCACCGTGAAGAGGAGATAACAGAAAAGGTATTCGAGGCTCACGCAAATGAGATATTCGAGGAAGCTGAAAACAGACTTCATGCACAGAAAGCCGTTATGGTCAAGGTAATGGGTCCGCAGGAATAATTCGCATATGACAAAAGCCGTCCACGCTGGTGGGCGGCTTTTTTGTGTTGAACACATCAAAAAGGTCTTTGATGTGACGGGATAAAAAGATCCGCAGTCCTCAAAGAACTGCGGTCATAGTTAAATAACATTTTCATTTACGATATGGTAGCTTTGCAGAATTTCTGGGTCAAACTGAATGAGTGAGATCATTCTGCGTGCAGGACCGATAGGCTGGTTCGTACCTGTTTCCCACGCCTCAACAGTTTTTGTCGAAACTCCGATCACCGCGGCAAATACCGCCTGCGTAAATCCCAGCTTTTTTCGGATCGCTTTTATATCTTCAGCAGATATATCAGGCAAAGGCTCTATTCTAAGAGTTGTTTTTTAGCAGAAATTTTACCTTTTTCGTAGTCAACTGCCTCGTTAAGTCCAGTAATTATGCTGTCAAACACATTCATATTAAAGCTGGTCTCCTTCGTATTTATTATTGAAGTTGTAATATACTTTCTCATTTGGAAGCACCGCCTTAATCGGATAAACTGACATCCCAAAAGAATCTGTAAAAATAACATCTTCTCCAATATGTTTTTCAAGAAACTCATCAGAAAAATCAGATATTAAACCAATGCTGATAGCTCCATTCCTTGTAAAATTCAATCCTTCAATTTGTATACTCTTTTCAATCAAAGAACAATCTGAAGTGTGAAAAAAATTCAACAACATTTTTTGAATATCTCGTTCGATTTGAATCTGATTATCAAAATAATATCTGATTGCTTCTTCTTGTTCAAATGAAATTACAGCATCTTTTTGATTTGAGTATATACATAGATACAGGTCAAAAGTTTTATCCCATAATGTAATGATAAAGCTCTTCTTTGTGTACCAATCTGTTTTTTTAATCAAAGTTCCTAATACAGGATGCTCAATTGTAGTTGGTTTATTTTTTTCTTTGTCTTTCCAAAAAAACATAATCTCGCCTTTAAAATTTGTATTGCTTAGCCCATTACGACCTCAATGTTAACTGTTGAACCGTTCTCAGCAACAGGGAGAACATTGCCCTCTACTGCCTTGCCGTCAACAGTTACGCTCTTTACGCCCTTGCAAACGTGATCAGGGTTCTTAACAGTGATGTTGTATGTTGCACCTCTGTACTGACGTGTTGCTGTCATGCCGTCCCACTCGTGAGGGATAGATGGATCTATCTTCAAGCCGTCAAAGTCAGCCTGTACACCGAGAATGTACTGTGAGATAGCTACCATGTTCCATGCGGCTGTACCTGTGAGCCAGCTGTTCTTGCCCTCGCCAAATCTGCTTGCGTCCTTACCGGCTATCATCTGACCGTATACATAAGGCTCTGTCTTATGAAGATCAGATATCTCCTCGTTGAATGCAGGAGCTATCTTGCTGTAATACTCGAACGCCTTGTCGCCTCTGCCTGCATATGCTTCTGCGCAGATTATCCAAGCATTGTTGTGTGTGAAGATACCGGCGTTCTCCTTATATCCGCCCGGATATGTGGATATCTCACCATACTGGATATAATACTTTGAGTATGCAGGGTTGTTAAGAACAAGACCATACTTTGTATTGAGGTACTTGTCGATAGAATCAAGTGTCTTGATGTCAGCACCCTCGTCCTTGCCTATTTCAGACATAACTGCGAAGCCCTGTGGCTCAATGAATATCTTGCCCTCTTCACATTCCTTAGAACCCATTTTTGCGCCTGTGGAATCGTAGGCTCTCAGGAACCAATCGCCGTCAAATGCAGATTCCATAACGTTCTTCTTCATCTTGTCTATCTCAGCCTGTGCTGCGGCAGCTTCATCGTCCTTGCCGAGATGCTTGAGGATAGACACATAGTTAGGACCTGTGTATGTAAAGAGTGTTGCCACCATTACAGACTCAGCTATCTTCGAGTAGCCGCCCTCGGCTGCAAACTTAGGGTTTGTATAAGTCTGGAAGCTCTCGCCCGGAGTGTCAGAGTAGCATGAAAGGTTGATACAATCGTTCCAGTCAGCTCTCATTGCAAGTGGCAGACCGTGAGGGCCGAGGTTATTTACAACGTGATAGAATGATACCTTAAGGTGGTCGAGCATTGGCTTAGCCTTTGACTCGTCGTTATCATATGGCACCATTTCGTCAAGGATAGACCAATCGCCTGTTTCCTTGATATATGCGGAAACTGAGAGTATCATCCACAGTGGGTCGTCTGAGAAGTCGCCGCCGATATCGGAGTTGCCCTTCTTTGTAAGAGGCTGATACTGATGATAGCAGCCGCCGTCAGGAAGCTGTGTAGAAGCGATGTCGATGATACGCTGTCTTGCACGGTCCGGTATCTGATGAACGAAACCGAGGATATCCTGGTTTGAATCTCTGAAGCCCATTCCTCTGCCGATACCGCTCTCAAAATATGATGCGGAACGTGAAAGGTTGAATGTTACCATGCACTGATACTGGTTCCAGATATTTACCATTCTGTTTACCTTGTCATCAGGTGTGTCAACATTGATAACGCTGAGAAGTCTGTCCCAAGTTGCCTTGAGCTCTTCAAGACCTGCGGCTACCTTTTCAGGAGTGTTGTACTGCTCGATCATTGCGAGAGCCTTTTCCTTATTGATAGTAACGCCGTCAGCCTCGAACTTCTTGTCAACAGGCATCTCAACATAGCCGAGAATGAAAACAAGTGTCTTTGACTCGCCCGGAGCAAGTGTTATCTTCTTGTAGTGTGAAGCGATAGGTGACCAACCGTCTGCAAATGAGTTGTTAGCCTTGCCTGCTTCAACAGCCTGTGGGTTATGGAAGCCGTTATAAAGACCGATAAATGAATCTCTGTCTGTATCATAGCCGTCTATCTCGTCATTTACTGTATAGAATGCAAAGTGATCTCTTCTGTCTCTGTATTCTGTCTTGTGATAGATAGTTGAACCTACTACCTCAACACGGCCTGTGCTGAAGTTTCTCTGGAAGTTTGTGCAGTCGTCCTGAGCGTCCCAAAGACACCACTCTGCAAATGAGAAGAATGAGAATGTTTTTTCTTCATTGCTCTCGTTCGTGAGAACTACCTGCTGAACCTCGCCGTTATAGTTCTGTGGTACAAAGAATGTAGCCTCAGCCTTCAATCCGTTCTTCTTACCTGTGATGATAGTATAGCCCATACCATGACGACACTCGTAAGCGTCAAGCTCTGTCTTTACCGGTGACCAGCCCGGATTCCAGATAGTTTCGCCGTCTTTGATATAGAAATATCTTCCGCCCATGTCGATAGGCACGTTGTTGTAACGGTAACGAGTTATTCTTCTCAGTCTTGCGTCCTTATAGAAGGAATAGCCTCCTGCTGTGTTGGAGATAAGTGAGAAGAACTCCTGTGTGCCAAGATAGTTTATCCATGGATATGGCGTTCTTGGATTGCTGATGACATATTCCTTTTTCACGTCATCAAAATGACCAAATTTCATCAATAATTTCCACCTTTCGTAATTTATCTATTGTTAATTAATTTCTTAATTATAACCCATACAAATGCGTATATCAACAGGTGACCTCATGTCGCCCCTACTGCATTTTCTATTATTCAGTAAAGAATCTCTGCCAGCACTTGAATGTGTGACCCTTTGTTATCTCCTTATATCCGCTCACTTCGTTAGGCAGGCTGAGATTAGGAGAGTTTATCATAGCTGTCATTGGTTCAGGGCAGAAATATCCTTTATTGCCCTTATCGTTCCACATATTCCAGAACTTAAATTCTTTTGACACCTCGTTGCAAACCTTATGACCATTGTCAGTATCCACAACATAAGAGCCATAGAATTCCTTGCCGTCAAGCTTGTTCATGCCTGCGGTGTACATATCGTTTGAGATATTGTGCAGGGTAGGCATTTTTGTACCCTCTTTATATTCAAGGTCTTTCTTTTTAAGAGGCAAAAGCTTTTCTGTTGGCAGACATCTCTTGTCAAGCTCGCACTTTTCGATTATCGGCACGCACATTCTCATTGATTCCTCCCTGCCACCGTCGCACATTGGCGCATTAAGGCAGGTATGAGTACATATGGAAACAGGCAAAGCCTTGTCGCTGTTGTTTGTCAGGTATATCTCCTGCAAAAGACCGTTTTCAGACAGCGTAAACGTATAGGATATTTTAAAATCCACCGGAAAATAAGAATACATCTCGTCATTCTTGTCAAAGGTATAAGAAGTAACAAGCACAGCTTTTTTATCCTGTGTTGAATAACACTCTATTTCGTGTTCTCTCTTATGCACCCAGCCATGGATAAAATTATCAAGCTTTTTCTCATTTACAGGCATTTGATACACTGCGTCAGAGGTCTTTATAATGCCCTTATCAAAGCGATTAGGCAAGAAAAGAGTAGGCAGTCCCCATATCTCTCTCGCCTTATTTATAGTCTTGAGAGTGCAGTCATCACGATATCTGAACACCTCTATGCCGTTTTCCTCGTCACGAAGCCTCAGCACAGCAGCACCAAGTTTTGGTGCGATAACGCAGGAATACTTTCCCGACTGCATTCTGACACATTCCGTATCTTTAAACATGAATTTAAGGTCTATATTATTCAAAAAAGTAACGCCCCCATAATGCAAAGCGAAGATCCGCCCCGCCTTACCATATATTTTCACTTAAACGATTAATACACAATTATTATAACATAGCCCGTCGCTTTTGTCTAGTACAAAAAGCAGATTTTTATATAGAATTTTGGCTGTGTTTTTTAGTAGTTTTTTACCAAACGTGTAATGAATAATCCAAAAAAATATGACAATACTACAATTAACAGCCCGCTGACAGACGGACTGATCTATATTTTAAACAATCAAAGGAGGAGTTTCTCATGATAGATAGGATCGCACTGCTGCTTCTCATAATAGGCGGCATAAACTGGGGGCTTGTGGGCATTTTCCAGTTCGACCTTGTGGCATTTCTTTTCGGAGGCGCTGCAGCGATACTAAGCAGGATCATCTACGTTTTGGTAGCTATTTCGGCTATCTGGTGCATTTCACTGTTTTTCAAAGACAACAGACTTGTCACCGAGCAGTAGTCCCCTGCAGGTCATGGCAGCAGGAGAGGGAGCTTGTTTCAGAGGGCAGCATTTTATCACGGGTTTGCCTGCTGCATATTCTAAAATCGGCTCTCTTTCCTGCTGTCATGACCTTATTTTTTTGTTTTAAATGTTAAAATTTGAACATCACAGACACTAAAAATGGATAAGATATTTTACTTTTTTAAGTCGAATTAAGTTCAGACCTCACGCAGATGTCATTGTTAGCATAATGTCAACGAAATATTTGTGCAAAATCCCGAATTTTCAGAAAATTAACAAGTTCTTTGCAACTTTTTCTTGACTATCGCTACAAAAGAGGTTATAATTTAATTGATGTTAAGGATATTGAACATAATTTGTTTGATTTAACATCCGTTTTGTTGTCTCCTTTCTTTTGTTCTACACATAGTTTTTTTTATTTTATTTTCTGCTGAGCACCGTTGCTCAGCATTTTTTTTGCCCATTTTATGCACACGTTGAAAAATTCATATTTTAGGATTATAATGTTACTTTATGGACTAATAAAACAATATGTCAGTTCTTACCTGTCAAAACGTTTTCGTCGTGAGAGAAAGGAGTAAATAGAATATGAGATATCTTATAGTTGTTGATATGCAGAATGATTTTGTCACGGGCAGTCTTGGTTCAAAAATGGCAGAAATGATCGTTCCTG
The DNA here is from genome assembly GCF_003460465.1 of Ruminococcus sp. AF37-20. NCBI lineage: Bacteria > Bacillati > Bacillota > Clostridia > Eubacteriales > Oscillospiraceae > Ruminococcus > Ruminococcus sp. AF37-20. The sequence goes on along the minus strand of NZ_QTVE01000007.1, from coordinate 83,610 downwards.
CTGTCTGTGAAAAAATACGCAGTTACAAGGCTCAGGGCAACACTGTATTCATGACCCTTGACACGCATTTCAAGGATTATCTTGAAACGCCTGAGGGAAAAAAGCTCCCTGTGGCGCATTGCATAAAAGGCACAGAGGGTTGGCAGCCTGAGACTCAGGTAGCTGAGGCTATCGGCGGAAGCGCAGAGGTCTATGAAAAAAGCACATTCGGCTCGGCTGAGCTTGCACAGCACCTTGCTGAAATAACAAAGGCAGGGGACGAGATAGAGCTTTGCGGACTTTGCACAGACATTTGCGTAGTATCAAACGCTTTGCTCATAAAAGCTTTTTGTCCTGAATGCGAGGTCATAGTTGACGCAAACGCCTGCGCAGGAGTAACCGCGGGAAGCCACAAGGCGGCACTTGTAACAATGGCGTCATGTCAGTGCAGGATAGATAATTTTTGATTTGAGGGGGAACTCCGCTTCGGCGGAATGATTTATGAGTGGTTTCAAAAAAGGTCTTAAAGACGGCATACCTATTGCTTTGGGGTATCTTTCGGTATCTTTTACATTCGGACTTCAAGGCGTAAAAGGCGGTCTGAGCTGGTGGGAAACTGTGCTTATCTCTATTTGCAACGTGACCTCAGCAGGTCAGTTCGCAGGACTTGACATTATGCTGTCAGGGGGCGGTTTCTGGATAGAAATGGCTTGTGCCCAGTTTATCATCAATCTGAGGTATGCCCTTATGTCAATATCTCTTTCACAGAAAGCTGACAAGTCACTGTCGGGAATACACCGCTGGCTGGTAGGCTTTGGAGTGACAGACGAGATATTTGTCATGGCAATGGGAAATATAGGTGAAGTTTCAAGGCAGTATATGTATGGGCTTATCGCTTTACCTGTAGCAGGCTGGTCGCTGGGGACTCTTATAGGTGCGGCGGCAGGAAAAATACTTCCTGAGATAGTCATAAGCGCACTTAGCATTGCAATATACGGAATGTTCCTTGCAATAATAATACCGCCTGCAAAGAAAAACAAGGGCATTGCAATGGCGGCGATATTTGCGGCTCTTCTTAGCTGTTGTTTCAAGTGGCTGCCTATTCTTAATAAGGTATCCGGAGGATTTTCCATAATAATCTGCACCGTCCTTTCCGCAGGGATAATGGCGACTCTCATGCCTGTGAAAAATGAGGAGGACGGTCAATGCTGAGTATAAGAGATTTCTTCATTTATCTTTTCATTATGGCAGGAGTGACCTATCTTATTCGTGCCCTGCCGTTGGTGATATTCAAGGGCAAGATAACAAACAGATTTGTGCAAAGCTTTCTTTACTATGTGCCATATGCTGTGCTTGGAGCAATGACGTTCCCGTCCATACTATTCTCAACGGGAAACCTTGCGGCTTCCATAGCAGGACTTATAACAGCCTGCGTGCTTGCATTCAAGGAAAAAAGCCTTATTATAGTTGCGGCATTTGCCTGCCTTGCAAGCTTCTGCGTGATACTTATTTGTCAGCTTATCTAAATGTAGGGGCTGGCGTCCTCGGCAGCCCACCGGCTAAGGACGTTGCATATGTTCTTTACTATTATTTAGACATACTTTGACCTTTCTGCTATATGCGGAGAGGTCTTTATTATTGCTATTTTTATATAGCACATGAAATATCGTAAATGGAGTATAAAATTTTCGGCTAGTTTCATATTCTTTTCTTGCAAAAAATTCTGGGCTGTGATATAATCTTATTGTGTGAAAACGTTTACTGTTTTTGATCTATGACAAAATATATGGAGGTATTGCAATGTCAGACACAATGAACATTTCTCCTGAGCTCTTGGAGAAAATGAACAGGTATTGGGAAGCTGCCAATTATCTTTCGGCAGGTCAGCTCTATCTGCTTGACAATCCGCTTCTCCGTGAGCCGCTCACAATGGATCACGTCAAGAAAAAGATAGTTGGTCACTGGGGTACTGTACCTGGTCAGAACTTTATCTATGTTCACCTTAACAGAGTCATCAAGAAATATGACCTTGACATGATCTATATTTCAGGCCCTGGTCACGGAGGAAACTTCATGGTAGCCAACACCTATCTTGAAGGCTCTTATTCTGAGGTATATCCTAACATTTCAAGAGATATTGAGGGTATGCAGAAGCTGTTCAAGCAGTTCTCTTTCCCGGGAGGAATCTCATCACACGTTGCACCTGAAACCCCAGGTTCTATAAACGAGGGCGGTGAGCTTGGTTATTCACTTGCACACTCATTCGGCGCTGTATTCGACAACCCTGACCTTATCACAACTTGCGTTGTCGGCGACGGTGAGGCTGAAACCGGTCCTCTTGCAACAGCATGGCACTCAAACAAGTTCCTGAATCCTAAGACTGACGGTGCCGTACTCCCTATACTTCACCTTAACGGCTACAAGATATCAAATCCAACTGTATTCTCAAGAATTTCTCATGAAGAGATAAAGAGCTTCTTTGAGGGCTGCGGCTGGAAGCCATACTTTGTTGAGGGCGACGATCCTATGACGATGCACAAGCTCATGGCTGAAACTCTTGACACTGTTATCGAGGAAATAAAGGCTATCCAGAAGAACGCAAGAGAAAACGGCGTTACTGAAAGACCAAAGTGGCCTATGATAATATTCCGTTCACCAAAGGGCTGGACAGGTCCGAAGGTTGTAGACGGCAAGCAGATAGAGGGTACATTCAGAGCGCATCAGGTCCCAATGACAATGGAAGCTCCTGAGCATTTGAAAATGCTTGAGGATTGGCTCAAGAGCTATCACCCTGAGAAACTTTTCACAGAAGAGGGCAGACTTATCCCTGAGCTTGAAGAGCTTGCTCCTACAGGCGACAGAAGAATGGGTGCAAACCCACACGCCAACGGCGGACTTCTTCTGAGAGATCTCAGACTTCCTGATTTCAGAAAATACGGTATCGACGTACCTGCTCCCGGTGCAGTTGAAGCACAGGATATGATAGAGCTTGGCGGATTTGTAAGAGATATATTCAAGCTTAATGAAGAAAGCAGAAACTTCCGTATCTTCGGACCTGACGAGACAATGTCAAACAGACTTGGCAAGGTCTTTGAGGCAACAAACAGAGATTGGAACGCTGACAAGCTGGACAACGACGAGTTCCTTGCCGCTGACGGTCGTGTTATGGACTCTATGCTTTCTGAGCATATGTGCGAGGGTTGGCTGGAGGGCTATCTGCTCACTGGACGTCACGGTTTCTTCGCAAGCTATGAGGCTTTCATCAGAATAGTTGACTCAATGTTCTCACAGCACGCTAAGTGGCTCAAAGTTACTTCACAGCTCCCATGGAGACAGAAGATAGCTTCACTTAACTACATACTTTCTTCCAACGTATGGCAGCAGGATCACAACGGATTTACACATCAGGATCCGGGCTTCCTCGATCACGTTGCAAACAAGAAAGCAGACGTTGTAAGAATGTATCTCCCACCGGACACAAACTGTCTGCTGTCATGCTTTGACCACTGCATACGTTCAAAGAACTATGTAAACGTAATGGTAACATCAAAGCACCCAAGACAGCAGTGGCTCACAATGGAGCAGGCTGTTAAGCACTGCACACAGGGTATCGGTATCTGGGAATGGGCTTCAAACGATCAGGGTCAGGAGCCTGACGTTGTTCTGGCTTGCTGCGGCGACACACCTACACTTGAAGCACTTGCGGCAGTAACTATCCTGAGAAAGAATCTTCCACAGGTAAAGATAAGATTTATCAACGTTGTTGACCTGTTCAAGCTTCAGCCACAGTCAAAGCACCCACACGGACTTTCCGACGCTGACTTTGACGCACTGTTCACAAAGGACAAGCCTATCGTATTTGCATTTCACGGCTATCCTACACTTATCCACGAGCTTCTCTATCACCGTCACAACCGCAACCTTTATGTATGCGGCTACAACGAGGAGGGTACGATCACAACTCCATTTGACATGAGAGTTCAGAACGAGATAGACCGTTTCCACCTTGTTATGGAAGTTATCAAGAGACTTCCACAGCTCGGAAACACAGGCGCTTATCTCCACCAGCTCATGCAGGACAAGCTTGTTGAACACAAGCAGTATATTGCTGAGTATGGTCTTGATATGCCTGAGATCAGAGATTGGAAATGGGATATCTGATAAAAAAGCCTTTCTATTAATTAAATATACCCACACAAAAAGGGACTTCCGTTTATTCGGGAGTTCCTTTTTTGTGCATAAAAATATCCCCCGCCTTGCGACGAGGGATAAAAAGTGCTAAGTCTATAAATTATTTTCTGTTGTTTGCTATCTTTGCAAGAAGGTTCAGTATTTTAAGATAAAGATAGATAACGCCTACGATAAGACCATAGCTTGCATACCATTCATACTGAGCAGGAAGCCCCTGTTCAACTGTCATCTGGATAGTTTCAAAATCGCACATAAGAAGCGCTGCGGCGATAAGAACGCCAATAACAGCGAAAAGTATGCCGATAGGGCCGTTGTTTATTGCAACGATTGAAGTGTAGATAGCTGAATGAGGTGCGAGCCATGCAAGAAGCATGAAAAGCAATCCGCCTATGATAGACACCCAAAGGCAGGTGATAAGAGCAGTTTTCATTCTGCTTCCCACACGAACGCCCTTTGAATAGATAACTGCAAGCACTGCAACTGTGAGAAGCGTCAGTGTAACGGCTTCAACTATTATGCCTTTCCACTGCATTGCGTAGATCATTGACATAAAGGTGAGGGCATATCCCATGCCTGCGGAATAGATAGAGCCTGTTACCGCCGTTGTTTTCGGAGCGAATGAAGCCACAAGTCCTGCTATTGCTGTTGCGATAAGAGCGCCGACAAAGATAGTATACTCAGTGGAAAAAGCCTGCGCACCGCCGCCGAAGAAGTTGTGAATGTAAAAATATGCTCCCATGCCTGCGGCGAAAACTGCAACAAAATATAAGGTCTTCATTGCAATGCCCTTATAGCTGGCAGCCTCCATGCCGTAAGTGGACTGTGCGAAAGAACGCAGCTTTTTTACTCGTGGATTTGAATAGCTTTCAGAAAAATTATTATAATCGTTCATGAATTTGCCTCCTTTATTTTTTCGCCAATATTTATTTTCATGGCTTATATACTATTATACATATTTTCTTAAAAAAGTCAATATGATTTTTCAGGCAACAACGCAAAGTTCTTTTTTGGGACTTGTCCGCATATGATATAAGCAAAGGCAAAAGCCAAAAAACCGGAAAGGAAGATACATTGTGCTGGATATACTTGAAAAGAAGCTTACGGAAAACCAGACCACAAGAAAGGGGCTAACAACTGCGGAAGCTGAAAAGCGGCTCAGTACGGACGGAGAGAACCGCCTTGCCAAAAAGAAAAAGACCTCTGCGGCGAAAATTTTTGCAGGACAGTTTCATGACGTTATGGTGATGATACTTCTTGTGTCGGTGGTGATATCCGTAGCACTTGGGCAATATGCTGACGCTGTGCCTATCGTGCTTATAGTTATAATTAACGCTGCGCTGGGATTTATTCAGGAATACCGCTGTGAAAAAACTCTGGAAAAGCTTGAAAACATGACCGCTCCCACCGCCATGGTATATCGTGACGGCAGGCTTGTGAAAATTCCTGCATCGGAAGTCGTGGCAGGAGATGTTTTTACCCTCGAAGCAGGTGACAGAGTGCCTTGCGACGGCTACATAAACTCATCAAGGGCGTTATCATGCGACGAATCCGCACTCACCGGTGAAGCTGTGCCTGCGGTAAAGAAATGCCGTACATCTGAGATAGATTTTACCGCTTTGAACAAGGATTACATGGTCTACATGGGAACGGTGGTAACAAAGGGCGTTGGCGAGGTCACGGCGGTGGCAACAGGTGAGCGAAGCCAAATGGGCAGGGTCTCAACCATGCTTGATGAGATAAAAGAGCCTGAAACTCCCCTGCAAAAGAAGCTCGGGGAGCTTGGCAGAACTCTTGCTGTCATCTGCCTTGCAGTGTGTGTGGTAGTCTTTCTTGCAGGCGTACTAAGGGGCGAGCCTGTTCTCAATATGGCAATGACAGGAATAACCATAGCCATTGCCGCAATACCTGAGGGCTTGCCTGCCACTGTGACAATAGCGCTTGCTCTTGCGGTCAGAAAAATGCTAAAGCGTCAAGCACTTGTTCACAGGCTTCATTCAGTGGAAACACTCGGCTGTGCCACTGTTATCTGCACTGACAAGACAGGCACTGTGACAATGAATAAAATGACAGTTACTGATATTTTCACCTGCACCGAGAAAAGCCGTGCTTACGGCGTAACAAAAGAGGGTGCAAGCTTTGATGACAAAGCCCTCAAAGCATGGGAAAGCCCTGACCTTAGCAGGATACTTTTGTGCGGTGCTGCCTGCAACAACGCAAGGCTCTGCCCGCCTGAAAAGATAAAAAAGCGTGACAGAGGAGGCAGGCAAGGCGAGCTTTGCGCAGAGGGCGACCCTACAGAAACAGCTATACTCATAGCCTGCGCAAACTCAGGTATAAACGTCAGCTCCCTTGGTTACAGACGAACTGACGAGCTTCCATTTGAAAGTGAAACACGCTCCATGACGGTAATATGCGCTGACGAAAAGGGGGTTACAACGGCATTCAGGAAAGGCGCTTTTGACGTTATCATAAAGGAATGCAGCCACGTTTTTTCTGACAGCGGCGAGCTTTTGACATTTGGCGGAGCAATGAGAAAACAGGCTTTTTACAAGTGCGATGAATACGCTTCAAAAGGTCTGCGTGTGATAGCATTTTCACAGCAGGTGGACGGGGAATGGGCTTTTCTTGGACTAATGGCAATGAAAGACCCTCTCAGGGCTGAAGCCGCAAAGGCGGTGGCGGAATGTCAGCGTGCAGGCATAAAGACAGTTATGATAACAGGCGACCACAAGCTCACTGCCCAGGCTATTGCAAAAGAAGCCGGCATTATGAAAGCAGGCTCTATCGCTTTGACAGGCGACGAGCTTGACAGAATGGACGACAAACAGCTTGACGAGGTAATAGAAAACTGCCGTGTGTTCGCAAGGGTGACACCTGAACACAAGCTCAGGATAGTAAAGGCATTCAAAAGTCGTGGGCACGTTTGTGCAATGACAGGCGACGGGGTAAACGACGCACCTGCTATAAAAGAAGCCGACATAGGTGTATCAATGGGAATATCAGGCACAGAGGTCACAAAGCAGGCGGCTGACGTGATACTTCTTGACGATAATTTTGCCACCCTTGTGAACTCCGTTGAGGAGGGCAGGACCATATATCAGAACATAAGAAAATTCGTGCGCTACCTTATTTCCTGCAACATAGGCGAGGTCATAACAATGCTCGGTGGAATTTTAATGGGGCTTCCTATGGTACTGCTTCCAGCGCAGATACTTCTTGTAAACCTTGTTACAGACAGTCTGCCTGCAATTGCGCTGGGGCTTGAGCCTGCGGAAAGCTCGGTAATGAAAAAGCCCCCCAGAAAAGAGGACGACAGCTTTTTCAGCGGCGGTCTTATGTGGCGTATCGTCATAAGAGGGCTTCTTATCGGTATCTGCACCCTTGCAAGCTTCACTGTTCTGCTCACTAACACCCATTCTCTCGGCACTGCAAGGACAGGTGCGCTTATAACCCTCGTGCTTAGTCAGCTTATTCATGTGTTTGAATGTAAATCGGAAGAGAAGACCCTTTTCACTGTGCCTTATCTTTCAAACCCATTCCTGCTTTTCTCTGTATTCATATCAGCGTCAGCACTGTTTGCAGGCATATGGCTCCCTGTTCTGCAAAAGGTATTTTTCACAGCCGTTCCGAGCCTTGGAGAGTTTCTTGTGGCGGCATCAGCGGCGGCTATCGTGCCTGTTGGGGCAGGCATAATACCAAAGCTTTTTATTGGCAAAAAATCTCCTGACGTAACAGTGAACATTCCGCAGAATTAAGTCTACGAAGAGTAGATTGACAAATCGCTTTAGGTATTATATGATATTACCATGGAGGCGATACAATGGACAATGAAAAAACAGGCAGACTTATCCGTGAACTGCGCACTGAGAAAGGTCTGACGCAGGCTCAGCTTGCACAGCTTATACACGTCAGCGACAAGGCGGTATCAAAATGGGAAAGGGGTCTGGGCTGCCCTGACGTTTCGCTGCTTGGCACACTTTCAGAGGTGCTGGAAGTCAATATCGACAAGCTTCTTCAAGGGGAGCTTGGGGAAAATTCGGAGGCTGTTACAATGAACAAAATAAAATTCTATGTATGCGAAAAATGCGGCAGCGTTTTCACATCACTTGGGGGCGGAGAGCTTTCATGCTGCGGCAAAAAGCTTACACCCCTTACAATGAAAGACGCAGACGAGGGTCACGCCTTGAAGCTTGAAGAAGTGGAGGACGAATGGTTCGTCACCTGTCCTCACGAGATGACAAAGGGGCACTACATTTCGTTCATAGCGTTTGTATCCTATGACAGGGTGACGCTTGTCAAAACCTATCCTGAGCAGGATCTTGCGGTGAGATTTCCACGAAACGGTGCGGGATATTTCTGCTATTACTGTACAAACGACGGTTTCTACAAATTCAAGCCGTAGCAAAAGACCGACAGGGCAAAGCTTTGTCGGTCTAATTTTTTAATCCATATTTTTTATCCAGCCTTTTAAATATCCTGCCAAAAGGTTTTGATAAAACCAGCAGGAAGAACACGTTGGAAACTGCGTATATAAGGGTGAAAAAGGCTGACGAGCCAACAAGGGCAAGATATCTGCTGAGAATAAAGGCGTTATCAGCCCACAGACAGCTCCACAAGTCCATGATAAGTGAGAATGCCGCTCCTGAGATTATGCCGTAGGTCACGAGGAGTGGCTTGCTTTTTATAAGCTTATCAGCCAACATTCCTGCAAAATATCCTGTCAGACCCCAAACCAGCATTTGAAAAGGCGTCCACGCACCCTGTCCGAAATAGAAGTTTGAGATAAGGGCGGTCATTGCGCCTGTCATAAAGCCCGATTCTCTTCCCATATAAAGGGCGGTGATAATGACTATAGCGGTGCAGGGCTTAAAGCCCGGCAGAAAGCTGAAAACTATCCTGCCGAAAACGGACAATGCGGTCATGGCGGCTATTATCACAAGCTGTGTGCTGTCGGAATGCTTTTTCTCAAAGTGAAGAAAATAGCCTGCCACGGTAAGAATGGCAAGTGCGGCGGTGACGAAAGAATAGAAGCGTTCTCTGAAAAACATTATGCCGCCAAAGCACACAAGGGGTATGACAAGAAGATAGATAAGCCCTGACACAAGTTTTTTACTGCTCATTTTGACCTCTTTTCACCATTGCGAGCCGTTCTCTTACGGCTGTTGATGTCACTGCACCGCTGAAAAAGCCCCTTGTGAGCCTTGCGGCGGCGGTGGTGTAAAAGCGATTGTGAGAGAAAAACTCCACAGCATTGTCCTCGGCGACTATCTTCCCGTCAAAAAGAAGTCCGCACCTGTCGCAGTATTGTGCGGCAAATTCAAGGTCATGGGTCACGAGAAGTATCGTCCTGCCCTCGTCTTTTAGGCCCAAAAGAATATCACCAAGAGCCTTTTTGGCGAAACTGTCCATGCCCTTTGTACACTCGTCCAGGACTATTATTTTCGGGTCAGCAAGAAGAATTTTTCCAAAAGCACATTTCTGTATCTCACCGCCGCTGAGATCCCAAGGGTGGCGGTCAAGAAGATGTTCTATGCCCATGCGCTGTGAAACATTTTCCACTGCGACTTTGTCACCGCTTTGCAAAAGATCCTCACGGACGCTTTCTTTTACAAACATTGTCACAGGCTCTTGGGGCAAAAATGCAAGCATTTCACGGAAAAGCGAGCCGTTTTTATAGGCTTTCTGCTTTTTTCCGAAAAGGGATACAGCACCCATATAAGGCTTGCAAAGTCCGCATATCACACGCAGGAGCGTTGATTTTCCGCCTCCGTTCGAGCCTAAAAGCCCATAGCACTCCCCTTTTCTGATACCAAGATCACAGCCTTTGAGGATATCGGGGGAGTTTTTTTCATATCTCTGCCACAGATTTTTGCACTCTAGGGCATAAGACTCAGCACGTTCTGTATCAGTGACTGCCTGCTTGGGAATATCCGTCATGCCAAGCTTTTCAAGCCGGGTTCTGCCTTGTCTTACATTGAGGGGCAGGTCATCGCAAAGCCTTGCGAACGTCTTGGCGGTTTCGGGAAGAAAGCCCTCCAGAGCGTTCTCCACAAAATATTTTGCAGTCAAGGCAGGCGTACCGAAAAACTCGGTTTTGCCCTTGGCAAGATACAGAATTTTGTCGCAGGAGTCAAAAAGCTCCTCGGGGTCATGCTCGGCAATGATGATAGTCACGCCCATTTCTTTGTTAAGGCGGTCTAAAATGCCTAGAAGCTCCCTTGCGGCAACGGGGTCGAGCTGTGCGGTAGGCTCGTCCAGAAGCAGGATATCAGGGTCTGTGACCATGACGGAACACAGTGCAGCAAGCTGTTTCTGACCGCCCGAAAGAGTGGAGATATCCCTGTCATAGAGCGGCTCGATACCGAAAAAAGCCGCCATTTCACCAACACGGCTTTGTATCTCACCACTTTTCACACCAAAGCTTTCAAGCCCGAAAGCAAGCTCAGCCGATACTTTGTCGCACACCGTCTGGCTGTCAGGGCTTTGCATTACAAAGCCTATCTTTTCAGCACTTTCTCTATCAGAAAGTTCTATTCTGTCCTTGCCCATAAGGGTGATGTTTCCGAAAAGCTCGCCCCTTGGGGAAAGCTCTCTTTTCAGAAGCCTGAGCAAAGTAGATTTTCCGCTTCCCGAAGCACCGCAGAGCATTATTTTTTCGCCTTTTTTCACTGAAAAAGTGCAGTCAGAAATGGCATAGTCCGTGCTTTCTTTATATTTGAAAGCTACATTTTCGCAAGACAATATTTCCATTTTATGCTCTCCTTTACTTCAAGAATAAACGGGAAAACGCATAGTAATGCGAACATTCCCACAGGAAAAACGCTGTTTTCAAGCTTTATCACAGGGTAAAAAGCGGCGGACAGCTCGCCCTTTGCGGAAAATATCAGCATCAATGCAAAGATAACCGCAAAAAACGCCACAAAAATGCCGTCCCATGCTCTGAACTTGAACGAGTGTGCAAAGCTTCGTTTCCGGATACCATAGCCACGGGCTTTCATTGAAGCGGCTGTGTCCGCTCCCCTTTCAAGCGTACCTGCACAAAGGGCTGTGAACACTGTGCAGTCTTTTTTCAGGCGGTCAAAACGGCTGTCGGAGGTGTTCGCTCCTGAGCAGTTCAAAGCGTCCAAAAGCTGTCTGTGAAGCCTTTTGAGCTTCGGGATAAAGCCCATTGTCATTGTTATCACAAGGGCAGCTTTTGGCGTTTTTCGACCGAAAATGTATAGGAGCTTTTCCCTTGTAAGCACCTTTCCAAGAGCTTTGCACCACATTATCACGGCGGTGAGGGATAAACCGGCGGTCAAGCCATAAAAAAGGGCTTCCTTTGTGTAAGCCTTGCCGTTTACGAAAAACAGCGGCGTTACGCCCTTATGTGAAAAAAGTGGATTTGTAACAGTCAAAACGGCGGTAAGAAAAATGTAGAAAGCAAAGTCTGATGCGGTCTGTCTACAGCTTTGAGTTATGGCACAGAACAGGAACGCTCCCACTGCCGAGCATATACCAACGGCCGGGGAAAAGCAGAACATTGTCACCGCAAGCACAGCCGCAAAATACACAAGGGCGGTCAAAGGGTGAAAAGCTGACAACCTCATTTCACCGCCTCCTTTGTGTAGTCGCAAACGTAGTAAAACTCCACGCTGTCACCGTCATGGAGGACATACTGTGAACAGCCCTTATCGGGGCTTTCGCCATTTACCGTATAGGTCCACCCTGAGGACGGACCGCAGGAAAACTCGTAGATATTGTTTATGCCACGGACATACACAGTGTTGTAAATATTATCCTCTGAGCCTTGATAATCAAGGGGTATCTTCCCGCACCTTGTAGCTTTTTCCAACAGATCAAATGCGGTGTCGCCCTCACGGAGAACATATTTTTCCGCAGGCATAACAATGCCGTCTGAGGGCACATAGCGCTCGTCACGGAGATTTTTGTCAAGCATATCGTAATTATCCAAAATATCAGAGCAATCCACTGTCAGAGTGACAGTGTGAGCGGCATTTGCGGTATCATCGCTGTGCAGGCTGTAATACTCGTCAACGGACTGAATATCAACGCCCTTTATGACCGCTGCCGCTGCTAAAATTATGACTATGAGCAGAGCGATATCCTTTTTCACTTTCCTGCTCCCTCCTGACCTTTGAGCTTTTTGGCTTTCTTTGCCTGACCTGCGAAATTTTTAACCACTGCCATTTCCTCTTTGGTTATCTCGAGCCTTGAAAATCTCGCCTTTTCGTATATTTTCTCGCACTCTGCGAAGCTTTCCGCCATATCAGCACCAAAGGTCTTTTTTATGCTCTCGGAAAGCTCCATTGGCGTATGGTCTGAGAAATCCCTGCCGCAAAGCTTTTTTCTGCCTGCAAAGAACAGCTTCTCCACCTTTTTGCTGTCAGGCAGAGCGGCAAACTTTCTTTTTCTTACCAAAGCTATTATTGCCGCAATAAGGCAGAATATAAGTATTACCGCACCTATAACGATATATACCGCATAGCTTTTCTCCACAGGTTTAGTCTTGTTCTCCTCAAAGATCTCTTCCCTTGGTTTGTCCTCGTCCTCGGGAGCAAGGGCTTCGCCACCTTGGTTGGTGGGCTTTGCTTTTACAGAGCTGTCGTCAGTTTTTATCATGCCAACATAATCGGGGCAGACCTCGAAAGGCTGCCAACCTATGCCGTCTTTGTAATACTCCGCCCAATAGTGGAGCTGTTTTGAAGTGACGGTCAGGGCTGAGTTATCTGTAAGACCTTTGGTCATATCTGATGTGATAAAATATCCTCTGCAAAGTCTGGCAGGAACGCCCTTTGCGCGGAAGATCTTCACAGCAGCGGCAGCAAAATCCTCCTCGCCCCCACGGCAAGTTACCTCAAGCACATCTGCAAAAGAGCTTTCGCCCCCATAGGTCTTTGACCTGTCAAGCACTGTGTCTGACACAAAAAAGCTTAGCATATCAGACCGCAGTTTACCCTGAGAACCTTGCAGATCAAAATGGTTTGCGGCAAGCTGTTTGTCCTCGGCTGATATGTCAAGGCAGGTGGAATAAACATAGTCACGATAACCCTTTTCTGCGGCAAGATAATCCGCAGGCTCAGAAATGCGCAGGGTATCAAATGTGCCAAAAGGCTTTGTGAGATAGCCTTCCGACACCGCAAGCCTGTAATAGCTTTTGGTGTTCTCAAAGCTTCCGCCTATTATCTTTGGGTCGGAAAAAGCGTTCTCTGCGGCGGTCATACCATAGGTATAAAGGGGCTTTCCGCCATTTTTGATGTTTACTGTAACGTTGCCGCTGTCGGATATATCAATGGCATTGTCAAGCAAAGCGGTCTGAAAAGCCGGTGAGAAATCAAGCTTATCAAGCCAATAGAACTCATCTGAGTAGGCATATTTCTCCTCACCGCTAAGCTCCCCCCACACGCCGTTAGTTTCTTTCTCAAAACGGCTCTCCATAAGATACAATGGCTGTGGGTGCTCCATTATGATCTCATACTCACTTTTCGTATTAAAGCGATCGGCAAAGGCAAAGTTGGCAAGCTTATCAAAAAGCCCTGTCAGGCAGGCTATAAGCACTGCGCAAAATGCTGTAAGTATAAGCACAAAGGGCTTCAAATCGCCTTTTATGCTGCCGGAAAACGTCAATGCAAGGATACCTAACGCAACTTCTGCAGTGGCATAGTACAGAGGAATATCAATAAAGATACCTGCGCACAAAAAAAGCGCAAGCATTGCCACTGTAAAAACTCTGCTGTCAAGACGGCTGAAAATGCTCTGCACTGTGGAAACTATCACTGCACCCACGCAAAGAGCAAACCAAGGGTCTGAGCTTTTTTCCACAAGCATTTCCACTACTCCTACGCTTTTACCGTGGGCGGTCAAGACGCAGTTCAAAAGCCCTGCAAGGCTTGTTAAAAACTTCTTGTGGAATATCACCGCCGACAATAGTGCGGCAAAAAATGGTATAGGCAAAGTCTTTTTTGATACCCCTGCAAGGGCTGTCAATATGCACACACCTACCAAAACAAAGGCTCGCCAGCCCATACCAAGCGACAATGACAGCAGGAGCATTGTCACTGCACCAAAAAGGCTCTGCATGATATAAACACCCTTTGAAAAGTGCTTTTCCACATAGCAAACACTTGCTGTCAAAATTGTCACCTCTTTTACTATTTTATCTCGATAACACGGCTTATGCCGCTTCTTTCAAACAGCTCTGAAAACTCCGACAGTCGCTCTTTTCCCTGCTCAGGCTGTGAAGAAAGCAGGCTGTCCAGAGCGACAGTGAAGCTGTCTGCGCTGTCGATATGCTCGAAAACTTTTCTCTGCTGAGAAAAGCTGTAAAATGCCATGTAATGCCCTATACCGCCGTCTGAAAGATACATTGAAAGGCTCAGTGCCTTTGCAGCAATGCGGTCATAATCCGTTGCGGGGACATTTCCGCCTGTTTCAACGTAGATACAAAGGCTGTCAGTAACAGGCTCGCCATATTCACGGACGTAGATATCGCCAAGTCTGAAAGACAGCTTCCAATGCACCGATTTATAGCTGTCCCCCTGACGATATTCTCTTATCCCGATAGGCTCGCTGTGGTCGAAGCCCTCGTTTTCATTGCTGAAAAAGTCGCTTTCAAGGGCTTCTTTGAGTTTTGCTTCCTCGCTCTCATCTATCTCTGCGGCATCAGGCATTATGTTCACACTGCCCTTTATTTCGCACTGCGCCTTTTTCCATGTTAGCCCTGTAAAGTCAAAGGCTCTTAGTGTCAAAAACTCTGCTTTTATCTTTCCGCAGGTGTCGCTTTTTACAGTGATATCCACCTGAGCAGGCTCTCTGCTGATGATAAAATGCACCTTTATGTCCTCGCACTGTCCTGTGAGCATATTTCTAAGCCACAGTTTACCGCTGTATTCGCCGCAAGTTCCTGTGAAGATAAATTTAAGGCGCATGTCCTTATTTTTCAAGCCTGTGCCGTCGCCTGCCAGTGTTGCTGACAGCTTTTTCTTCGAGAACATATTTACACATACTGACAATACAAAAAGCACTGCGCACAAACCAAGCACCGATATGCCAATGGGCTTTCTCAGCACAAAAAGCAGTATGCCCAAAGCTGTGCAAAGGCAGAAGCATAGCCTCTTCATCTGCGTTTTTCCTCATTCTCAGGGCATTTTACGCTGCCAAGTATCTCGTCAAGCACACTTTCTGCCGCAAGCCCTGAGAGCCTGCCCTTTGCAGAAAGTGATATCCTGTGGCTGCAAACATGGGCAAAAAAATCTCTTACGTCCTGAGGAACGACATATTCTCTGCCCTTATAGCACGCCCACGCCTTTGCTATCCTGCAAAGCGCCAAAGCACCTCTTGGGGATACGCCCAGAGAAATATTTTCATTATGCCTTGTGGCGTCGCAAAGGTCTGAGATGTAGTCATAAACGCTGTCGTCAACAAAAACAGCCTTTGCCTTTTTCTGCATTTCTATAAGCTTTTCAGCGGTGCAGACGGCTTTCACATCTGCCAGTGGGTCTGAACTGCTTCGGTCTGACATTATGCTTCGCATTGCCGCCTTGTCAGGATAGCCCATTGAAAGCTTTATCATAAATCTGTCAAGCTGTGAAACAGGCAGTGCCGCCGTGCCAACTGTGCCTGTAGGGTTTTGCGTTGCTATCACTGCAAAAGGCTCAGGCAGAGGATAAGTTCTGCCGTCAACTGTGCAGGCCCGCTCCTCCATGACCTCCAAAAGGGCAGATTGCGTCTTGCCTGAGGTTCTGTTTATTTCGTCTGCAAGAAGTATATTCGTCATTGCCGCACCGCTGTGAAAAGTAAAGCCCTGTGCTTGTCTGTCAAAAGCCGTATAGCCTGTGATGTCGGAAGCCACAGTATCAGGGGTGAACTGTATCCTCTTTGTTTCAAGCCCCAAAGCCTTTGAAAACGCCACCGCAAGAGTAGTTTTTCCCACACCCGGAACGTCCTCCATAAGCACATGACCCTGCGCCAAAATTGCGGCGAACACCATATCCACCACTTCATCCTTGCCGATTATGACCTTTTTCACTTCATCTGTTATCTCACGCATTTTTTACCCTTCTTTCTTACCACTGTGAAAACTCCCACTGCGCACAGCACCGCTGCCGCAGATATCACATACACTGTCACGTTTTTATCCTCCGCCTCTTTTATTATCTCGTCAGCAGAAGTGACCTTTTTCCGCTCGCTTTCAGGAAGCTTTTTTATCCTCTCTGCGGTCTTTTCCAAAAGCTCCTTTTTGTCTTTTCCAACGCTGTCAACAGGATAAAGCTCACGGCTTATGATACTGTTAAGGTCTGATATCTCACTGTAAAGCTCGTTCGCTTTGGCGTTCATTTCTTCAAGCTCTGATATTATCTTATCCCTGTCGGAAAGGCTCTCGTCAGCCTTTGCATGGGCTAAAAGCACCGCTGTAACAGTGCAGTCCCCCGAAGTAACACCGTTTTTTCTCAGGGCTTCAAGCTTGTTCCTGTCGCTTTTTGTAAAGCCTTTTTTGCCCTTATATATTTCCGTTTTCTCAATACTGTATACACAACCGTTTCCATGGTCTGTCTGTGCAAGCTCCACAGTGAAAGCCCTGTCGCTCAAGGTCAGGCTGTATTTTTCTGCCGCATTTTCAAGCTCTGCACCGTATCTCACATATGTGCGTTCGTCACAATCAAGGTCATTGAAAAGCTTCAAGGCTTTTTCTGCGCTCTCCTCGTCTGAGATATCCGAAAGCCTGCCGTTTATGCCGTCAAGCTTTTCACGCTGTAGAACTGAAAGCTCCTCTCTCATATCGTAAATACGTCGCATCGTAAGTTCAAAACGCTTTTGTGCCGCAAGTGCGCAAAGCGCCTGCCCTGTGGCAAGCTCATCAGAATCGCCGCCATTTTCATGTGAAAATCCACCGTCGCTGTTCTGATAGGAAAGCAGGGCGGTCAAAAGGTCGGAACTTTTCACAAAACGGCTGTCAGTTTCGGGGTCTATACCAAGCGAGCAAAGTGCTATTACTACCTGCGAATCAGCTTCTGCGCTTCCGAACGTTCCTGAGCTGTCCTGCTTGCCGCTTAGATACTCCACCGCTTTGTCAACGCTTTTTCTAACATCGTCACGGGAAAAATCATTGAAATATGGGGCGATCGCCTGCAAAGCCATTGCGGTGATGTCGATATCGCTTTCACCTTTTGACAGCGAAAAGCCACCATCGGTATTCTGCGAAGAAACTATCTCATCAAGTATACGCTCTCTGTCAAATTCTGCATCCTCCGGGGTCTTGTAGCCCATTGTATCAAGGGTCAAAAGTGCAAATATCCAGCCGTTAAGGCCCTGTTTGCCTACGGAATTATTTTCATCTCTGCCGTAAACACTGCCTTTCACAAGGTCTATGCCTCCAAGGTCGGCAGGGTCGCCTCCCATTGCGGAGGCTGTTATAGCGCACCTCTGCCACTCGGTAGCGTTGTCGGTATCTGAAAGAGCTTTCACACGCTGAGGAAGCGCAGTGAGATAAGCCTCATAGTCCTCCTCAAAACCAAAGCGTGAAATGCCTATGGCAAGCCAATCGGAGCTTCCTATGCCTGCGTTTTGCAGAAAATCCCCCGAAAAAATGCTCTCGTCCTGAGAAATGCCCATTTTGTCACGCTGCCACTGACAGACCTTTTCTGCGCTTTCAGTTATCCTGTCCCTTTTATCTGCATTATCTGCATTCACCGCAGGAACATTTGTCAGAAGCATTACTGCCCCTGCAAACACCGCCACTAATCTGCCAAGAAAACCTCTCGTTTTCAACAATATCCTCCTACCATGTTTTGTCATAGCTATCCTGTGAACCTGTTATATCTCTTCCGTAGGCAACTGTGAACGCAAGCCTTACAGTGTCGCCGTCGGTGAAGTTCACCTTGCCCATGCCGTATGCAGGCATATTGCCGTTTACAGTGTACACCCAGCCTGAGCCGTAGGTGTAGTCAAATTCTCCAAGGCTGTCGGCATACTGTGTGTTGCTGTCTGCAATGCCATCATTTTTTATAAGCTCCGCAAGCTCGCTGTTTACTGCTCCACCTGCAAACGCACCGCTTTTGTGTATTCGGCTTAGATATCTTTGGTCGTCCTTGCCTGTAAAGTCACCTGTGAAGCCGTTTTGCTGAAGAAAACGCTCTATAACGTCAACGCCTGTGTCCCCCTCGTATATTGCCACCTCTGAGCCTGCGGCAAGCTGTCCAAGCCCTATGGTATCGGCGTCAAAGCTCATTGTTATAACACCTGTCTGCTCGCCCTTTTGTGCGCTGACAGAATTTATGGTATAGGCATGATCCGCATATCTGCCCTCGGGGTCATACACCCTTATTTCAAGAAGATTTGCCCCGCCCGAAAGCCTGAGATAATAGGCTGAGTTCCTGTCCTGTGCGATACACTCAACAGAAAGCCCATTTAGCCAGACCTCGGTCTTGTCGGCATATATCCTTCCGCCCTGATAGTCCTGTGCGTTAAATCTGAGGGTGAAGCCCGAGCCTTTCACTGTCTGTCCGTTGGTGACGTTTATATACGTTATCTCAGGTCTTGTGGTATCGTCTGCAAGGGGGACATAGGTGACAGTGAAAGAT
The DNA here is from genome assembly GCF_003460465.1 of Ruminococcus sp. AF37-20. Lineage (NCBI taxonomy): Bacteria > Bacillati > Bacillota > Clostridia > Eubacteriales > Oscillospiraceae > Ruminococcus > Ruminococcus sp. AF37-20. The sequence goes on along the minus strand of NZ_QTVE01000007.1, from coordinate 64,861 downwards.
CTGTCTATCTTTTTGTCACCGTCTTTTGCATAAAGCCTTATACGGTTATCACCGCTTTGGAGGGTGCAGGTATAATTATCTCTGCCCGAAAGCTTTTTGCCGTTTAGAATAACGCTTAGCTTTGCACTGCCGCTCTGACCTTTCATTCTCGCATAGAAGCTAAAATCGGCATCATTTACAGTACGGTCATAAAGGTCGGTATCGATGGAAAACTCCGCAGGAGTGTATTTTATCTTAAAGCTTTTTTCAGCCTTTGAGCCGCCCTTTTCCGCAGAGAGAGTTATAGTATTCTCGCCATCAGAAAGCTGTGCGGTAAAAGTTTCACCGCCTGAAAGCTTTTCACCGTTGACTTTTACTGTCAAAGGTATTTTATCACTGCCGTAAAAAGCTGTGGCTGAAAATGTTATGCTTTCTGTGTCAGTATCCTTATCCGCAAGGTCGGTGTCAAAGGTTATCTCCTTTTTGTCAAAATAAACTGTATAGTCCTTATAAGCCCTTTTCACCTGACCGCTTTTGTCGGTATAAGTGCAGGCAACACGGATAGTGTTTTTTCCTGCGTGAAGGGTAACGCTGCCCGAAAACTGATTTACAACGCTGTCGTTCACAGTGACCTGAACTTTTTGCACTGTGAGAGCCTTGTTTTTATGTGTTATTGTGAACTTATACAGGGCTTTTTTTACACGCTCGCCCTCTTTTATAGAGGTGGTGAAATATTCTGTGTCGGTGTTCTTTGTGACAGTTTCGGTCTTGCTGTCAGGCTTTTTCTTTACCTCGTCAGACTTATTTTCACCTTGGGTATTTATGGTAACATTCGTGTTCCCGCCATTTACTGTCGGGGAATTTCCGTCGCTTTTGTCAGCCTGCGGAGCGCTTTCTGTTGTATCTGTATTGCTGTCGCTACTATCAGTGTTATCACTGTCATCTGCCTGTGAGCTGTCCATATCTGAGCTTTCGTCCTTTGGCTGAGAGCTTGTTTCATAGCCCTCTCCGCCCTGTCCGTCCTCCTCCGCAAGGCTTTCAGACAGTGCTGAAAACGGATTTTCAGGGGTCTTATAACTGCTCATATTATAAAAACGCATACACAAAAAAGCCGCTGCGATAAAAAACGCCGCTGCTGACAGCATTATTATTTGCCTGTTTTTTTGTGTATGCTTTTTCATAATATTCTCACTTTTCATATCACAGAAAATGCCCGCCCCCTGAAAATAGAGGGCGAGTATCCTGCAAAATAACTTATATCTTAATTGTCTTAATTATTTACTTTCTCTTTCTTGAAACTGTAAGAGCTCCGCTGATAAGAAGCGCAAGACCTGCTACGCAAACGCCTGCTGTCGCACCTGTGTTAGGGTTAGCCGCACCTGCGTTATTTGCTGTCTTTGATGAGCTGTCAGCCGCCTTTGATGTGTCAGCACTGCTTACTGACTCTGCGGCTGATGAAGTGGCAGAAGATGTATCCTCAGAGTTTGCAGAAGATACTGTGCTTTCGGAAGATACGTCAGATGAGCTTACAGAGCTTTCTGCTTCTGATGAAGAGCTTGGTGTCTTGAGTTCTTCAAGCTTTTCCTCTGCGGCCGTAAGAGCGTCAACATTGCCTACATATTCCTTAAGGTCGCCAAGAGCGTCATAAGCGACTCTTGCTGCCTTGATGTCATTCTCGCTGTCAAGTGTTATCTCGCCAAGATCACTGATAAGCTTCTCAACAGCCTTTACGCTGTCATAATCCTCTGCTGCAAGAACTGTTACGTCAATAGTTGCTTCAACAGGTGAAACGGCAACGCCTGTTGTGTTTGCAGCACCCTCTTTTGTCTTATCTCTGTACATACCATACTTGTATGTAACAGTAACGAAATCATCGTCTGCTGTAAGAGCTGTATCGTCGATAGTCACATAATCTGTAACGTCTTTCTTCGCGCCATTTTTGAGAACTGCGTAAACCTTCAAGTCGGAAGCGTCATAAGCTTCGCCCTCTTTGCATACTGTCTTAGCATTCTCGGTCACAAGCTTTTCCACCTCTGAGCCGACAGCCATTATGTAGCCTGAATCGTTCTTGAAGTAGATAGTGCCGTTTTCGTCTGCAACAAGGTCAGCTATAGCGTACTGTGCCTGAGCGCCCGTTGGCGTGAAAAGTGACGGTGCTGTTTTCTTTCCGTTTACTATCTGAGCGTCAAGAACTTCTGTTACGCCCTTTTTATCCTTTACATAGCGGATAGCGCCTGCTGATGCGTTCTCTGAGAAGTAAACATAGTTATAGCCGTTCTCATTCACAACGCCAAGACCTGATGTCTGTGGATAGCCCTTTGTTTCTGCCTTGTATGCTATCTCAAAACTGTCAAGGTCGATAACTGCGATAGCACTGCCCTTATAGTTGCCCCAGCCTGAGCCGTTTACGCCAACATAAGCTCTTCCGTTAAGAACTGTAGGAGTTGATGTGCTTGCGCCACCAAGTGGGATGCTGTCAAGCTTTGTGAAATTGCCCTCATCGTCTATTGTTGCCTTATAGAAATAGCCGCCGTTAGATGTGAAATAATAAGCGTCTGTATCCTTATCGTAAGAAATAGTGCTTCTTACTCCTCCGCCTACTGTATACTCAGTATCTATAACGCTTCCTGAGTTTTTGTCAAGAGTAACTATTCTTGCAGGATCAGTAGTGTTTGCCTTTGCATTTTCCATGCCGAGGACAACAAAATCATCAGTTGCATATGCGCCTGCCCAATAGAAACCGCTTTTGTTTGTGAATGTCCACTTTGGTGACTTCTCTTCATCTGTTGTGTCAGGATCTTCGTCCTTAACATCTATGCAAACATACTGATCGTCTTTTCCTGAACCATAGTTGCAGAAGCCTGTGTAGATACAGCCGTCATTATAGTAGATAGGGCTTACAGACTGACCACCCACGCTGTCCTTGTATACCCACAGCGACTTGAGGGTGTCAGCGTCAAATGCCTGAATTCCGCCGTTAAAGGCTGAGAATATCATGCCGTCTGCATAAGTAACAGGCTGGATAGCGTAGCTGTTTGTGCCTGCTCGCTGTCCAACTACTGAATCCACAACGCCCGTTTCCTTGTTCATTCTCATGAGCTTGTCGCCGGATGTATAAACGATATAATCTCCAACGATAGCCACAGGCGACGGACCATCGTTCCAGCTTTTTCCTACCTTAGTTGCCCAGTTAAGCACTGCGTTATCCGCACTGTCAGGGAGGACCGATGTTGTTACATTGTTGTTTGTTCCGTCTGAAACAAATGCGCTTACACACACGCTCAGACTAAGAGCAGTCGCAAGAGCAAAGCTGGCTGTTCTCAAAATTTTCTTCTTCATTCTTTTCTGTCCTTTCGTTGATACACACTGTTCCGCCGTCAATGCACTTTTTATGAACACCCCGACCACAGCAAAAAATGCCTTTCCGCCGAAACGAAAAAGCATTCTATCCGCTTTACTGCCTGCACAGCGATAAAGCAGACCGTCATCTTCATCGCCCAAGACAGAAATAGTCAACGAAAACACAGCAGATACCTGACTTATGACAGCGCACAAAAAGCCTGTCAAACACAGTAATGGCGGTTGTGCAGGATTTGGACCTGCTTCCCTGACGGCAAGGCTTTTGCCCTGACACGCTCTACTCAGCTAACAACTTTTCAAACTGTGCTTTCTTAATATTCACATCATGATAATTATACCATATTGCTATGGATTATTCAATAACCTTTTTACACCACTAATAAGTCCGATACAACGCCGTTTTTGTGGCATTTTCATAAACTCATAGACTGAAACTTTGTTGGATATAGTTTTAGGCTATACCCTCAGTTTCTCCTCCAGCTCCGTGTCAGGCTTGACAGTGATAGTGTAGTTGTTTGTAAAAATAACCATGCCCGGCTTTGAGCCGTTTGGCTTTTTCACGTTTCTTATGAAAGTGTAGTCAACGTCCACCCTGGAGGAATTTCTTCCCTTTGAGTTGCAGGCGGCGATTATTGCCGCTTCCTCTATTGTCCTGTCAGGTGGCATTTCCCCGTCGCAGGTGACGATAACGTGGCTTCCTGTGATATCCTTGACGTGGAGCCAAAGGTCAGTTTTCTCTGCTTCCTTGCAGGTGAGGAGGTCGTTCTGCTTATTGTTCCTGCCTACCCTTATTTCATATCCGTCAGAAGAACGGTATCTTATAGGCGGCAGAGCCTTTGGAGGCTTGCCCTTGAACTTTGAACGCTTTACATAGCCCTCCTGAAAGAGCTCCTCACGAAGCTCGGCTATATCTCCCTCCGTCTGCGCCCTCGTTAGAGAATCGAAAACAGAATCCAGATACTTGACTTCCTGCTCGCCCTCTGCAATAAGCACAGTGAGCTTTTTCTCTGCGGTGTCGAGCTTTCTGTACTCCTTATAATACTTCTGAGCGTTCTGTGTTGGCGTAAGCCTTTTGTCAAGTGGTATCTTCACTGTAGGGCAATTCTCGTCATAAAAGTCCTGCACCTCGGCATACGCCATGCCCTTTTGGAGCGCATAGAGATTTGAAGTGATAAGGTCACCGTAAATGCGGTATTTTTCCCTGTCCTTGCACTCTTTAAGCTCCTCACGCTGATTTTGCACACGCCTTTGAGTTCTCTCGGAGGTGTTTATAAGAAGCTTGAAAAGGTCGTTGGCTTTCTGCTTTATTCTTGAAAGGGAGTCCCTCTCCGCATAGAAATAGTCCAGCAGAACACTTGGCGACTCAAAGCTTTTTGTCACCATGAGCGCACCATACTGTGCAATATCGCAGAAACAGAAATCTTTGAGATTACCCTCTTTTGTTTTCAGCACCGTGTAGACGTTAGTGCCGTCATTTATGCTGTCACGGACTTTCGAGAAATAAAACCACAGCCTGTCCGCAGTGTCTCCGCTTAGCTGTTCGGCTGTTATCTCAGCACCCCTTGCCGCAAAGAACACAGCTTCCCTTGCGAACACTGGCGAAATGCCCTCCAGCGTTTTCATTATTGCCTTTGAAAGCTCCACCGCAGGATTTTCGGCTATCTTTGCAAGAAATTCTTCTTTTGTACATTCCATAAGATTCAGCCTTTGCTCTCTTGGGGGCAAAGTATACTGCGCACCGGGAAGAACCATTCTCACTGATGACATTTCCTGTCCCACACGCTTTATGCTGTCTATTATCCTGCCGTCCTCACGATATAGGATAAGATTTGAACGCCTGCCCATTATCTCCGCCGCAAGTGTGAGCTTCACCCTGTCGCCCATTTCGTTGGTGGCTTCAAAGTCAAAGAAAAGTATACGCTCAAAGCCGTCCTGCCTAATGGCAGTGAGTCTGCCTCCTGCAAGATGCTTTCTCATGAGCATACAGAACATAGGCGGTGTTTTCGGATTTTCTATATCCGCCGTTGTAATATGCACCCTTGCCGAGCCTGCGCCTGTGCTGAACATAAGCTTCTGCGCACCCTCTTTAGTGCGGATAGTCATTATAAGCTCCTCTCGTGAGGGCTGGTGTATCTTATCCACCCTGCCGTCGATAAGAGGGTCAAATTCTTTTCTGAGCAAGCTCAGATAAATTCCGTCCAATGCCATTTTACTTACCTGCTTTTTATATTACTTCAACTATATCCCTGTTGCTTACGGCTATCTCTACTCTCAGATCACTGAACTTGTTTCTCAGCTCACCAGCGATAAACTCGCAGAAGATATTTTCCGTATAGAAATGACCTGCGTCTATAACAGAAATGCCCATATTCTCGCCGTCTATAAAAACGTCATGCTTCACGTCCCCTGTCAAAAGCACCTGACAGCCCTTTTCTGCGGCGTCAGCCAAAAACGAGCCGCCTGAACCTGAGCATATTCCCACACGCCTTATCTCACGCTCGCCGCCGCTGAAACGGACTACCCTACAGCCGAGAACGTCCTTCGCTCTCTGTGCAAGCTCACGGACGTTCATGCCGTCACATTTGCAGACATATCCACAGCCAACGCCATGCTCCTCATGCAAAGCGCTCTCGGGTTTTAGACCCAGCATTTTGCAAAGCACGTCATTCATTCCGCCCTCTGCGGAGTCGAAATTTGTGTGCATGGAAAGAGCGTTCTTTCCCCCTGCCGCAAGTATGACCGCAGGATCGTTCGGCACAAGGGTCTTTAGCCCTCTGAAAATAACAGGGTGGTGGGTGAGAACAAGGTCAAAGTCGCGCTGACAAGCCTCTCTTGCCACCTCGGCGGTGCAATCCAGTGCTACAAGCACGCTCCTTACCTCAGCGGACATTTCCCCCACGTTAAGACCGCTGTTGTCATAGCCCTCCTGCAGGCGGTATGGGGCTATATCCTCTATAAAACTATAAATATCATAAACTGTCGTCATTTTTGTCAGCTCCTTTTTTTATATCCGATGTGCTGTCAGGGGTATTTCTGTCCTTGATCTTTGCGTCAAGAAGTTCGTAAAAGCCCGTGATGAATGTTGTCACTGCGATAACCACCAATGCAGGCATCATAGCGACAAAGGGCAGATAGTTGAGTCCGGGAAACCATGTGCCTCTCGACAAAGCCTCTGCCACATCTTTTTCGCAACGAGTATAGACAAAAGCCATAACAATGGTATGTATAACAAGCGGAATAAATGTAAAGCTGAGCCAGTAAAAGGCTTTGCCCACGTTTGGTTTCTTAAATTTAAAATAAAAACCTATATACGCACCCAAAGCAACAACGCCGCTTAATATCACGCTTGCGCCGCCGGGACTTACGGAGCAGAATGCAAGCAACAGAATTACTGACAGTATCGTTACGGAAAGTTGAGTCGCTATACCTATCCCTAAAGCTTTCAGAAATTTCATTTTTGCCCCCATGTTTTTTTGTATCATATTTTTTTCAACGTTTCAAGCTCGCTCTGTGCAAGTTTAACGAGCCTTTCACCCAGCTCCTTTTTGTCCTCGGACTTCATCATTCCGCTGCCTGCAACAAAAATTCTTTTTGCCTGCCTTGCGATATACTCTTTTCCCTCGCCCTCAGGCTCAACAAAGCCGAACTGCAAATATCTGTCGTCGCAATCATAGGACGGCATTTTGCCTGTATACACCGCCTGCATGACAGAATATGCAAACTGCCCCTCTGTGCAGGCAAGCTCTTTTTTCACCTCAAAGCCGTTGTCATAAAGCCACTTTCTAAGCACGTCCCACTTTGTCATAGGCTGTAAAACGAGGTTTACGCTGTTTTTCACCCACGGACATTTTTCAAGCAGCCTTGCAATAAGCTCACCGCCCATGCCTGCCATAACAACGTCTGTTATGCCCTCTTGGGGAACATTGTCAAGCCCGTCTGAAAGCACCGTTCCAATGCGGTCTGAAAGCCCCTCACGGTTGATATGCTCCTCAGCCGACTTTAGCGGCATTGGTGCAACATCACAAGCTAGAGCCTTTTTGCACATATTTTCCTTTATCATAAAACAGGGCAGATAACCATGATCTGTTCCCACATCACATACAAAATCTCCCGTACAAAGCTTTGCACAGGTCACAAGTCTTTTATCCAAAGCTTTCCTCCAAAGAAAAAAATCGCCGCTCGCCCCCTGAAAAGGCGGCTGGGCGGCGAAAATAGTTCCAAACGCTTATTCTGCAAAATGCTTGTTGAGCTTTTCAAGCATTTCCTCAACAGGAACGCCATGAACAGCACAAGCCTCTTCAAGAGTTTCGCCTCTTGACGCAGGGCAGAACAGACAGTGCATACCCATTTCCATAAAGTATGGTGCTGTATTCTCATCAGCGTCCATTATATCGCCTATAATAGTATCCTTTGTAACTGTGAATGCCATTTTATATTCCTCCTATCATGATAGACCACGCATTGCAAACGCTTTGCGTTATACCTATATTATAACCAATCCTGAGAAAAAAAGCAAGTCTTTTTTAAGGCAATACCGCACAAAGATTGTGCGTCAGATGCGTAGTCAGATTTTTTGTCAGATTGCATAAAAATTCCGCAGGCATACTGTCGTATGTCAAGGGATTTTTGTGTGATATGACGGAAAATCTGCAAGCAGATGGCGTGCAAAGCCGTCAGGCGGGCTTTGTGCGGTGTTGCCTTATATATTATAATGTATCGCCCTTATCAACATTTATAACAGCGTTATATCTTCCGTCAAATTCTGTGAGCCGTTTTGATATTTTTGCTTTTACCTCGCTGTCTGAAAGTCTGAAATCAAAAGGCACTACCACGTCAAAAATAAGATTTTCACGGTTTTCTCCCTTTGTCATTCTGAAATCGTGTATTGACAAGCACTGATCAATAGACTTCACAACGTCTGTTACTATCTTTTTAGTTTCGATAGTTTGCTCGTCATGATCTGCCACCGGATCCATATGTATAGACACTGCGCAGTGATATTTTTCTTTCATGCTATCCTCAAGATCGTCTATAAGCTCATGAGCCGCCATAAAGTCCATTTCGCATGGCACTTCAGCATGAAAGGAGATAACGGTATTCCCTACGCCATAATCATGTATGAGCAGATCATGGATACCGATTATCTCAGGAAAGCTCATTGCGGTATCAACAATATCCTGAACGAACTCCTTATCGGGCTTTGAGCCAAGAAGCGGCGAAACGCTGTCTTTGCAGGTCATAAAGCCTGAGCGGAAGATAAAGAGAGCAACGAGAACGCCCATATAGCCGTCTATGTTTATTCCTGTGAACGCAGAGAATACCATTGCAAGCATAACAGCTCCTGTTGCGGCGCAATCGGAAAGACTGTCAGCGGCAGAGGCGAAAAGCGAGGTAGAGTTTATCTTTTTTCCAAGCTTTCTATAGAAATACCACATCCAAAGCTTCACAGCCACAGAGCAGGCAAGTATCACAAAGGTCATTACCGAGAAAGCAAGCTTATCATGGGCAAAGATCTTTGAAAAAGAAGATTTTCCAAGCTCAATGCTCATCATCATAATAATAAACGAAATGACAAGACCTGAGATATACTCCATTCTGCCATGACCGAAGGGGTGGTCTTCGTCTGCGGCTTTGGCTGCCATTTTAAATCCCACCAGCGACATTATAGACGAGCCTGCGTCAGAAAGGTTGTTAAAAGCGTCCGCCATAACGGACACAGCACCTGACACAAATCCTGCAATAAGCTTACCGAGGAAAAGCATGATATTAAGGACTATACCAGTACATGAGCCCAGGTAGCCATATTTTTTTCGGACGTTTTTATCTTTCACGTTATCTCTGTCTTTTATGAATAATCTTACAAGAAGTGCTGCCATATGAATATCCCCTTTTGTTTACCAAAGTAAACTTATAAGTTTATCTACTATTATAACACATAATATTACAAAATCAAGTGCAAATGCTTATTTATATGGATATTCGCCGCAGCAGGCGATATGCAGCCATTTATTTCTCATTTCAACCACATAATAAAATTTTCTTTTCGCTATTGAAAAAATTTGTGCAGTGTGCTATAATAGTCATTAGCGTTAATCGTTTACATACGCAAAAAGAAAAGAGGTTATATAAAAAATGAGAAAATTCATATCGAGAGCTGCGGCTCTGCTTCTGGCAGGAGTTATGACAGCGGCTGTGGCAGGCTGCGGAAAAAACTCCGACAGCGAGGCAAAAGACACTGCAAAAAAATGGACGGAGCTTGACCAGACACAGATAACAGAAGCCATGGGGCTTGGCTGGAACTTAGGCAATCAGCTTGAAGCTTCCAGCGGCGGACTTCCCAGCGAAACTTGCTGGGGCAACCCTGAGATAACCAAAGAGCTTATCGACACTATAAAGGCGCAGGGCTTCAAGACAGTAAGAATACCTGTTTCTTATCTTGACATGATAGGCGACGGTCCTGACTACAAGATAGACACTGACTGGCTGGACAGAGTTCAGGAGGTCGTTGACTATGTTGTTAACAACGATATGTTCGCTATAGTTAATATGCATGGTGACGGATATTACACAGTTGACCACAGTTGGTTGCTTTGTGCTGAAGACGATGACAAGCAGACCGAGATAAAGGACAAGTACGGCAAGGTCTGGACTCAGATAGCAGACCGTTTCAAGGACTATGACCAGCACCTTATCTTCGAGTCCATGAACGAGGAATTCAACAACGATTACGGCAAGCCTGACGCCAATGCTTATGATAACATCAACGCATACAATCAGATATTCGTTGACTCAGTGAGAGCCACAGGTTCAAACAATGAAAAACGCTGGCTGCTTCTCCCTGGTTGGAACACCAATATCGAATACACAGCAGGTGACGATTACAACTTCAAGATACCGACCGACAACGGCTGCAAGGCTGACGGCAAGCGTATCATGATATCAGTTCACTATTATGACCCATTCAATTTCACTATTGACGAGAACAAGACCGCAAGAACTCAGTGGGGCAAATATGCGGTAAAGAATTATGACAACTGGGGTCAGGAGGATTATGTTGACAGCCAAATGGCACTTCTTAACGAGAAGTTTGTAAGTCAAGGTTATCCTGTTGTTATCGGCGAATTTGGTGCGCAGGACAAGACTGAAAAGTTTGCAGACTACAACGAGTTCAGACGCTACTGGGCTGAATATCTTATCAAGGCGGCAAAGAAAAACGGCGTTGTTTGTGTATACTGGGACAACGGCTACAACGGCAACAAGGGCTTTGGCATCATAAACAGATTTGACTACACTATCACACAGCCTGACCTTATCGCAGGCATGATGAGAGCCATAAACTCCACAGACGATTATGAGATCCCGTCACCGGCAGGCTACACAGAGGTAAGAAAGAGTGCAAAGGCTTCATAAGTCCACACAAATATGCTGACACATCTGTAGGGGCGAACAGCGTTCGCCCGCAATTCGCCCCTCTCATTTCATAAGACACAAACAAAAAAGCAGTACCTTTTCACGGGGACTGCTTTTATTATGCCATTGCGCAAATCCAACGGGCGAACACTGTTCGCCCCTACTTTTTGCTATTCTATCACAAGCTCTTCCTTTGCGGAGTCTGTTCCCTCGATATGGAAAGAATTGAGTACAGGCTCATCTCTGTTCATAAGGGAAAGTATCATATAGCTTGCTGTCTTGTCATAAGCAAGGCGCTTATCCTCGTCTGAGGGACGAGAAGGTGACTCAGGGTGTGAGTGCCAGTTGCCCAGAGGAACAAGTCCCTCCGCTCTCATGTCCTTGATAGCAGCAAGCTGCTCCTTAGGGTCAAGAGAAAAATGCTCGTTTGAGTGGTCTATGTTCGTGAGAAGATAGACCTTTTTTATTATCTTGTCACTGCCCTCTTTTACTCCGCCGATAAGACCGCAGGCTTCGTTTGGAAGCTCGCTTTCAGCGTGGTGCAGTATCTTTTCATAATCGCTTTTGCTTAGTTTTATCATAGATGTACACCGTCACATTCTGCCTGTTCATAGTCGATAAGCTCTGTGATAGTAGGGTTTTCGCCGCAAACTGCACAGCCCTTTGTATCCTGTGGGAGCTTTACCTTTCTGAACTCCATTTTAAGTGCGTCATAAGTAAGCAGATAGCCTGTGAGAAGCTCTCCGACACCAAGGATATACTTGATAGCTTCCATTGCCTGCAAACTTCCTATAACGCCGCCCATTGCGCCGATAACGCCTGCCTGCTTGCAAGTAGGAACAGCGTCCTTCGGAGGTGGGTTCTTGAACACGCATCTATAGCATGGTCCCTGACCCGGAACATAGGTCATGAGCTGACCCTTAAATCTGATGATACCGGCGTGTGAAAATGGTTTTTTAGCCATTACGCAGGCGTCATTAATAAGGAACTTTGCAGGGAAATTGTCAGTGCCGTCGATAACGAAATCATAGTCCTTGATTATATCCATGATGTTCTCGCTGTCGATAAAAGTACGATATGTATTCACCTTGACGTCAGGGTTGATAGCCTCCATTGTTTCCTTTGCGGAAAGGACCTTTGCCTTGCCAACGTCCTGAGTTGTGTGAATGATCTGTCTTTGCAGATTTGAGAGATCCACCTCGTCTGCGTCTGCAATGCCGATAGTGCCAACGCCTGCTGCGGCAAGATACATAGCGGCAGGTGCGCCAAGTCCGCCTGCGCCTATTATAAGAACCTTTGCGTTAAGGAGCTTTTTCTGCCCCTTTGCGCCAACCTCTTTAAGAATGATGTGGCGTGAGTAACGCTCGAGCTGTTCGTCTGTAAATGCCATTACTGTCCGCCTCCCATGAAGTAAAGAAATTCTACAACATCACCGTCTTTAAGAACTGTGCTTTCAAAAGCACCGCTCTCTACAAATTCGTCATTGATAGTTACTGTAACGTACTGTGGTGTTTCAACGTTCTCGTCGATAACGAGCTGTGCCACTGTAAGTCCCTCTGCAACGTCCTTTTTATTGCCTGATACTGTTATAGTCATGATACATTTCTCCTTAATCTATTGAATTTATTGTTTCGGCAAGCTGTGCTTTCTTTACAGTTCCCGTAAGTCTTGCTTTTTCCGCTCCGTCCTTGAAGAACACAAGTGTCGGAACGCTTGTGACGTTATACTTCTGAGCAGTTTCCCCGTCAAAGTTAATATTGAGCTTCACAAGCTTTATGCCCTCAGGGTTCTCCTCCTCAGTTTCCGCAAGAAGCGGTGACATTCGCTTACACGGAACGCAGGAATCTGAATAGAAATCTGCGATAACAAGCTTTCCTGCCTCGTTTATCTCGCTCTCGAAAGTATCCTTATTTGCTCTTACTGACATTAATCTCCCACCTTTTGTACGATAAGGTCATAAGTGCCGTCCTCATTGTCAATGAGCTTCAATATCTTGTGACCCTCTTCTTTAATGCTTCTTGGAACGTTCTGAACAGGCTCGCCGTCATTCATCTTAATGGAAAGGATCTGTCCGTCGTCAAGCTCCTCAAGAGCTACCTTTGCCTTGACAAATGTTGTCGGGCAAACCACTGTGGTGATATCCACTGTATCGTCTATTTTAAAATCAGCCATTGTTATAAACCTCCAGTATAGTATTTGTAAATTTCTCTCTGCCCACTCTGTCGATAGTGAACTTGAATCTTTCGCCAGCTTTTGCGTTATCGTCAAAGAACTGTATAGCGGTATCGCATATCTTCATAAGAGTTTCCTTATCCTCGATAAATGGGATAACAGTTTCGCCCTTGTTGATATGGTTGCCGAAAAGTCCGCCGAATGAAACTATATAGCCGTGGATAGTATCCCACGCTTCTGTAGGACAAGCCTTAAAGCAGCGTCCGCAGAAATTGCACTTCTCTTTGTCAAGGACTATCTTTCCGTCCTCCATTGTAAGCGCACCCTGACGGCAAGCCTTTACGCACACGCCGCAGCCGATACAATCAGCTTCACGCCATTCTACCTTTATGCCGCCCTTGATACCAACGTCATTTTCTTCCGCTTTAAGGCAGTTGTTCTGACAGCCTGTGATGCCGAACTTGAACTTATGAGGAAGCTCCCTTGCGAAATATCTTTCGTCAAGCTCCTTTGCAAGAGCGTATGTATCTATACAGCCGCTTGGACAGACCGCAGCGCCCTGACAGGCTGTGATAGTTCTTACTCTCGGCCCGCACACGCCCGGTTCTGTGTCGCCCTTTGCAAGTGCCGCCTTTACCTCGTCAATATCGTCAAGCTTTATAAAAGGTATCTCAACGCTCTGACGTGATGTAAGATGAACATAGCCCTCGCCGTATTTATCAGACACCTCTGCAATAGTTGCAAGCTGTTTTGCCGTAAGGTTTCCGCCCACAACTCTAAGTCTGAGTGAAAAATTATTCTTCTGCTTCTGGCGCATGAAACCGCCTTTTTTAAGTGTTGCGTAGTCAACTGCCATAGTAAATTCCTCCTAAAGTTTTTCTATGGACTGTTTAAAGTCCTCGATCAGATCCGATGCGTCCTCTATTCCGACGCTTATCCTTATTGTGTCGCCGAACACGCCTGCGTTTATCTTCTGCTCCTCGCTTCCGTGAGCGTAGATAGTACTTGCAGGGTGTATGACCAGCGTTCTTGTATCTCCGATATTAGTTGCATTTGTTGCAAGCTTCAAACCGTTTATAAGCTTGAATGCTCTTTCCTTGGAGCCTGCCCTTATAGTGAGTATAGCACCGCCCTTGCCGCCAAGTTCTTCCTGACAAAGGTCATAGAATGGGCTGGTTTTCAGTGCAGGATAGTTCACTTCAATGCCCTCACAGCTTTCAAAAAACTCCGCAAGCTTCAAAGCGTTGTGACAACATCGCTCCATTCTAAGACCAAGTGTTTCAAGTCCCACGCTGTTCATAAATGCGTTCATCGGAGCAAGACAGCCACCCACGTTTCTCCATATGCCGTTTCTCAGCTTTGAGATATAAGCAAACTTCCCGAATTTTTTATATTCTGCCAGACCCTTGAACTTATCATGATCCCATTTGAAGTTGCCGCTGTCTATTATAACGCCGCTTATGGAATTTCCGCCGCCGTTTATATACTTTGACGTGGAATGAACAACGATATCTGCACCGTAGTCAAATGGATTTATAAGATAAGGTGTAGCCGTTGTGCTGTCAAGTATAAACACTGCACCGTTTTCATGGGCAAGGTCAGCCACCGACTTTATATCAACTATTTCAAGATTAGGGTTTCCGATAAGCTCGGCAAAGACCGCTTTGGTCTTACTATTTATAATAGGGGCTATTTCCTCTTTTGTAACGTGCTTTACGAACTTGGTCTTGATACCGAATGCCGCAAGGTCGCCGAAAAGGTCGATAGTACCGCCGAAAAGACCTGCGCCGCATATTATCTCATCCCCTGCTTCAAGAATGTTCAGAAGCGACATTGTAACAGCCGCCATGCCTGATGAACACGCCACTGCACCAACACCTTTTTCAAGGGTATTCATTCGGTTCTCAAAAGCCGCCACTGTCGGGTTGCTTATTCTTGTGTAAGCATATCCCGGTGCTTTATTATTGAATACTTTTTCAAGCTGCTCAGCCGACTCCTGTGCAAAGGCACTCACCTGATATATGGGAGTGAGCGTTGAGCCTGTTGTTTTCTCAGGTTCAAATCCGCCATGGAGCAATTTTGTATTGAATTTCAAAGGAAACGCCCCCTGTTTTCTTATTATATAGCTATCACCGCCTGTCAAGGTGCGATGTTCTTTGTTACTGTAGATATTATACAACATAAATCATATAAAGTCAATAGGATTACTATAGATTTAACATTTCTTTTAAAATATGCCCTTATTTTTACGAAAACTCTTGACAGTTTGCTCAAAAAAGTATAAAATATATTATGCTGATAGGATTACTATGAATAATAGGATAAGTATAAAAAGCATGAGAGCAGACAATATTTGTTTGCTCAGGGAGGTGCAGAAATGAAAATTTCAACAAAAGTAGAATGTGGCATAATTGCCATTGCAGACATTGCAATGAACTCAGAAAACGGCGAAACAGTGACAGTATACAGCGTGGCAGAAAGGCGTGGACTTTCAGGAAAATATCTTGAACAGGTGCTTACTTCTCTGAGGCAGGCAAGGCTCATAAAAGGCATAAAAGGCTCTAGGGGCGGATATATACTCAACAAAAAGCCGGAGAAGATAACACTCAAAGAGATAATCGATGCTCTCGACCCATCGGTGCTTGGAAGCGATGTTGCGGTAGTAAATGACGAAAACACAGAATTTGCACAGGTGCTTGACGATTTTATATGGCTGAAATTAGAGAACAAGCTGAAAAGCTACACAGAATCTGTAACCCTCAGACAGCTTGTTGACTTCTATAATAAAGAATCAGGAGAGAACGTTTCAGAGCCTATGTATTATATCTGATTGACAAAAGTCGGTTTTCATTTTATAATTAGGGACAGAGAGTGTATACTATATATAAAGGATGTGTTTTTTATGTATGACGTTATAATAATAGGCAGTGGTCCTGCGGGGCTTACTGCGGCGATATATGCAGGCAGAGCAATGCTTTCCGCACTGGTGTGCGAAAAGGACTACATGGGTACAGGTCAGATATCTGTTACAGACAGAGTTGAAAACTACCCGGGTCTTTACGGCATAAACGGCTATGACCTGGGGGAAAAGTTCAGAGAGCAGGCTGAAACTCTTGGTGCTGAGTTTTACGAGGGTGAGGCTGAGAGCTTTGAGAAAACAGCCGAGGGCTGGAAGGTCACATTCAAGGACGGCTCTGTAAAAGAAGGAAAAACTGTTATTTACACCGCAGGCACTTCATATCGTCATCTTGACGTGGCAGGCGGTGAGAAACAGCGCATTTCTTACTGCGCAGTGTGCGACGGCTTCTTCTATAAGGATAAAGTTGTGGCTGTTGTGGGCGGAGGAGATACTGCACTTGGTGACGCACT
The DNA here is from genome assembly GCF_003460465.1 of Ruminococcus sp. AF37-20. Lineage (NCBI taxonomy): Bacteria > Bacillati > Bacillota > Clostridia > Eubacteriales > Oscillospiraceae > Ruminococcus > Ruminococcus sp. AF37-20. The sequence continues at coordinate 48,571 of NZ_QTVE01000007.1, read as the reverse complement.
TTATCTTTCAAAGCTTGCAAAGACTGTTTACCTTATCCACAGACGTGACGAGTTCAGAGCAAATAAGGCTTTGCAGAAAAAGGTCGCTGAAACAGATAATATCGTGCCTGTTATGAGTGCAGTTATAAAAGAGGTAACAGGGGGCGAAAATGCAGAGGGCGTTACCTATACGCAAAACGACGAGGAAAAGAACATTGCCGTGAACGGAGTGTTCTGCGCAATCGGAAGCGTGCCGAATACACAAGCTTTAGAGGGCGTTTGCGAGCTTGACGAAAGCGGATATGTGAAAGCAGGAGAGGACGGGATCACCACTGCAAAGGGTCTTTTTGTGGCAGGAGATGTCCGTACTACACCTCTCAGACAGGTAATAACAGCAGCGGCAGACGGTGCAAACGCACTTTCTTCTGCGGAAAAATATATAATGGAGCTGTAAAAAGCAAAACAAAGCGGTGTCGGAGCGTAAAACTCTGCACCGCTTTTTCTATATCCTTATACAAAGTAACCCCCGCAAAGGGCGACAGCGATTTTGCGGCAGTAGAAACTGCAGGTATAAATGTAGGGGCTGGCGCCCTCGACAGCCCGCTCTGGGGGCGGCAAGGTTTGGTTTTATCACGAATTTGTGTAGACGTGCCGTATAGTGTTTGAAACAATGTGCCAAACGTTGTGCGTAAACCGCAAAAAAGGACGCTGTCACCAACGCCCCAAATTGCTTTTATATATTCACGCTTTCCTTTTCAAGCAGGCTGTCTATAAACCTCTGAACAGGCTCCGGAGTTTCATACTGGGAAGCCGTCACCGCACAGATGCTCCTTGGCGGTATCTGCTCTTTTGTGTTCACCCTGAAAATGTTCCCTGCCTCTATCTCCGCCTTGGTGGTCGCATACTGCATGAAGCCTATGCCAAGATTGTTCTTTACCATTGGCATTACAAAGTTTATGGACGTAAGCTCAATATCAGGTCGCAAAAGCAGATTGTGCTGCCTGAATATATGGTCAAGATAGTTTCGGGTGGTGGTGGTGTTTTTAAGACAGATAAGCGGATATTTCACAAGCTCATGCAGGGATATCTCCTTGTCTTTAAGATAGGAAAAACCGTTTCCTGCGGCAACAATATCCTGAAGCTTCTTTATCACATTTATGTTAAGCCCCGTTTTATCCGAAAACGGCGAGGTAACTACCGCCACGTCTATTAGATTTGCCCTCAAAGCTTCTATAGCGTCAGGGGTGGACATACTGTCTATCTTTATCTGTATCTTCGGGTGTTCTCTGTGAAATTCTACAATGCGGTCGATAAGAAAGCTTTGCAGTGCCACCTCGCTTCCTCCAAGCCTTACTATTGCCCTGTCACGCTCGCTTATCAGCGCAAGCTCCTCCTCTGCCGAGAATATATGCTTGCAGGCTATGGATATATGCTTAAAGAGCATCTCTCCGCCCGTTGTCAGCTCTACACCCTTTTTTGACCGCACAAAAAGTTTACACCCAAGCTCGTCCTCAAGATTTTTTACGCATCGGCTTATGCTCGGCTGCGACAAAAACAGATAGTTCGCCGCCATTGTTATGTTCTGGAACTTTGCCACATAATAGAATATTTTGTAATGCTCGAAATTTATCTCTCTCATAAACCGTTTCTCTCCTCTCTATCCATACACTATGAGTATGTTTACAATAGAAAATATCTATTTGACATATGCTTATGATTGTATTATAATATATTCGTAGACAAAAAGCAAGTCTTACATCACTGCGCCCATAGGGGGACGCATACAAAAAATAGTTTTATCATGATAAAATCAATGACGATTGCATTCGACCGCTGGGGGTAAACGGTGTAGACCTTGTTATACCCTTATGAGGCCGGCATTCTTATTGGTTTTATTTTTTTGGAGGTGATAAAATGCTGGAGAGAATTTCCGAAAATCTTTCCGAGGCTATGCAAAACAAAGTAGCTTTCAGGATACCGATTTTCGGAGGCATACCCGTTCCTGTGTCCTGCGTGGTAACATGGATAATAATGGCGATACTTGTGATAGCTTCAATACTTCTCACAAGAAACCTTAAACTTATCCCTGACAGGAAACAGATGATGCTTGAATCATTCGTAGGCTTTCTCAGAGATTTCTTCAGAGAACAGCTTGGAGAAAAGGGTATGGCGTATTTTCCGTTCCTTGCGACTGTCATTATCTACATAGGCTTTGCGAACATCATCGGTCTGCTGGGCTTTACACCGCCTACAAAAGACTTGAATGTTACCGCAGGACTTGCGATCATGAGCATTGTGCTTGTGGAGGTTGCAGGAATAAGAGCAAAGGGAACAAAGGGCTGGCTGAAAAGCTTTGCCAAACCTGTGGCGATAATCGCTCCGCTGAATGTAATGGAGCTTGTTATCAGACCGCTGTCGCTTTGTATGCGACTTTTCGGAAACGTGCTTGCGTCTTATATCATCATGGAGCTTATCGACGCCGTTTGCCCGATAGTGATACCGCTGGCATTCTCGGCATACTTTGATATTTTCGACGGCTTCATTCAGGCATATGTTTTCGTGTTCCTCACGTCCCTGTTCATAAATGAAGCAATAGAGGACGATGACTAAGATAACAGAAATTCGGAGGTATGATCTATGTTAGTAGCAATCGGTGCGGCTGTAGCCGTTATTACAGGAATAGGAGCAGGTATCGGAATAGGTATCGCAACAGGAAAAGCAACAGAGTCTATCGCAAGACAGCCTGAGGCTAAAAAGGATATAAGAAGCTCACTGCTTCTCGGCTGCGCACTTGCAGAGGCAACAGCTATCTACGGCCTTATCGTAGCTATCCTTATCATCTTCTTCCTGAAGTAAGAGAATAAGCGTAGAAAAGTAAAAGAATAAAAACGGAGGTATATATCATGTTAGTAGCAATTGGTGCGGCTGTAGCCGTTATTACAGGAATAGGCGCAGGCATCGGAATAGGTCTTGCAACAGGAAAGGCAACAGAGTCTATCGCAAGACAGCCTGAGGCTAAAAAGGATATAAGAAGCTCGCTGCTTCTCGGCTGCGCACTTGCAGAGGCGACCGCTATTTACGGTCTTATCGTAGCTATCCTTATCATCTTCTTCCTGAAGTAATAAAACAAAACATCTTTATGAAAGGAGCATAGCTATGATAAGTCTTGATATAAGTTTGGTATGGGTAATAATAAATCTGCTGGTACTGTATCTGCTCCTTAAAAAGTTTCTTTTCAAGCCCGTGTGCAAAATGATGGACGAGAGGTCTGCAAAGATACAAAGCGACCTTGACGGTGCGGCACAGGCTAAGGCGGACGCTGAAAAAATAAAAGCTGACTATGAAGCTGAGATAGCCGACGCACACAGTCAGGCTGTTGAGATAACAAACAAGGCTAAAGCACAGGCAGGCAGAGAATGCGACCTTATGCTTGAAAATGCAAGAGCCGAGTCTGCTAAGATAATGAAAGAAGCTGAAAAGTCCATTGCAAACGAAAAGGAAAAGGCTATGGACGACGCAAAATACCAGATCGCAGACCTTGCTATACTGGCGGCTGCTAAGGTCATTAAGAAAAATGTGGGAGGCGACTCCGACAGAGAAACTGTTGATGAATTTCTCTCCGAGGTAGGTGCTGCCAAATGATCTTTTATCCCGAGGAAGTCTGCGGCAGAGTGCTTTTTGAGCTTTCGCCAAAGGCTGAGAGCGTAAAGGCTTCAAGAGAGCTTTTTGAAAGCTGTGACGAGCTTAAGGACGCTCTTGCAAGCCCTGCTGTGGAAATAAAGGAAAAGGAGAAAGTTATAGACAGGCTTTTTCCTGAGGACATGAGAAACTTTCTCAAGGTCATGTGTCAGTGGGGTCACATGGATAACATCATGGACATTTTTGACGCATACGATGATGAGGTCCTCAAAAGCAAAAATATACTTAAAGCTGAGCTTTACTGCGTCTGCCCGCCTGAAAAGGCACAGACGGATAAAATAAAAGAAACGCTGAAAAAGAAATACGGCGTGAGCGATGTTCTGCTGGAAGTGAATACCGACGAAGCCCTCATGGGCGGCTATCGTCTTGAAGTGAACGGGGTCGAGTATGACAAGAGCGTTCAGGGTATGATAAAGGCTTTGCAGAACAGGATATCAGGGAGGTGAACGGCTTGGCAGGTTCAAGCAGAAGCGATATTATCTCGGTGCTTAAAAGTGAGATAGCTGACTTTGAGGCGAAAACTCAGGTCAACGAAACAGGCAGGATAATATCCATAAATGACGGTATCGTAAATATTTACGGTCTTAATCATGCAATGTATGGTGAGCTTGTTGAATTTGAAACAGGCGTTAAAGGAATAGTTCAGAATGTGGAGAGAAAAACTCTCGGCTGCGTTCTTCTTGGCTCTGACCATGGTCTTACAGAAGGTTCAAAGGTAGTCAGAACAAAGAAAAGGGCAGGCGTCGGCGTTGGCGAAAAGCTTCTGGGCAGAGTTGTTGACGCTCTGGGCGCTCCTATCGACGGCATGGGCGAGATAGAGTATGACGACTACTACCCTATCGAGCGTGAAGCCGCAGGCGTTTGCGACAGAAAGTCTGTTACAGTGCCGCTGGAAACAGGTATACTTTCTATTGACTCAATGTTCCCTATCGGCAGAGGTCAGCGTGAGCTTATCATAGGCGACCGTCAGACAGGTAAAACTTCCATTGCTCTTGATACCATTCTTAACCAAAAGGGCAAGGATATGATATGCGTATATGTGGCTATCGGACAAAAAGCTTCCACAGTCGCAAAGTTCGTTGAGGATCTTAAAAAGCATGGTGCTATGGATTACACCATAGTTGTAACAGCTATGGCCAGCGACCTTGCGCCTTTGCAGTACATATGCCCATACGCAGGCACAGCAATGGCTGAATATTTCATGGATAAGGGCAAGGACGTTCTTATAGTATACGACGACCTTTCAAAGCACGCAGTTGCATACAGAGCAATGAGCCTGCTTCTGAAACGTTCTCCGGGACGTGAGGCTTATCCTGGAGATGTATTCTATCTTCATTCAAGACTGCTGGAGCGTTCATGCAGACTTGACGACGCTCACGGCGGCGGTTCTATCACTGCCCTGCCTATAATCGAAACACAGGCGGGCGACGTTTCCGCATATATCCCTACAAACGTTATTTCTATCACAGACGGACAGATCTTCCTTGAAACAGAGCTGTTCTTCTCAGGCGTAAGACCTGCTGTAAACGTTGGTCTTTCAGTATCCCGTGTAGGCGGTGCGGCACAGACCAAGATAGTAAAGAAAGTATCAGGCAATCTGCGTATCGACCTTGCACAGTTCAGAGAAATGGAAGTGTTCACACAGTTCAGCTCTGAGCTTGATAAGACAACGCAGGAGCTTCTCGACCATGGTCACAGGCTCGTTGAGATACTTAAACAGCCGCTTTATCACCCTTATTCAATGCACGAGGAGGTTATTATCCTCTGCTGCGCACAGCACAAGCTTTTGCTTGACGTGCCTGTTAAGGAGATAAGAAAATTCACTCTCGATATGCTTTCCTACTTTGAGGCAAATCACAGCGATATCATTGCCGAGATAAACGACAAAAAGGTCATGACAGACGAGCTTGACGCAAAGATAGTTGCTGCCGCAAAGGAATTTAAGCAGGGCAGATAAAGGCTCTGCACCGAAAGGAGGCATAAGGCATGGCAGGAATGAGAGAGATAAGAGAAAGGATCGCAAGCGTAAGCGAGATCATGAAGATCACAAACGCTATGTACCTTATCTCTTCCTCAAATCTGAAAAAAGCCAAGAAAAGGCTTGAAAACACCGAGCCTTACTTTGAAAAGCTCCAATCTACCATTCACCACATACTGCTCCACACACCTGAGTTCGAGCACAAATATTTTGACCAGCGTGAGGAGAAAAAGCCTGAGGACAAAATGATAGGCTACATAGTGGTAACAGCCGACAAGGGTCTGGCAGGAGCTTATAACCACAACGTTTTAAAGCTTGCAGAGCAGGAAATGGCTAAGCACAAGAACACCTGCCTTTTCGTTGTGGGACAGATCGGAAGACATTATTTTTCAAGGAAGAACGTGACCATCGACGCTGAGTTCCTTTACACGGCTCAAAATCCTACCCTTTACAGGGCGAGGGCGATCGCCGAAACTGTCACAGATCTTTTTGAGAGAAAATATCTTGACGAGGTTTATGTTATTTACACCAAGATGATAAATTCCATGGATATGGAGCCTGAGATGCTCAAGCTTTTTCCGCTGGAGCGTGAGGACTTTGAACACCCTCTGCAAAAGCAGGATCACGATATCGTGACGTTCAGACCAAGTCCTGAAAAGGTAATGGATCATCTTGTGCCGAACTACATGAAAGGTCTTATATTCGGCGTTTTGGTAGAGGCGTTCTCTAGTGAGCAGAATGCCAGAATGACCGCCATGAGCGGTGCTACCACAAGTGCTTCGGAGATGATAAAGGAGCTGTCATTGCAGTATAACCGAGCAAGACAGGCGGCTATCACACAGGAGATAACCGAGATCGTCAGCGGAGCAAATGCTCAAAAGGACGAGAGTTAAGGCTTTCGGGAAAGGTGTTGAGATTAAAATGGAAAAAGGAAAGATCGTTGAAATAATGGGACCTGTCGTTGACGTTGAATTTGAAAACGGCAAGCTACCTATGATAAAGGACGCTCTTACTGTACAGCTTGACGGCAAGACAAAGGTCATGGAAGTGGCTCAGCAGCTTGGCAACAACACTGTCAGAGCTATCATGCTTGCTTCAAGCGACGGACTTGAAAAGGATATGGAGGTCACTGCCACAGGCGCTTGCATAAAAGTTCCTGTAGGCGACGCTACCCTTGGAAGAATGTTCAATGTCCTTGGTGAGAGCATTGACGGCGGCGAGCCTGTCAAGGCTGACGACTACTGGGAGATACACAGAGAGCCGCCAAAATTTGAAGATCAGAAGCCTGCAACAGAGATCCTTGAAACAGGCATAAAGGTAATAGACCTTCTTGCACCATATGCAAAGGGCGGTAAAATAGGTCTGTTCGGCGGTGCAGGCGTTGGTAAAACTGTACTTATTCAGGAGCTTATCACAAACGTTGCCACAGAGCATGGCGGATATTCCATATTCACAGGCGTTGGTGAACGTTCAAGAGAGGGCAATGACCTATGGCACGAAATGACAGACTCAGGCGTTATCAAAAAGACAGCCCTAGTGTTCGGTCAGATGAACGAGCCACCAGGATCAAGAATGAGAGTTGCTCAGACAGGACTTACAATGGCTGAGTATTTCAGAGATAAGGAACATCAGGACGTACTGCTTTTCATAGACAACATATTCAGATTTGTTCAGGCAGGCTCTGAGGTATCGGCACTGCTGGGCAGAATGCCGTCAGCCGTTGGTTATCAGCCTACCCTTGCGAATGAAATGGGCGCTTTGCAGGAGCGTATCGCCTCAACAAAGCAAGGCTCTATCACATCTGTTCAGGCTGTATACGTCCCTGCGGACGACCTGACAGACCCAGCCCCTGCTATCACGTTCTCACATCTTGACGCAACAACGGTGCTTTCAAGAAAGATAGTTGAGCAGGGCATCTACCCTGCTGTTGACCCACTGGAGTCTACTTCAAGGATACTTGAACCTGACGTAGTAGGTCAGGAGCATTACGAAGTTGCAAGAAAGACTCAGGAGCTTTTGCAGAAGTACAAGGAACTTCAGGATATCATTTCTATCCTCGGTATGGAGGAACTTGATGACGCCGACAAGACGGCTGTTTACAGAGCAAGAAAGATACAGAAATTCCTTTCACAGCCTTTCCATGTTGCAGAGAACTTCACAGGCATAGAGGGCAAGTATGTTCCGCTGAAAGAAACTATCAGAGGCTTCAAGAAGATAATCGACGGCGAAATGGACGAATATCCGGAGGCTGCATTCCTTAACGCAGGCACTATCGACGATGTTATCGAAAAGGCTAAACAGCTTGAAAACGAGTGATGACCCTCACCGAAAGGAGAAGCTGAAATGGTAAAGACATTCAAGCTTGAAATACTTGCCAGCGACCACGTTTTCTATTCGGGAGAATGTGACGAGCTTATATTTCCGGGTCAGGACGGCTCTTTCGGAATACTGCCTAATCATCAGCCCATGATAACCTGTCTTAACGCAGGTGAGCTGCGTTTCAGAACGGGCGACCAGTGGCACTATGCGGTGGTAAGCGATGGTTTTGTGGAGATAATGCCGTCATATGTGACGCTTCTTGCGGACACTGTGGAACGTCCTGAGGAGATAGACGAAAAGCGTGCCGAAGCCGCTAAGGAGAGAGCTGAGGAGAAGCTCAGGCAAAAACAGAGCATTTCGGAATATTATCACACGCAGGCGGCTCTTAACAAGGCTGTGGCAAGACTTAAGATATCAAGCAAGTATACAAAGCATAAGATAAATATTTAAGTTCACAAAAAGTTTACATTAAAAGTATAACAGGCTCTTGACAAAATGTCAGGGGTCTGTTATAATATTAGAGCATTCGTATCTAAAGACAGTTGGCAGCAGGAAACTGCGGAAGTCCAGCCGAGGAAAGGAATAGCAAAGTAATTATGACTTTGTATCTCTTTTGTCTTGCGACGAAAGGGATTTTTCTTTTGTTAGTTTACGGTTTGCGTAAATTAGTTCAAAGAGGTGAAATTGAAATGCCAAGCGAAAAGACATTGTCCGCTAAGAAGGAAAGAGTTGCACAGCTCGTTGAAATGCTCAAGAACTCTGCTGCAGGCGTACTCGTTGATTACAAGGGTATCACTGTTGAAGAGGATACAAAGCTCAGAAAAGAGCTGAGAGAGGCTGGCGTAAGTTATTTCGTTGAGAAGAACACTATCCTGAGATTTGCTCTTAAGGAAGCTGGTCTTGACGGTATCACAAACGTACTCGAGGGTACAACAGCTATCGCTATCTCTAACGACGACCAGACAGCTCCTGCAAGAATACTCGGTAAGTTTGCTGAGGACTGCAAGGACGAAAAGTTCTTCCTCAAGGCCGGTTACATCGGCGAGGACGTTTACGACGAGGCAGGCGTTAAGGCTCTCTCGAAGATCCCTTCAAGAGAAACTCTGCTCGCACAGCTGGTTGGTTCCCTTCAGGGTCCTATCCAGAAGCTTGCCGCAACACTTCAGGCTGTTGTGGACAAGGACAACGAGGCTGCATAATTTATATGCCGCTTAACGAATGGGCTTTGACCCGAAAAATTATTTAATAAAAAGGAGATTTTTATCATGGCTTCAGAGAAGATTATGAATTTTGTAGAAGAGATCAAGAAACTTTCCGTTCTTGAGCTTTCAGAGCTTGTTGACGCTATCCAGGAAGAATTCGGTGTAACAGCTGCTGTTGCTGCTGCTCCAGCTGCCGGTGCTGCTGGCGCTGCTGCTGAGGAGAAGACAGAGTTCGACGTAGTTCTGACTTCATTCGGCGATGCTAAGATGGCTGTTATCAAGGCTGTTAAGGAGATCACAGGTCTTGGTCTTAAGGAGTCTAAGGAACTCGTTGAGAGCGCTCCTAAGGCAATCAAGGAAGGTGCTTCAAAGGCTGACGCTGAGGAGATCAAGACAAAGCTTGAGGCTGCCGGCGCTTCTGTTGAGCTCAAGTAATTCTGAGTTTGCACAAATAATTAAAGGACTTCGTAATGAAGTCCTTTTTTTGTTGCTAAATTTCTGAATGTTGATGCGTTTTTTTCATGTAGGGGACGGCGTCCTCGACGTCCCATTTCGGCGGACGGTGATGTTTGGATCTGTACAAACCATGTGGGCGAACACTGTTCGCCCCTACATTTATTTACACACTTGCGTGATATGCTTTGGCTTAGAATATTTTGCCCATTAAGACAGTAATACCGCCTATCATTGCAGCCGGGATAGCAAGACCTACGATACCAATGACAGCGAATTTCAGGTGAAACCAGTAATCCTTATAGGCGTCGGTCATATCCTCAGTACCCTTTATCATCCAAAACTTCTTTGAATGGCAGAACCAACAGCAGTCGATGAAGATCGCATCTGTCCACGAGATAGCATTAAAGAATATGTAGCTTTGCCAAAATGCAGGCCAAAACGATCTTTCGCCGTTGATAACGAATATAGGGATAATGAAGAGAACGAACATCACAAGTGTGCCAAGAAGGTCATTCCTTCTGCCCTTGCGTTTCATTTCCTTTTTATCAGGCATAAGACCGAGTTGCTCGACTCTTTCCTGAATTTTCGGCGGATAGTCGCTTATCATAAAGAGAGCACCGTTCAAATGGAACAATATGAGCATAAAGCCCTGATAGATAAGTGTAACAATAAGAGTTTCGATCGTGATTTTTAGTACCATTTTTTATACCTCCATACTAGGCTCGCCAGTCACATAGGCTTTCATGAGCCAAACTATCATTTTAAAATTCTCTTCAAGCACTTCTTGGTGCATAGAGTCTTTGTTTTCCACCGCATATTCTATCATTTTCGGGAAGTTTGCCAGCACACGGTAGTCGATACCCTCTCTGACATTTTCCAGCATTGACAGGATAGCTTTGCCCACCTCGACTTCTTTTTCGGGGCGGAACAGCTCCTCAGACGGTATTTTCTCTCTTATCCACTTCATATCCCTGCGGCTTATGTGGAACATAGGGTTTTCCTGTTGTTTATAGAGGGTCATATACCACTGCAACATTTCATTTACCGACAGCTTACCTTTTTTCAGTTCTGCGGCAGCTTTCAAAGCGTCCAATCTTTCGTCGGTATAGTCGTTATAGATCTCGATTATGAACCGTTGTTTTGAGGGAAAGAAGTTATAAAACGTACCCTTTGCGATACCGGCAGAGGCGGCAAGCTCCTCGATATTCATACCTGTTATGCCTCTTTCCAGCATCATTTCCCTGCCCTCTTTCAAAAGCTGGGCTTTTATTTCCGTTTTTTTCTCGGGCGTAAATATCTGCGGCATTTTTTCATCTGCTTTCTTCACATGGTTAAATGACTTTTTGATTAAATCGTCATTTACATATTAGCACTAACTAACTAATTTGTCAAGGGCATAGCTTGATTATATACAAATAAATATGTGTCATGCATTTTATGAATATTCTATATTTTCTGAAAAAAAGCCTTGACAACGAGGAAAATAAATGCTATAATAATTAAGCTGAATGACACGGAACACGAACAAAACGAAAGAGTTCAGCGAAAAGAATAGCAAATGCGGCAGTGCTGGAATTGGCAGACAGGCACGTTTGAGGGGCGTGTGTCCTTGACGTACGGGTTCAAGTCCCGTTTGCCGCACCAAGTTAGAAAGCCTGCAAATCCTTTATTTACGAGGGTTTGCAAGCTTTTTGTTTTATGTAGATTTTGCGTTTGGGTGTTGTTTGGGTGTTACTGTGATAAAAATTTAAGGAGCAGGCTTTGGCTTGCTCTTTTTTTATTCCGCCTTACGCCTATTCTCCCCCGTGAGGATATCCGCCACAACTCCGAGAGCTTGTGCCTCTCTGTCTTGAAAGGCGGCTGCGTATATGTCAAGGGTGGTGCTTGCCTGCGAGTGTCCGAGAACGCTTTGAACTGTCTTGACGTCAACGCCTGAGCTTATGAGCAAGCTTGCGTTTAAGTGTCTGAACGAATGAAGATTGACCTTTGGCAAGCCGTATTGCTCACAGGTCTTTGTTAACCAACTGAACGGCGTTGCTCCGTGCATTTGGTGTCCGTCCCAAGTGGTGAAAAGCCTGCTCGTGCTGTGCCATTTGTCACCAAGCTTTAAACGCTGTGAAAGCTGTTCGTTTCTCAACTGCTTTACTGTGAATATCACGCCGCTGGGCAGGGTCAAGGCTCTTACAGACTTGCGGCTCTTTGGCTCTGTGTCATAATAGCCACGCTCTTTTGAATAGTGAACAGTTCTGCGGATATGCACAATGCCCGTGTCAAAGTCTATATCTTTCCACTCAAGACCGAGTATCTCACCCCTGCGAAAGCCGCCAAACATAGCAAGCTGAAAGAAAGCTTTGTATTTTATTGGCGTATCGTCACGATCGAGTATATCAAGAAAGCGTTTAGCCTCGTCTATGGTGAACATTTTATGCTCCGCCTGCGGCATTTTTGCAAGGGTTTTCCTTGATAGCCTTGATATGCACGGCATAGTCAAACACACTCGACACGAACGAAACATAATTCTTTATAGTCTTTGGCGAAAGCATTTTATCGTCTGTACGCTTATCAAAGAGCTTTTGACAAGGCTCTCCCAATGCTGCGGATATCTTTTCGGCGTTCTCCCACTTTATAAGCTTGCTCTCTGCGGCTGATTTAATGGTCTGTGAGCTTACGCCTGCTTGCTCTGCAAGGCTTTTCTGTGTCATACTCTTGCGGCTGAGTACGGCTTTTAAATCGCCTTTGAAAGCTGCATTTGCGGTCTTTTCAACGTGCTGTTTACCAAGCCAAGCTATAAAGCCGTCTATCTCTCGTGGGGTTATGCGGTCTATACGCAAGTGACCGAGCTTTTCATACACTCGTGGGGTGTATTCTCTGCACCGCTCAACGGTGGACTGCCTCCGTCAGCACGAAGAAAGCTCTTCTATGATCATATCTTTCTCGCTTCATAATTCTTGTTCGTATAAAATGTGTCAAGTGATATTGACAAAACCAATTTACTGTTGCTTTGAAACAATTTTCTTGATATTATTTGTCGTTTTCTGTTGAAATATAACTAAATATGTGGTATAATATATAATAAAATGGTATATTGTTTTTATAATGATTAATCGGAATTTGTCGAGATGATTTGCTCTATATTTTAATAAAAGGATAAGTAAAGTGTCTGGATATTAAGGAGGTTACGACGCATAAAATGAGTATAGCGAAATTACCAAGTGGACACTATAGGGTTCGTATTTGGGCTAAAAGAAAACTTTACGGAAAAGTTTTTGACACATTAAAAGAAGCAGAAGAATATCAAAGCTTTATTATTAGAAATAGAGATATGATAGGAAAAGCTGAAAATGTATTTATTGAAGATCTGACAATTAGTGTTAAAGTTGATAATCTCTTAGATGGATATGGAAAGATAAAACAGCAATATATAAATGATGAATTATGTAAAATAGACAAGATGTCTGGAACAGCATTTGAAGAATACTGTATTATGTTATTAGAAATATCTGATGTGCTACCTAAATCAAATTATTCAAAAACTAGAAAAAGTGGTGATTATGGTGCAGATATTATAATTAATCATTGTAACAAAGTGAAAGTAAGCGTTCAATGTAAAAGGCTCAAAGATAATCCTGTTAGAATAGAAGCAATTCAAGAGGTAGTTGGTAGTAAAAAAATCTATCACACAAATAAATGCATGGTTATTACAAATAGTAGATTTACAGAAAATGCTGTTTCACTTGCATTAGCTAATGATGTATTACTAATTGACAGGGAAAGACTAATCAAGTTGATAGAATTAAAGTACGAGAAATGTAAAAAAATTAATAGCGGAAAATACTGGAGCGAACTATGTGAAGTGCTTAGTTGATTAGATCAATAACGTGTATAGATATATTCTGATTTATCTCAATAACATTTCAGATAACTGTATCATCAAAATTCCACCACCCCACCCATTCCAACCAAGGAGGGCAACCTGATGACTTATACCACAACCAAAGTACAAGCCTTAAAGAGCTATCCTACATATCAGTTTTATGCACAGGCTGACCAAAGGTCGAATGATACTGACAGCGTATAAGTACCGTTGATTTCTCTGCAAGGTATCGCTCCGAAGAGAGATGCCGCAAACTGTTTTTGGTTTCGCTTTCCACACGGAACTTGCAACGTTGCATATGTTCATCTTAAATTCAAAGGCGTTTATCATCGGAACTTATCACAATGCGAATCCAGTTCAGTTGCAGCTGTATCTTTATGGATTCTGCTTTAGCTTCAATCGCAGGAGGCAGCGGTGAAATGACCAGCGGATGAATGAGTGGTTTGGTGAGGAAAAGGGATAGACGTAAAATATAGTAACTGTTAGGAGCTTGTAAATGGATCTGTATGAAATTGTGCCGGAATATTTGTTTTCTGTGCTTGTGTCAAAAAATAAAAGGCTCTATGTAAATTCGCTTTTTGTCCTGCTTGATGCGTTCAAGACGCATCTTCAGATCTCAAAGGACGCGTTAGTCTCAATGCTTATAGCTGCTCTTGAGAATGAGATCATTTCTGCAGATCTTTCTGATGAGGCTCTGCTCGAAAACGAATATTCTCTTTCCGGACGAGCACATTTTATTGTACGGAAGCTAAAAACAAACGGCTGGATAACCATTGAGACCGAAAGTGATTTTATTGATTATGTTACCCTTCCAAATTACAGTATAAAGATCATACAGACCCTTTTTGACATTACGCATATCTCCGAGCAGGAAAGCTTTACTTATGTTTACTCCACCTATTCATCTCTGAAAACTGCAAATGAAAACAGAGAACCTTTTGAGGTATATGCTGCTCTGTGTGACAGTGTTGTCAGGACTGAGCAGCTTGTGAAAAATCTGAAATCGGTCTATCACGGTATTACTGCATACAATCAGCAGCTGCTTGATCTTATCAATGTAAATACTGTGCTGAATCTGCACTATGATAGGTTCAGACAGGAGATAGCCGAAAAAATACTTCGTCCTTTGAAAATTCGTGATTCGGTTCCAAAATATAAACGCCCTATCGAGATCTTTTTAAAAAGCTGGCTTGTAGACGATGATCTGCTGAATGCTCTTGCTGATTTTTCTTTTCATAATGGTAAATATGATTCTGTCGAGCAATGTCATGAAGATATCCAAAAAAAGATATACTATATCATTGATACATACGAGCATCTTGAGAGAGATTATATAAATGTAATAGATCAGAAGAACAGGGCATACACAAGAGCCACTACACAGAAGATAGACTATCTGTTGAACTCAGATCAGTCTGTAAAGGGTAATCTTATCTCTGTAATGAAAGCTATTTCAGAAGAGGAAACTGCTGAGGCTGTTCTTGAAATGATACAGGATTCCTTTGAATTATATGAGCTGGGTTATTTGTCAGAGGAAAGCTTGTATGACCGAAAGAAGGCTGTGCGTCACGAACGTGTATATGATGTAAAGATAGAAGACGAGAGCGAGGAGCTTAGTGTAAAAGCAAGGGCTGCTGCTATAAAGCTGCTCAATAGTAAATACAGCCAAAGAAATGTTCAGGCTTATGTTGAAAAGCTTTTTGACGGGAGATTGGAGGTCAGATCAACGGAGGTAGATGTTGCCGATGATGAGGCATATATAATGACCATGTTGGCTGTTGCTTATGCAGGGGACAGAGAAAGCGGATATACAATAGAGATAGATGAAAGCAGCGTAAAAAAAGGCAGATATGAAATACCGGATATCATATTCAGAAAAGAGGTGAGATCATGAGCTTTGAGGATAGTTTACAGACAATTGCAAATATGTATGATAAAGAAAAGGCTGAATTTACTCAAACAGCTAATTATCTCCTTTCGTCTACATATATCCTGAGAGAAGATAATAAGAACAGAATATCAAAAACATATTTGTTTATCGACAGGCATTTTGAATTGTTTTACGAAATTTTCAGCCTTATTGGCTGGAAGATATACCGAAACAAGGAACATGGCGTTATTTATACATATAATGAATCAGCATCAAACAAATTGAGGCTGGACAAGCTGAGCACAGTTATACTTCTGGCTCTGCGGATCATCTTTGAAGAAAAACGTGTAGCAGCAAGTTCAAACAACAATGTTGTTGTCACCGTATCAGAGGTATTAAATAAAATAGTAAATGATTTTTCGATCATTAAGAAAAAACCTTCGCAAAAGGAATTAAAGCAGAGCTTTGGAACTTTTGAGGAGCATAATCTGATCTATAAACTTGGAGAGAGCTTTTCGGATATGGATTGTAAAATAGTGATATTACCCTCAATTCTGTTTGCTGTATCTAATGAAAAGTGCAAAAATATATGTGAAAAAATAAAGGTTGAAAAGGAGCAAGAGGATGAAGAAGTTGAACAGGTTGCTGTTGATTAATTGGCATTATTTCTCAAAGCAGATCGTTGATCTTGGAGATATAAACTTTCTGACAGGTGCTAATACAGCAGGAAAGTCAACAGTTATTGATGCTCTTCAGGTTGTGCTTATGGGTGAGACCAGAAGCTCAGCGTTTAACCGTGCTGCCAGCAAGAAATCCGAAAGAACACTAAAGAGCTATCTTATAGGCTCGATGGGTGAAGATGTTGAGAACGGAATAAAAAGCATAAGAGGCGGTAAAAATTTTACTTCTTATTTAGTTGTTGAATGCTATGATAATATAAAAGATGAGTATTTCTGTTTTGGTGCTGTGTTTGACGTATATTCCGACGGTTCTGATATAAAAAAGAGATTCTTTTATCTGAGAGGTCGTTTGCCTAACGAACAGTTTATAAGCGGTGGATATGCGATGGACACAGTGGAGTTGGCGGAGTATTTCAAAAAGAACTATCCGCAAAGGTATCAGATAACGGGAACTATACAGACTTATCAGGAGCTTGTCCTCTCAAAGCTGAACGTGCATGACAGAAAAATGTTTTCTATGCTAAAAAAAGCTATATCATTCGAGCCGATCAATGATATAGAAAAATTCATCACAGAAAACGTCTGCGATACGGATGATGAAAACGATATTGATATTGCCGCTATGCAGGAAAACATCTCCTATTATATGAGACAAGAGGAGCTTGCAAAGGTATTTGAAAAAAAGCTGGAAGCACTCGAACAGATAAGAAATGCATTTTCTGAAGTAAAGAGGTTTTTTGATCAGAAAAAACGTCAGCAGTTCCTGATTGATTATGCAGCATACGAAACGGCTGAATCAGAGCTGAAGAATGCAGAAGCCGAGTCAGAGCAGTATGATAAGGATATACAAGAATTTTCTGAAAGATACAGGGCACTTGAAAGGATTATAACTAAGCTGGAGCAGGATAAAAAGGAACTTGAACACGAGAGAAACAAATATCGTCTTGAAAACAACGTTGACCGGTTGGAGGAAGACATTAAACGCTATGAAACTGCACTTAAGGAAGCAGACAATAAGATAGGTTCATTTGTGCTGTCTGTCAGAAGAAACTGTGAAAAATGGTTAGACATAATATGCTCGGCTCAGGCAGCGGTGGCTACACAGGAATTTGACGAGCTATGCAGCAGACTGTGCGAAAGCATTAACAGACTTGAAAACATCAGAGAGGACAATATAGGTGATCATTCAGTTGGCTTCTTTAGGGACATCAGCAGTCAGTACAACAGTATAAAGAGGTATGCTTCCCCTGTGTGGGCTGAAACGGCCGGGAAATTGATCAAAGTCAGGCAGGATAGACAGGAACTTGAAGCTGTGATAGAAAAGCTTGAAAGTGGGATAATGCAGTATCCTGAAAAGGCACAGGCTTTTAAAGATGCTGTTGCATACGGTTTATATAAAAAGTATGGTCATACCGTTAATGTTGATTTCTTTGCAGATCTGATAGATGTTAGTGACGATGAGTGGCACAACGCTGTGGAGGGCTATCTGAACACTCAGAGAATGAATCTGATAATCGAGCCTGAATATTTCAGAGATGCCTATAATATCTACAAGGAAAAGCGGCACGAAATAGGTGCATATGAGTACAGGATAGTTGACTGTGACAAGGTATTAAAGGCTAACAGAAACATAGTACAGGACAGTCTTTCCGATGTCGTTTCTTCTGACAACATATATGCCAAAGCCTATGCGGAATACCTTATGGGCTCAGTTACAAGATGCTATGATGATAAAAAGATAAGGGAACATAAAAGATCTGTAACAAGAGAATGTATGATATACAGCGGATTTTCTGTAGGTTCTCTGAATAAAAATGCATATTCAAGCCCCTATATAGGAAGGGATTCTCTTGAGAAACAGATCGCAATAAAAAGGAGAGATCTTGAAGCTATAATAGCCAAAATAGCAGACCTTAGTTCGATAGAAACAGCACTAAAACCTATCATAGAGCAGGACTGGTTTTTGTCTGATGAGTATATTTCATCTACCGTCAAGGGCATTTTTGACATTAATGAAAGGAGAGCAAATGACCACACAGAGCTTAATAAGCTGCATCAGTTATATGAGAGCCTTGACCTTTTCTGGATAACAGAAATGAATAATAAAATTGAGGATAAAGATATTGAAATAAAAGCTGCTTATAAGGATAAAGAGGAAACAGCTAAGTTCATAAGCGATTATAAAAATGAAAAGGAACGGACTATTACGCAAAAAATACCTGCAATAAAACAGGAGATAAAGCGGTGTAAAGAGCGGATAAATGAACGGTATGATGAAGAGTATATCAGTTCCATAAAGTCGGGATATTATGATGCCGAACTGAAAAAGCGTGGTACGCCTCAGGCTGTAGCAAATGGATTCGAGTCGCCATTGAAGCAAACAGAGACATTACTTAAGGATAAGTGTGAAGATGTTATAAATCTCAGAAGCGAGTATAATAGAGTTCAGAACATATCATTCTCATTCAGCGATCCATTCAATAATAATGATTACGAAAATGAATACGTGAAGATCAAGGACACAGAGCTTCCGAAATATCGTGAAGAGATAAAAAAGGCAAAAGAGGACGCTATGGCACAGTTCAAAAGTGATTTTCTCTATAAGCTGCAGCGTAATATAAACGATGCAATAGACCGTATTGATGAATTGAACAGAGCTTTGAAAAATGCACGCTTTGGAAATGATACTTATCATTTTAAAGTCGAGCCTGCACCGGAATACAGAGAGTATTATGATATGATAACGTCCGACTTGCTGATGAATGGTGACAATACTTTGTTTTCTTATGAATTCACAAACAAATATCAGAGCACACTCGATAGTCTTTTTTCTCAGATAATATGCCTTTCGGACAATGACCGTGAGAATGCAGCCAGAAACATCGAAATGTTCAGCAAGTATACAACATATCTATCTTTTGATCTTTATTCAACGGATATAAACGGCACAACAGTCAAGCTGTCCAAATCAATGTCCACCAACTCAGGCGGTGAAACTCAAACTCCGTTTTATATTGCTGTGCTTGCTTCCTTTGCACAGCTTTACAAGGTGAACGACAATAAGGAAACAGGCAATACTTTCAGACTGGTCATATTTGATGAGGCATTTAGCAATATGGACAGTGAAAGGAGCAGAGAGAGCATTAAGCTGTTAAAGTATTTTAAACTGCAGGCTATAATTTGTGCGCCTTCTGATAAAGCAGCCAATATTGCTCCAATAGTAGATTCTACGCTTCTTGTCAACAAAGAGATGGGCAAAAACGGATATAGATCAAGCATTATAAAATGGACAAAAGAAATGAGTGACAGTTATGGATCATCGCAAACGGATACTTAACGACCTGCTAGATAAATATGAAAAGAGCACTCAGACTGAATTCAAGCGGCGAATAATGATCGACTGTACAAGGTCAAATTATCTGGACATTACCGACCCTGAGCAGAAAAAGCAATTTCTTAATGCGGTCACAGAGCTGTCTGAGAAAGATCTGATCTTTTACGATTGGGAGCGCAAGGGGTATGTAGTGAAAAACGTCTGGCTCAATATTGATAAGGCAGACGAAGCGTATGCGTTTATCGGAAGAAAAAGCACTTATTCTGCTGCCAATGAGCTTGCTGCATTGTTTGGTGAGTATCTTGAACGAATAAATACTGCGTGGATCGCTGATTATCTCAGCAGACAGATCAGTGAGATCACTGAAAGATCGAAGCCGATAGAAAAGTGGCAGAGCGATATAATGCTTGTTAGGAATATTCTCAAAGCACTTGATGAGATAGACAGGCTTATCAGCAGTATCTCTATGCGGGCATTCAGTATACGCTTGTTTGCTGACTCTAAGTTTTTTGAAAAAAGCATAAAAAAATATATCGTTGATATAGCATCAAAAAATGAGCCTGAGCTTGAAGCTATGGACGAGCTTTCAGAAAGAGAGATCCTTGCACAGATCGGTATTATTATGATGCCTGAGATATTTGAATTCTGCGGGGATATGACCATAGGTTTTGCAGATGGAGAGGTAGATTATTCACCTATCAGAAGCGGCTCATGTATAACAAGTGACAGCATGAAGGATATCAGATACATAACACTTGACAGCCGTATTTCAAGAATCTTGTTTATCGAGAACAAAACCAATTACTCAGAATATTGCCTTAACTCGAAACTCTCTGACGAATTGGTCATATTTCATGGCGGATTCTACAGCCCGGCACACGGAGTATTTTTCCGTTTTATAGCTGATGTAGCCGAGAAAAACGATATCCCTGTTTTCTTTTGGGCAGATATTGATTACGGCGGTTTCAGAATGTTTGTCAGGCTTCGGGATAATATTGTCCCTGCTCTCAAGCCATTAAATATGGATACTGAAGCATTTTCTTCTCATTCCGAGAAGCTGTTGGGAAGAAACGATAAGTATATTCATAAAACGCTTCAGTTGCTTACCGACCCTGATTATGAGTGCTTTTATGATGTGATAAACATGATCGCTAAAAGAAAGGGGACCGTAGAGCAAGAATGCTTTTTGCTTGACGATAACCCGGTTTTGGTATAGAACTGAAAGTTCTGTGCATGACAGATACTAGATCATATAGTACTAATATGTAAAAAACACAGAGCTGACCTCACAAGAGATCGGCTCTGATATCAACGGAACACGTCCATAACTTTGGGCCTTATTACCCCTAAAAGATACTAAAAGCTGTGTTAATCCGCTTTGCTTAACTTGCTTTGAAATGCCTTAAAATAGGGCATTTGCAGAATTGGCAAAAAGTCACATAAGAACATTTGTATGATTCAAGTCCCGTTTGCCGCACCAAGTTAGAAAGCTTGCAAATCCTTTATCTACGAGGGTTTGCGAGTTTTTTGTTTTACAATAAAAACAGCTTCCGAACAGTCGCTGACAACTGCTCGGAAGCTGATGCTTTACCTATCATATATCGCTTATCCCTGCACTATCTTTCTTCTTGCACATGATCCTATACCCCACTCTCCCGTAAATAAAACTCAGAACCCAGCCTGCCGGCATTGACAGCCATACTGCCGATACGCCTATGACCGATACCAGAGCGTAGGTGAAAATAATTCGGAACGTGAGATTTATTATGCTTCCGGATAAAAACAGCTTCAAACACCCAAGCCCCCTTAACATTCCGTTGAAGCTTGAATTTATTCCCATTATTATATAACAAAACGCAAGGTCTGTCATGTAGCCCATGCCTGTTTCTATGGCGGAAGCTGAGGAGCTTGACAAGTCCATAAAAAAGCCCAGGAATCGCCGTCTGAGAAGCATTATCACTGCAAATTCTATCACCGCTATGCCTGCGCATAACAGCACGCTCGCCTTGTAGCCCTCTCTGATACGCTCTTTTTTGCCTGCCCCAAGATTTTGTGCTGTGTAGGTGGATACCGCATTTCCGCAAGCTATGAACGGCATTATCGCAAAGGAGTCTATCTTTGAAGCCGCCGTGTACCCTGCAAGCACGTCCGAGCCAAAGGGATTGACGGCAGACTGCACTATTAACATTCCCACCGACACCACTGACTGCTGTATCACCGATACTGCCGCATAGGACGACATCTCTTTTAACACTGCCCCCGAAAAGAAGCTGAACTCTGCTCTTTCATGGTCTTTTCTGTATACCTTGTCAGTAAGAAGCAGAAACGATATCACTGCCGATACTCCCTGAGCAATGAAAGTCGCCCATGCCGCACCTGATACGCCCATGGAAAATCCCCCTACAAACAAAAGGTCAAGCCCTATGTTCAGCAAAGAGGACATCACAAGCAGATGAAAAGGCGTCTTTGAGTTGCCAAGGGCACTAAATACCGACGCTTGCACGTTGTAAAGAAACATAAACGGCATACCTAAGGAATATATCCGCAGATAGTCAGCAGCGTCATTTATGATATTCTGCGGCGTTTTCAGAAGTCTTAAAAGCGGCATACTAAGCACCACCCCAAGCACCGCTATCAACGCTGCGACCATAAGTGAAAATATCAGCACAGTGGAAATGCACGTCTTGACCTTTGACTTGTTCCCGGCACCGCAGTATTTCGCTATAAGCACCGATGTTCCTATGCCCGTACCAGTTGCAACGGCTATCATGACCATTGTCACTGCAAAGGAAACTCCCACCGCCGCAAGAGCTTCGTCACCATTTATCTTGCCCACTATTATGGTGTCCATGGTGTTGTAAAGCTGCTGAAAAAGGTTTGCAAATATAAGAGGCTGTGCAAATCGGAATATTATTTTCTTAGGGTCGCCCTCTGTCATTATTACATTTTCCGGCTTATTCTTCAAATTCTTCACCGCCTGTGAATGTGGGTATGTATCTTTGCTGGGTTACGTCAAAAAGTCCTTTTTCCGTCAACCCCACCTCTGGGATAGTCTGACACAGCGACACTGTAAGCACTGCCGTCATACGCTGTATGTTTCCCCCTGTGAGGGCAAGGGCTTCTCTGAAAGCTTTCTGTGCCTTTATCTCGCCTGCGATGTTCTCACCGCTTAGTATGCCTGCCACTGGAAGGGAGTAAAGCCCTGCCACCTTGCCGTCAATAGCCATAGCCGCACCGCCGCCGTTCGCTTCAACAGCTTTCACAGCGCAAAGCATATCCGCAGGGTCAACGCCCGATACAACGACATTATTGCTCTCCTGAGCAAAGCTTGCGGCAACAGCTCCCCTTTTAATGCCAAGACATTTTATAAAGCCACTGCCTATCTCACCACTCCTGCCGAAACGCTCCACAACGAATATGGGCAGAATATCGGCTTTTGTATCACCGCATACAATGCCGTTGCTGACTTCAAGCCTGCCTTTTACAAGCCTTGTGACTATGCCACCCTCGGGCATTTCAATTGCATTTGCAGTAACATAGCCCCTCTCAAAGCCTGCTTTTATCTCAAAAGAATGGCTGTCAAGCCCTCTGGGCAATATCACAGTGTTTTTAAGCTCAGGATAGCAAGTTATATCAAACTCATACCTGCAAAGAAACTCGCCGTTTTCAGCCACAAGCCTGCCCTGGTGATAGACCTTTTTCACTGTCATATTTTCAAGGCTATCCATAAGCAGAAAATTCGCCTTTCTTGAGGGAGCCACCGAGCCTATGATATCGTCAACACCATAATGCCGTGCGGCATTGAGAGTTGCCATTTTTATCGCTGACACAGGGGAAATACCGCATTTCACTGCAATGCGCAGAGCATTATCTATACAGCCGTTTTCCTTTATATCCTCCGCAGACTTGTCATCAGTGCAGAACATTATATCGTCCGTAGGGATATGATTTTTTACTATCCCCTCGCAAAGAGTTCGGCAGTTCGGCTCTATAGTTCCCTCTCTTACCAACACCGCCATTCCGCAGGCTAGCCGCTGCTCAAGGTCGCTTATGCTTTCGCACTCATGGTCGTCACAAAGCCCGGCGCAAGCCGCCTGCTGAACGTCACGAAATCCCATTGACGGACAGTGACCGTTCACCTTTACACCTGCCCTTTTTGCCGCACCGAGAAGCTTTATTATCTCATCATTCCCGACCACAGCGCCGCTTATCTCCCCCACAGTTTTCGCCCTGCACTCTTTGATAACATTGGTGATATCATCCTGCGTTTTCAGGGTGGAAAGATACTGCGAAGAAAGCTGCAAAAAGCTTTCTATGGGCATTTCCCCAAGCATTTCGCATATAGCTTTTATGCCCTTAAGACCAAGAGTATTCGACATCTGCATAGGGTCAAAGAATACACAGCCCGTTCCGTGTGGCACTGCGCCCTCGCAGTATGCAAAAGGCGTGAGCTTTGAGGACTCTATGTGCATATGAGCGTCGATAAAAGAAGGCGCAAGATACATTCCTCTGCAATCAATAAACTCTGTTGCTCTAGGCTCAAAGTCAGGGCAAACTGCGGCGATAATGCCGTTTTTTACCCCCAACGAGCCGCTGTCTATTATCCGCTCTCTGTAAACGTCAACTATCCTTGCGTTGTAAAAATAAATATCAAAAGGCAGCTTACCCTTAGCCGCCAGTATAAGTTCCTTTAGCTGCCGATCATTCATAAGCTGCCTCTTTCAGATACAAATATTATCAGTGTTTATACAGCGACTTGTTCAGCGCAAGATTGCAAAGCACATTGATTATACATCTTGACGCCGCAAGTGAAGTTATCTCGCTCACATCAAAGGGAGGAGATACCTCCACAACGTCCATTCCACAGATACCGGGAGCTGTCACGAGCTTGAGAAGCCTTAAAAGCTCTCTCGGGAGCATACCGCCAAAATCAGGTGTGCCGGTACCCGGGCAGAAAGCAGCTTCCAGAACGTCTATATCAAGGCTCACATACACTGCCTTACAGCCCTTCCATGCGATATCGAGAGCAAGCTCCGCCACCTTGTCGATACCATACTTGTCTATATCCTCCATTGAGATCGCAGTACAGCCGCTGTCACGGGTGAATTTTGACCATGACTTGCAGCAGTTTCCGCCTATGCCTATCTGCACAAGATTTTTTGCGCTGAGGTTAGGCAGGTGAGTGGAATGATACCATTCTGTGCCGTGCATTTTTTCGTCCATTTGGATAGCATCGCAATCGCTGTGGCGGTCGATATGGATAACGCCGATATTGCCGTCGATATACTTTGAAATGCCCCTGAGCGTAGGGAAAGTGGTAGAGTGGTCGCCCCCAAGAACGATAGGCGTTACTCCCTGAGAGAATATATAGCCTATGCCCTTTGTTATCTGGTCGAAAGTCTTTTCGGCATTTGCAGGAAGTGTGTAAATATCTCCTGCGTCGCAAAGCTTTATGTTTTCGTATAGGTCAACGCCATAGTCAGGGTTGAAAGGGGATATCTGCGAAGAAGCGTGTCTTATGCCGGCAGGGCCAAGTCTTGTGCCTGAACGGTTTGACGCTCCGCTGTCATATGGGATACCCACCACTGCAACGTCATATTCCGACACCTTATGGATATCCTCGCAGAAAGGGCTTCTGAGAAAAGTTTCGTGGCTTGTGTATGTAGGGCCGAGATTTGTTCTTGCAAAACAGCTCATGCCCTCGCTTTTAATGCTGTCCGCAGGCTCTAATCCAAGCTCAACGGCTCTCTTTGCCATTGTAGGAAATCTTGTGTTGCCAAATTCATCAAATCTTGCCGCCGTTTTCATGGCGTGCAGTTCATTTCTGTCTATCATGATCATTTCTCCCTGCTTTCTTTTATAAGCGGAAACTGAAGCTCCGCAATAGTTTCATCACTGTTGTCCGTAAGGGTTATGTCTATACGGTATATCATCACCCCGACGTTTCCAAGGGTGTAGCCATGCTCCTGTGCAAGACAGCGCATTTTCATTATAAGCTCACCGAAATAGCTGTAGCAATTCCTGTGAAAAGCGCAAACGTATTTTCCTCCTGCCACTGTTGTGAAGCTTTCCTTGTCAGCCTGATCTGCCGAGCAGAACACCATAGGGCAGACCTCGGAATCCATATCGTCAGGGTCAACTGAGTTTTTTATGGTCATTGCCACCTTATCAGTGGCAAGCACAGGTGAAGTTCCGCCTATAGCCTCCTCAAGCTTCATAAACTCTATGCCGGTGAGATTTGTTCTGAACTTGTTGCTCTCCCCTTTGAGGGCATATCGTTCAGGAAGCTCCTTTATAACAGGGTCATCAAGCTTGAAATCTGTGTTGTTAAGCTCTCTGATAAACTTTAGCTTTTCTTTCAGCACACGGCTTATTTCAAGCTTATCCGCTATCTCCTGCTGTAAAAGCTCATAACGCTGTCTGAGAACACGCTCGGACTTTTCAAGGTTTCTGTCGCTGAAATAGTCCTCTATTTCTTTCAGAGATAAGTTCAGCCTGCGAAGCTCTTTTATAGTGCCAAGCTTTTCACACTGCTGTGCCGAATAAAACCTCCGCCCTGTGAGCTTGTCAACATAGTCAGGTCTTAAAAGCCCTATCTTATCGTAATATCTAAGCCGTTCGGTAGGTATGTTTCGATACTTTGCTATCTCGGTTATGCTCAGAAGCTTTTCCCCATTCGGGACAAGCTGTCCGTTTTCGTCTGTATAAAACACAGTGTATTTCATATCATCAGTCATATCTTGTCCCCCATTCCAATTATTATGACAGCTTATTCAAGAGCCTGCTCGTCCTCTGCCCCTGTTCTTATCTTCACAACGTTTGCAACGTCATAAACAAATATCTTTCCGTCGCCTATCTTGCCCGTATAAAGCACCTTTCTGATAGTGTCGATAAGAAGTCCAAGAGGAACAGTGCTTATAACTATCTCCACCTTTATCTTAGGCAGAAGCCTTGATTCAAGCTCAGAGCCTCTGTAAAGCTCAGTGCTTCCTTTTTGTATTCCACAGCCGCTCACCTGCGTAACTGTCATACCTGTTATATCAAGCTTATCCAAAGCATTTTTCAGCATCTCGAACTTTGCGACGTTCATAAGAACGACCACCTTGTGCATTTTTCCGTCCGCCTTGTAGTCAGAAGCGTTAAGCTCTGAGGCTTCGTCTATAGCCCTCACCTTTGAAGGCTCGTCAGCGGCAGCGGTGATGAACTGAGCAGTGTTGAGAAGATCCGCATAACTGCTTGAAAGTCCATGCTCGCACTTGTCAAGACCAACTATCTCTGTATTCTCGCTAACTCTCAGGCCCATTGTTTTCTTTATCACTGTGAACACTATCACCATAATAAGCGCTGTCCATGCCGCCACTGAAAACACGCCGGCAAGCTGTATAAGCAGATCCTTCGGGCTGCCCGAATAAATAAGACCGCTTTTCTTTGCGAAAACGCCCGTCATAAGCGTTCCCCATGCTCCGCACAGACCGTGAACGCTCACCGCACCCACAGGGTCGTCAGCCTTTAGCTTTGTTATAAGCTCAACACCAAACACCATTACAAAGCCTGCTGTTATGCCGATAGCAAACGCTCCTCCTGCCGAAACTGTGTCACAGCCTGCGGTTGAAGCCACAAGTCCTGCAAGTGCTCCGTTAAGGGTCATTGTCACGTCAGGTTTGCCGTAGCGCACCCATGTGATGAACATTGCAGCTATTGCACAAGCTGCCGCAGATATGTTTGTGTTAAAAAAGATATCCCCAAGCTTTGCCGCCGCATTGTCGCCCTGAGCGGTGAGAAGCGAGCCACCGTTAAATCCGAACCAGCCTATCCACAAAATGAATATGCCCAAAGCTCCGATAGTGAGATTATGTCCCGGTATGGCTCTCGCCTTGCCGTTTTTATCAAACTTGCCTATCCTTGCTCCCACAAGCAGCGCACCTATAAGTGCGGTAGTTCCGCCAACAACGTGAACGGCAGTTCCGCCTGCGAAATCGTGGAAGCCTATACTTTTGAGCCAGCCTGCACTGTTCCATATCCAGTGACCTGTTATCGGATAAACTATTCCGCTCATAACAGCCGAATATGTAAGATAGGCCTTGAACTTTGTTCTGCCTGCCATTGCTCCTGAAACTATAGTCGTGGCAGTTGAACAAAAGACCGTTGCGAACATAAGGAACACTCGCTTAGGCAGATCTCCTGCGGCTGCAAACTTTCCTGCTGCGAACAGGCTTGGCGTTCCGATAAATCCTCCTATGGAGTCGCCATACAAAAAGCTGAAGCCGATAACCCAGAAAAGAACAGAGCCTATGCAGTAATCCATAAGGTTTTTCATTATTATGTTGCCTGCATTTTTTGCTCTGGTGAAGCCTGTTTCCAGCATTGCAAAGCCTGCCTGCATAAAGAATATCAAAGCTGTGCAGAGAAGAACCCACACGGTATCCAGAGATGAATACATTATCGCACTTCCTTTTTCATATTATTTCTTATTTTGCCACATGAACGTCTGCGTAACTGAAGTTATACCAGAACATCGGGCTTGGGTCATATGTGAACTTGTCGCTTACTGCGTAAACATCAGATGATGTGTAAAGCCCAAGGTAAGGGCACTCATCAGCAAATATCTTATATGCGTCAGTATAGTAACCCATTTTCTCAGCGTCGTCTGTTGTCTGAGCCGCTTTGTCAAGAAGTCCGTCTGCTTCTGTGCTTGTCCAAAGTGTTTCATTCGTTCCGCCCTCGCAAGCGTTAGAGCCTGCATATAATGTCTTTAACATTCCCATAGGATCAAGGAAGTCTGACATCATGTATGTGCCGACTGCGTTGTAATATCTCTCGCCGTTATCCTTTGTCTTGTAGCCGAACATATAGCTGAAAATATCACTGTCAGGTACTTCCACAAGATTCATTGTGATAGAGCCGCTTGCGTCTACCATTGACTTGAGAAGCTCAGCCTGCTTCTGCGTCTGTGAAGTCGTATAGAAATCAAACTCAAAGCCGTCAGGATACTTTGACTTTGCAAGACATTCCTTTACCTTGTCATAATCCTGAGTATAAACATCGCTTTCGGCGATAGTTGAATCCCACTTATCCTTATCCATATACATCATGGATTCGCTCATTGGAACAACAGCCGACTGCTTTGCATAATCGCCGCCGATAGTTGTTGTTATCTGCGAACGGTCGATACAATATGCAACAGCCTTTCTTGCCCACTCGTCATCAAACGGCTTTGAAGCTGTGTTGAATGCGATATAGTTTGAAGTCGTTCCCTCGCATGAGAGGATATTGAAGTTCTGACAGCTCTGATATACAGACATAACGCTGTTTGACATACCCTCGACAAAGTCTATCTGTCCGCCCTTTGCCGCAAGTGCTAATGCGCTTTCGTCCTCGATAACGTAATACTCTACCTTGTCGATATCGAGAGTATCAGGGTCGCCCCACCAGTTTTCGTTCTTTTCAAGAACTATCTCGCTTCCTGATGACCATGAAGAAAGCTTGTAAGGACCTGTGCCGACAGTCTTTCCGTCAGCAGTGCCGTACTTGTCGCCTTGTTCCTCTGTTACAGACTTCTCGACGATAGTGCAGGCTGATGTTGCAGGAACATACTGCCATGATGAGTCAGGCTGCTTAAGATGAACTGTCAGCGTCCAAGTATCGTTGTCGGCTTCAAAGCTGTCAACGTTTGCAAAAAGATAGCTCATATAATAGTTGTCTTCTGTTACTCTGTTAAGAGAATAAAGCACATCGTCCATTGTCATTTCATTGCCGTCTGAGAACTTTACTCCCTGTCTTATCTTGTATGTGTATGTAGTATCGTCAACCTGCTCCCAAGATTCTGCAAGAGCAGGCTCAACTGTTGTGCCGTCATGTGAGAAGTTAAGAAGCGTGTCATAGCAGTCATAACCTGTGAGTGTAGCGGCAACGATAGTGAAGTCGGCAGGGTCAAACGATGACGGTTCCTGAGTATAGCCTACTCTGAGAACTGTCTCTGAATTTCCTCCTGAAGAACCTGAGCCTGAACCGGAACCTGTGTTGTTGAAGCAGCCTGTCATACAGCTTGAAACTGTTATTGCCAATGCAGCAGCGGCCGCGATCTTGCGTGAGAATTTTTTCATGATAACTTTCCTTTCTTCAAAAGATTTATTACATATCCGAAGCAGTCTTGCTGCTGTCAATGCCTAGTGGGAAATGACAGGCAACGTAATGCCCGTTTCCAATGTCTTTGAGCTTTGGCGTGCGGTTGTCGCACAAGCCCTCTTTGAAATATCTGCACCTGCCTGCAAAGCGACAGCCCTCGGGGATATCCACTGCGTTCGGTATATCTCCCTCCAGCAGGATATGCTTCTTATTTTCAAGAGGGTGTTCCTTTGGCTTTGCTGAGATGAGCGCCTGAGTGTAAGGGTGAGCAACGCTGTTATAGATCTGCTCCACCGTACCCATTTCCATTACCGCTCCCAAATATACCACCGCTATCCTGTCGCAAACGTGACGGACAACGTTCAGATCATGGGAGATAAAAAGTATCGTCTGCCCTTTATCCTCTTTCAGGTCGAGCATAAGATTCAATATCTGCGCCTGCACAGAAACGTCAAGTGCCGAAACAGGCTCGTCTGCAAGAATGAAATCAGGCTCCAGCATAAGCGCCCTTGCTATTGCAAGCCTTTGGAGCTGACCTCCCGAAAGGTCTTTAGGATATCTTGTGAGCAAGTCCTCCGGAAGCGCTATATACTCCATAAGCTGTTTTATCCTTGCCTTGTAGACCTCAGGCTTTATCTTATGCACCTTTGCAGATTCTTCAAGGCTAAAGCGTATAGTCTTTTTCGGATCAAAGGAAGCAAGAGGGTTTTGAAAGACCATTTGCATTCTTGAACGCAGTTCCTGCTGTTCCTTGCGGCTCACATGAGTTATGTTTTTGCCGTCAAAATATATCTCGCCTGAATCAACGTCGATAAGCTTCAGAACGCATCTTCCTATGGTTGATTTGCCCGAGCCGCTCTCGCCTATTATGCCGAATATCTCGCCCTTGTAGATATCAAAGCTAACATCATCAACGGCGTGGATATATCTCGTCTTTGCCTTTGCAAGCTTGTAATTGTCAAGGCAGAAATACTTTTTCAGATCTCTGACGCTTATAAAAGGCTGTCTGTCTTTTTCTTTGCTCATTGTGATGTCACCTCCCGCCACTTGAAGCAAGCTGTGCTGTGTCCCTCAGACACATTTTCTGTAACAGGCACGCAGCTTCTGCATTTATCGTCAGCATACTTACATCTCGGTGCAAAGGCACAGCCCTTGAACTTTTCATACAGAAGCGGAGGGCTGCCAGGTATGCTTTTCATTCTTTTTTCTGTGTCGCTCTCTCTCGGATTGCTTTCAAGGAGCGCCTTTGTGTATGGGTGAGCAGGGTGGTCGAAAATATCCACAACGCTTGTGGTTTCAACAGCCTTTCCTGCATACATTACAGTTACGCTGTCGCAAATCTCAGCCACAACACCAAGGTTGTGAGTGATGAATATTACCGACGTTCCGCTTTCCTGCTGGGGCTTTTTTATAAGCTTTAGTATCTGCGCCTGGATAGTAACATCAAGCGCCGTGGTAGGTTCGTCTGCAATAAGAAGCTTCGGCTCGCATATAAGCGCCATTGCTATCATTATTCTCTGTAACATTCCTCCGCTCATTTCAAACGGATACTGCTCGTATCTTTTCTCCGCAGGTGTTATGCCTATCTTTTCAAACATCTCGATGACCTTTTCTCTTGCTTCACGGCGATTTAAGTTTTTCTTCGCCCTTAGCATTTCTGCTATCTGCTCGCCTGCTTTCATGATAGGGTCAAGGGAAGTCATAGGGTCTTGGAATATCATTGCGGCTGTGCTGCCCCTGAAATCACGGAGCTGCTTTTTGCTCATTGCAAGAACATCTTTCTCGCCGCTGTCATCTCTTATGTAGATATCCCCTGCATATCTGGTGGTCTCCTCGTTATGGAGCCTTATGACCGACTTTGATGTTACGCTTTTTCCACAGCCGCTCTCGCCTACGATACCATGTATCTCCCCTTGCTTCACTTCAAGGTCAACGCCCTGAACGGCGTATATGATACCTCTAACTGTCATAAAGTCTACAGAAAGGTCTTTTATTTCAAGAACGTTTCCTTTTTTCATCTTTTACGCCTCCCCGTTTGCCTTAACTGCTGAAAGCTTCTTTATGCCGTGTTTCTTTTCGTATTTCTTGAATGACGGAAGCTTTCTTGATGACGGGTCGAGATAGTTCTGAACACCGTCGCTGAAAAGGTTTATGGATACTGTTACAAGTATTACGCATATTGCAGGTATAAAAAGCAGTGCAGAGCTATTATAAAGGTTGCCCATGCCGTCACGGAGAAGCGTTCCCCAGTCGGCATTCGGAGCCTGAACACCAAGTCCCAGAAAGCTCAGAGTAGCCATTGATGTGATAGCCGTACCGATATCAAGTGTGAACTGCGATATCATAGGTGTGATGATGTTCGGCAGGATATGCACGAAAATTATCCTTGCGTCTGAAAAGCCCATTGATTTGCAGGCTTCAACATACACCGCCTTTTTCTCTGTCATTATCATTGATCTTGCGGTCTTTGTGGTAAGAGGGATATAAGAAATGCCTATGGCGATGATACCTGTCATCATGCCCTTTCCCATTACTGCAATAAGGATAAAGGAAAGAAGAAGCGGCGGTATTGCGCTTATAACGTCCCACACCCTCATTACGATACTGTCAAGAGGACCTCTGTAGTATCCGCAGATAAGCCCAAGAGGAACACCTATGACTACCTCTATGGCAACTATAAGAAAGGCATTCAGGATGGAAGTTCTTGCACTGCATATGAGCCTTGAAAAAAGATCTCTGCCAAGTCCGTCAGTTCCGAAAATGTGTCCCTCAGAAAAGGCTGGAGCATATATGGCATTCACGTCTGTGGCAAGAGGGTCATACGGTGCGATAATGCTTGCAAAGAGCGATACGAAAACTATGACCGCAAGGAATATTCCCGTCACCGCCACAACAGGTGTGAAAAACGTTCCTGCTTTATTTTTCTTCTTCATTAAAAATCCCACCTTATTTAAGATCAACTCTCGGATCAAGAACGGTATAAAGTATGTCGATAACAAAACTCATTACAAGATAAGCTCCAAGCATGAAAAGCACAAGTATCTGAACTATAGGAAAATTGTTTTCCTCTATCGCCGATATGAGCAGACCGCCTATACCGGGAAGAGAAAAGACCTGCTCAACTATTACTGTCGAGCCTATAGAGCCTGCTATCATGTATCCTGCAACTGTTATAACAGGAATAACAGCGTTGTGAAAAGCGTGCTTGTAGGTTATGTTGCTTTGCTTTAATCCCTTTGCAGCCGCCGTTGCGATATAAGGAGACTGGAGCTGATTTATCATGTTGCTTCGTGTGATACGTCCAAGCATCGCAACGAACGTCAGCGCCATTATCAGGCTCGGTATCATTATACGCTGCAAAAACTCTCCGAAATTTGTATATGTTCCGATAAACGAATATCCGGGAACGTACTTTGTCATGAAAATAAGTATCAGTATGCTTACCAAAAATGACGGCGCACCTGAAAGCACAAGCATAAGTCCTGAAATTGCTGCGTCTGAGGGTTTACCTTTTCTCAGCGCCGCTGCAACTCCCATTATAACAGCTATCACTGAGCCTATGACGGAACTCATTATCACAAGTCCGAATGTTATTGGAAGCCTTGACATTATAAGACCTTTTACGTCCTGACCGTCAGCATAGTCTGTGCCGAAGTCGCCTGAAAGAACTCCCTTTATCCACCTGAGATACTGTATATGCACAGGGTCGTCAAGGTGATATTTTTCTGTAAGAGCCTGCCTGAGTTCAGGAGTGGATTGATTGTTTCCTATCATTACTGTAAGAGGGTCTGCATCTGACATTCTCAAAACAACGAACACCAGAAAGGACACCACAAACATAATGACTATCATTGAAAGCAGCCGTTTGATTATAAACCTGAACCTTTTCACTTTACATTCCTCCTATATTTACAGCTGCACTTTGCAGGATTTTCTTTTTAAACTTTCATTTTACTTTTTGAAAATAATTTACTCCACGAAACTCTTCTTTCGATACACCTATAATATATCCTGTAGCAGCTACAACTGCAACGCTGAGAATCAGTCATTTTATATTTTATATATAAACTTTTTATTAACGCAAGCCGCTTTTTCAGTTTGCAGAAAATGTTGTATGAATAAAGGAGTTTTATATCCTGCATTTTGTTCATATTCACAAATGTAAGAAAAGAGGGGCGCTCCAAAGCAGAAGCACCCCACAAATGAAGATTTGGTAATCAGTAGAAAGCTTAGTCATCGAACATCTTTCTTGCAGCGAAGCATATCATCTCGGCAGTGAGATCAGTGCCGTATTCGCTTACGTCGATCATAAGATGCTTGTTGTCACGGTCACCACGATTTTTGCCAGTGACGTATTTATAATAGTTGTGGCGCTGGCGGTCAACACGTTTTATGAGCTTGTCAGCCTCCGGCCATGAAAGGTCATAAGTTTCACACATATGCTTTATCCTTGCTTCCAAAGGCGCATAGAGAAAAACATTCATGTGGTTTGGATATTCTCTGAGAACATAGTCTGCACATCTGCCGAAGAATATGGCGGATACACGCTTGTTTGCAAGATCTCTGATGATATCCACCTGTGCTTTTACAGCCTTGTCGGAATAAAACTGCGTTGATGAGCCATAGCCGAATGACTTCAGCAGGCGGTCAGCGTTCTTGTCAAGCATTTCCTCACTGTCAAGAAACGAGTCACGGCTTATGCCTGCACGCTCTGCCGCCATATCTACAAGGTCCTTGTCATAAAACTCCACGCCAAGCTCAGCCGCCGCCTTTCTTGCGACCTCTCTTGCGTTGCAGCCGAACTCACGGCTTATGGTAATAATAAACTTTTTTCATAGTCTATGCTCCTTTTTTATTTATGAGATTTTCTTTCGTGGCGGCTATCCTCCGCTCCTGTCTGGCTTTTATCTGAATTTTCGGCAAATTCCAACCGAATTTCACCGACATGAGCCTTAGGGAAAACGTCACCACAAGGCTCACCATGCAGGCAGGCATGAACGACATCATGCCATAGCAAAGCAGAAAAGCCGCTGCACCTGTGGCAGAAGCGCAGGCATAAATATTGCCCACAAATATCTCAGGCTTCTTGTTCACGAAAATATCCCTGAGAACTCCGCCCCCAACGCCTGTTATAACTCCCGAAAACACAAGCAAAAAAGTGTTGTCTGACACGCCGCTCCTCATTGCCGCTGTTATACCTGTAACAGTGAAAATGCCAAGCCCTATAGTATCGAGCATGAGCATTGCAGTATCATAAAGCTTAAACGCCTTGCCCCCCAGGTCGCCTTTTACAGCCAAGGCAGCAAACACAAGCACCGATACCAAAGCTGCCGCACTCATTGCAAGGGGGTCACGAAACGCCGCCACAGGATGACTTCCGATGACGATATCACGCATTATCCCACCGCCCACAGCCGTTGTCACTCCTATTATTATAACGCCGAAAAGATCAAAACGCCTTTTTATCGCTGTCAGCGCACCGCTTGCCGCAAACGCTGCAGTGCCGATAAGTTCAAGTATCGTAACGATAACATCAAAACGCTCATTCATTCAACGTCCCTGCCTGCATATTTGTGTATCTTCCGCACCGCCGTCGCCTGACTTATGCCAAGCTTCTGTGCCACAGCCACAGATGTTCTGTATTTTTCATAGGCTCTCATCACAAGTCCGCTTTCGTAAAATTCAAGCATATCCTTTAGGGAAGCATTCTGTGCAAATACCTCAGACGAACCGCCTGTTATTCTGTCAGGCAAGTCGAAAACGTCCACCTTTTTCTTCTCGGTAGTAAGGACGATACGCTCGATAGTCCTATGCACCTCGTCGATATTTTCTTTCCAATCATATCCCAGCAAACAGCCCATGGCACGAGGCGTGAACTCAACGCTCCGTGAGTATTTCTTGTTTGCCGAGCCGAGATAATAGTCGATAAAGGTTTTAAGATCCTCCGCACGCTCGCCAAGAGAATACATCTGTACCTGATAAGGCTCGAACTCGCTTATAAACTCCTCCGACAGCTTGTCAGCGCCTTTAAGCTCCTCCACTGAATGCTCAGAAAGCCCCACAGGCACAATGCCTGCTTTTGCGCATTTTTCAAGGACTGCCCTTTGAAGCCTTGGGGACAGCCGATCTATATGCTTTATTATCACAGCGTAAATGCCCGAAAGCGGCGATATCATCGACCCCTCTCCAAGAAGCTCCTTTTCTATGACTTCTTCCCCGACAGGTGCGCAGTCATAGGTGTAAAGCGTCCCCTTTTTACCGTATATAGTGGAAGCAAGATAGCTTTTGCCGCTTCCTGTGGGACCATAGATGTAACACGGACAGCCTGCGTCACAGAAAACTCCTGCAAGCCGCCTTGCGTCTCTTGAACGGCTGCTTTGGGCGATATAACGCTGTCCGCCGTCACGTCCTGTCATAAGCTCTATTTCATCAAGAAGCTTTTTGTTCTGATACTGTAAAACATTGTAACGCTCCCGCAGGTCGTCAAAGCCTGTTATCTCCCAAGAGGAATAGCTTATTATCATTTCAAGCTCTCCGTCCTTGAATACCGGTATACCGGTGACAAAAGTTTCGTCATTGTCAACGCCTTTTTGCACTGTTGTGACACGCTTGTGGCTTTCAAAAACCATTTGCGTCACGCAAGGGGAAAACATCTTCATCATTTCCTCTGAGCCTGCGAATTTACCTATTATGTCAGAGCCTTTTACGCTTCTGCCGCTGAGATAGGAGTTTGAAACAAATCTGAACACTCCGCTGCTGTCGGCAATAGTCACTCCTGGGTGGATACTTTCGAGAATGTGCCCTAGCTGCTCATAATCCATTTGTCTGCACTCCTTTCTGCGGCTTTATAGTTTACACATTAAGTATCTTTGAGAAGAACTGCTTTGCACGGTCGCTCTTAGGGTGCTTGAACACTTCCTCAGGGGTGCCGTCCTCGATAACATAGCCGCCGTCCATAAAGCAGACTCTGTTTGCCACCTCTGCCGCAAAGCCCATTTCGTGTGTGACAACTATCATTGTCATTCCTGCCTGAGCCAGGTCTTTCATAACGTTCAGAACTTCGCCAACGAACTCAGGGTCAAGGGCGGAAGTCGGCTCGTCAAAGAGTATGACCTCAGGCTCCATTGCAAGGGTCCTCGCAATAGCCACACGCTGCTGCTGACCGCCTGAAAGCTGAGTAGGATAAGCGTCTGCCTTGCCGTCCATTCCAACTCTCGCAAGAAGCTCCATGGCTTTCTTCTTCGTTTCTTCCTTGTTAGCCTTTTTAACCTGAACAGGACACTCCATGACGTTTTCAAGCACTGTTTTGTGCGGCCAAAGGTTGAACTGCTGGAACACCATTCCAACGTTCTTTCTTATGACCTTTGCAGCCTTTTCGTTAAGCTTTTTGTTGTGCTTGTCCTCGTCGATGCCCTTTAAGGAAACTCCGCCTATATCTATCTCGCCTGATGTCAGCTCCTCGAGATAGTTCAGACATCTGAGAAAAGTGCTTTTGCCAGAGCCGCTAGGGCCGATAACGCTTACCACCTCGCCCTTGTAAATATCCATATCTATTTTTCTGAGGACCTTAAGCTCCCCATAATTCTTTGCCAGATCGTGAACCGATATAACAGGTTTTCTGCTTTCAGCCATTGTATTTTACACTCCTTTTTCGTCAGATAGCAACACGGTTGTTGTGCTTTTCTATACATCTTGATGCGAACTCGATAACAAGGTTCAGCGCCCAGTAAAGAACGCCTGCACAGATATAAACTATCAGAGGGCTGAAAGTTATACCAATAGCTTCCTTTGTCATCATTGTCATTTCTGCAACTGTGATGATAGAAAGGATAGATGAGTCCTTAACAGTCTGAACAAACTGTCCTGTCAGTGACGGAACGATTATTTTCAAAGTCTGAGGGAAAATTATTCTCACCATTGTTTTAAATCTTGACATTCCCATTGCATATGAAGCTTCAAACTGTCCCTTTGGGATAGCGCTGACGCCGCTTTCAAGGATAACTGCAGTATAAGCCGCTGTGTACATTCCAAGAATGATAACGCCTGTTGAGAACGCTGAAACGTTCAGACCAAGAGCAGGGAGTCCGTAATATGCAAGATATACCTGCACCATAAAAGGGGTGCATCTGAATATCTTTATAAACGCCCTTGCGATAAGCTCAACAGCCTTGTTTTTTGAAAGGCACATATAGCCTACCGCCGAGCCTAACACCATTGCAATAAGGATAGACAGCACCGATATTGCCGCCGTTGTTCCAAGACCCTGCAAAAGCAGCGGAAGCGCTATTTCCGCAACGTGCATAAATTCGTTCATATATCTGCGCCTCCTTATCTTCTTTCAAGTCTTTTCTTCTGAAGCTTTACAAGCTCTTCAAGCCCTGCGCAAATAACAAAATACATAACTGCGATAGCAATATAGAAAGGCAGGTTTATGTATGTCTGCGTTACAAGACGCTGAGCCGTTCTTGTAAGCTCTACGATTGCCAACACAGAAAGCATCGGCGACACCTTTATAACGTTTATGAACTCGCTTGTCAGCTGCGGCAAAGCTACCTTGAATACCTGCGGGAAAACTATCCTCATTAGTATCTTTGGCTCGCTCATGCCCAAGGCTCTGGCCGCCTCCGTCTGACCCTTTGGCACAGCCGTAAGTCCGCCACGGATTATTTCTGCGATAAATCCGCCGCTGTTAAGGCTCAGAGCGATTATGCCTGACGCCAGGTTTGAAAGGTTCAGACCCATTACTGCAAGCGCCTGATATATAATGTATATCTGCACCAGCACAGGCGTGCCACGGACAAAGCTTATATAAACTGCGACTATCTTTTTCAGTATCCTTGAAGGAAGCGAGTCGCCGCCCATTCTCATCACCGAAAGCAGCATACCAACGCAAAGCGCTATAAGTATCGCTGCAACGGATACGAATACTGTATAGCCAAGACCTTTCAGCAGCAGGTCTTTATAATGCCATACTATGTTGAAATTCTCCATTGATATATAATGCTCCGCCGTTTGCGACGGAGCATTTCCTCCTTTCAAAGGTGCTTTTTACTCGGCAGGGATATAATCGCTCTCAGGCAGGTCAACGGCTTCACCAAACCATTTCTTCTGGAGCTCTGCAAGAGTTCCGTCCTCTTTGAACTTGTGTATCTCAGAGTTGATATAGTCAGAAAGCTCTGTGTCTTCCTTACGAACAGCCCATGATACCCAAGTGTCTGTGCCGACCATTTCAGCCTTGCCTGAATCGTCAGCCACTATCTCATAATCGTTAGGATTCTTCATTACAACTGCGGCGCAGCTTGCATAGTTCTGAGCAACAAGGTCTATCTTGCCGTTCTTAAGCTCTGCAAAAGCCTCAGGGAATGAGTCGTATTTGAGCAGTTCAGCATAGCCGTCCTTGCCCTCTGACTTTAGCTTCTCGTTGAATTTCTTTGTATCGTCCTCATTGTAGCAAGAAGTCTGTGTGCCGACCTTTTTGCCCGACATATCTTCGATAGACTTGATGCTGTCATCGCCCTTTCTCTTTACGAAAACTGTAGTTCCGTTCTGGATAGGATAAGTCATCGTGTACTTGTCTGCACGTTCAGCAGTTACGCCAAGTGTTGCTCCAACAACGTCATATTTCTTTGCTTCAAGTCCTGCAAGTATTCCTTGGAACGGCAGGTCGATATAATCAAGCTCTACCCCCAGATCGTCGCAAATTTTTGCGAACAGATCTGCGTTGTAGCCTATGATCTTATCGCCGTCCATGTATTCAAAAGGCTCATAAGCGGCTTCTGTCGCAACTGTGAGCTTACCGTTTTCCTTGATCTGATCCAGTGTGAGCGGACCTGTGTTCTTGCTGCTTCCGCAGGCTGTAAGACATCCTGCCGCAAGTACCGAAGCCACTGCCACTGCACAAACTTTTCTTAACATTCCAAATCTTCTTCCGCTTTTCATAACTGATTCCAACCTTTCACTTACTTTTCAAAAAAATCGGAGCGCTGACAAGTCCGACACCTTAATGCCGCTGTCAACGCTCCGTTGCGTTTGATATTATATTTATTGGAGAGTGAATTATTTTTCTATCTTTATTTTCTCTTGCCGATCTTCTTCTGATAAGCAAGGATAGACATGAACTCAAAAATGATATTTGCGCCCATATAAGCGGTTATCTCTGAGCGGTCATATGGAGGAGCGACTTCTACTACATCAAAGCCTGTGAAGTTCAGGTCTTTCAGCGCTCTTATATATTGAAGTGTTTCAAAGGAAGTAAATCCGCCCACCTCAGGAGTACCTGTACCCGGTGCATAAGCCGGGTCAACAAAGTCTATATCGAATGTAAGGAACACCTTATTGTCGCCCACCTTTTCCTTTATGACCTTGAGAAGATCTTCAGGAGAATATGTGTGTAGCTTGTCCCCTGGGATAACCGTGAAACCAAGGTCTGCGGCGATCTTGAAATCGTCAGGATCGTAAAGAGAACCTCTCATGCCTATCTGAACCGACTTCTCAGGATCAATAAGACCCTCCTCCATTGCTCTTCTGAATGGTGTGCCGTGATTGTATTTCTGACCGAAAACCGTATCGCACAGGTCAAGGTGTGAATCGAAATGCACAAGGCTTACCTTTCCATGCTTCTTTGCGATAGCTCTAAGTTCGCCAAGGGTGATAGCGTGGTCGCCGCCAATGCTTATTGGAACTGCACCGCATTCAAGAACACCGTCCAAGGTCTGCTCGATAGCTGCATATGTTTCGTGGATATAATCAGGGATCACAGGAACGTCGCCAAGGTCTGCGCCCTTGAGTGAATCCATAATGTTGACTCCCATTGCAACATTGTTAGGCTTTATCATTGCCGAGATGTTTCTTACACCGTTAGGACCAAATCTTGCGCCTGCTCTGAAAGAAGCGGCGGTATCGAACGGTATACCAACGATAGCGAAATCCAATCCCTCTGCTGAGGTCGCGTGAGGAAGCCTCATGAAATTACCCATATTACAAAAACGAGGAGAGCCTGAGGCGCTCGGTGGCTGACAATTGTTGTTGATCATTTGAGGTCACTTTCCTTTCAAAATCACTGAGAAACATATCCGCATGACCGTTCAAGTCATTTCTGAATTGCTCTATGTGCAGAATTATATCACCATTCCTGCAAGTTGTCAATAGCTTATTTTCAATTTTTCTGAAAATTATTCACTTTGGAATAAGCTTTGTCATTGCATATATGGCATATTTACGCTATTTTATCTATATCAAAGCCACAGCTATTCATTTTTGAATAGTTTCTTTGTGCAAATCTACAAAGAGCAATAATGCAATATTCAGATACTAGACTTTCATTTTGTTCACATCTATTTTTTATTCAAAGCTGAATAAAATAAGAATTTTCCATTAACACTATTGCCAAATAAAAAGCTCTGTGCTATACTGATAATCAAAGCAATGACGCTCTTATAACCGATACGGCAATGCCTGTTGGTCTATAAGGGCGTTGTTTTTTTATTATCACTAGGTCAAACTCAGAAAACAATTTTGAAAGGAAGTTTTATTATGGCTTGTTTTTTAGTACCGGCAACAGAAGCGATCGTTACAACTATTGTGGCAAAGGCAGTAAAGTCTCACGAGTCAAAGGCAGAGGATCAGACAAAGGTCAAAGCTCTTTCGGAGGACAAGCTTCCTCTTTCTAAAAAGATAACAAGGCTCTCAGGCTTTCTGTGGGGCGGTTCAGGACTTTTGGCATTTGAGCATCTGTGGCATGGCGAGATATCTCCGTTCTTCCCATTCCTGACAGCAGCTAACGACCCTTCGGAAATGGCAGTAGCATTCCACGAAATGGCGACTGTCGGAACATCAATGGCTGTTCTTGTGACAGCGGTATGGGCTGTGCTGACTGTGGTGTCTGACAAGATACTAAAACGTAAGCCAAAAGAGTCTGCAAAGCTGGGAGGTGATGCTATATGACACTTCTTATCGCTCTCATAGCAGCCGTTATTATTACCATAGTATGGTACACATCACCAAAAGCCAGAAAGCTTAAAGTGGGGCTGATGTGCTATATGTACTGGGGCGCATCTATAATGTGGCTGGTTGACGCACTTTTTGAATACAAAGAGCAGGGCGCAGGATATTTCACTCCTGCCACCGCAGACATGATAAACGACAGCTTTTTAGGAATTTGCGTTGTTGCACTCGGTGCTGTCGTATGGCTCGGCACTATGCTCATAAGCGACCCTGAGGGAGTAGTAAGAAAAGCCCTTACAGAGAAAAAGCAGTAGATACACTATACTATATAAATAGGAGGAATAATAATGCGACTTGTTCCAAGAGAGCAGGATAAGCTCATGCTCCATTATGCGGGTGTGCTTGCCCGTGACCGAAAGGCACAGGGATTAAAGCTCAACTACCCTGAAGCTGTGGCATACATAAGCATGGAAGTAATGGAAAAAGCAAGAGCAGGAGCGTCAGCCGCTGAGCTTATGCAATACGGCACAAAGCTTCTTACTGCTGATGACGTCATGGACGGCGTTCCTGAAATGATACACGAAATACAAATAGAATCCACAATGCCCGACGGCACAAAGCTTGTGACAGTACACAACCCTATCAAGGGTGCAAGCAAGCTTCACCCAGGGGAATTTATCGTTGAGGAAGGCACTGTCAAGCTCAACGAGGGAACAGAAAGCATTGAGCTTACAGTTTCAAACACAGGGGACAGACCTATCCAGACAGGCTCCCACTTCCACTTTTTTGAGGTAAACAAGGCTTTGGAATTTGACCGCAAGGCGGCTTATGGTATGCGGCTTGATATTCCCGCAGGCACAGCGGTAAGATTTGAGCCGGGAGAGAAAAAGATCGTCCGTCTTATACCTATCGGCGGCGACCGCATAGGCTATGGTCTGAATGGTCTTGTAAACGGAAAAATGGATGATGAAAACATCAAGCAGGCAGCCTTTGAAAAGGCTAAAAAGCTTGGCTTCAAGGGGGTGTAGGAAATGATCGAGATATCGAGAAAAGCTTACTGCGATATGTATGGTCCGACAGTTGGCGACAGAGTGCGCTTAGGCGACACTTCT
Source organism: Ruminococcus sp. AF37-20 (assembly GCF_003460465.1). Lineage (NCBI taxonomy): Bacteria > Bacillati > Bacillota > Clostridia > Eubacteriales > Oscillospiraceae > Ruminococcus > Ruminococcus sp. AF37-20. The sequence continues at coordinate 6,000 of NZ_QTVE01000007.1, read as the reverse complement.
CTTATTGCAGAAGTGGAAAAAGATTTGACAGTCCATGGTGATGAAGCAAAGTTCGGCGGAGGAAAATCTCTCCGTGACGGCATGGGGCAGTCCTGCAAAGCCACTGACAAGGAGTGCCTTGACACTGTTATCACAAACGCTCTTATCATCGACAGCACAGGCATCATAAAGGCTGACGTTGGCATAAAGGACGGCAGGATAGCAGGAATAGGCAAAGCAGGCAACCCCGACATCATGAATGGTGTTGACAAAAACATGATAATAGGTGCTTCCACGGAAGCTATCGCAGGCGAGGGTCTTATCCTCACCGCTGGCGGACTTGACACGCACATTCATTTTATCTCTCCAACTCAGGTGAGAACAGCCCTTTACAGCGGAATCACCACCATGATAGGCGGTGGTACAGGTCCTGCTGACGGCACCAATGCCACCACCTGTACACCCGGCGAGTTCAATATCCACAGAATGCTGGAAGCCTCCGAAGACCTGCCAATGAATTTCGGCTATCTCTGCAAGGGAAATTCAAGCGACATCACAACTCTTGAGGAGCAGATAAAGGCAGGCTGTATAGGCTTGAAGATACACGAGGACTGGGGCTCTACCCCTGACGTTATCGACCACGCACTTACTGTTGCGGATATGTATGACGTTCAGGCGGCTATCCACACCGACACTCTTAACGAGGGCGGATTTGTTGAAGATACCGTCAATGCTTTCAAGGGCAGGACTATCCACACTTATCACACCGAGGGTGCAGGCGGCGGACACGCTCCTGACATTATCAGAGCAGCAGCGTTCCCGAATGTTCTCCCTTCCTCAACGAACCCTACAATGCCTTACACCGCAAACACTCTTGACGAACATCTGGATATGCTCATGGTGTGTCATCACCTTGACAAGAACGTCCCTGAGGACATTGCTTTTGCGGATTCAAGGATACGTCCTGAAACTATCGCCGCAGAGGACGTTTTGCACGATATGGGAATATTCTCAATGATGAGTTCCGACTCTCAGGCAATGGGACGTGTAGGCGAAGTTATCACACGAACATGGCAGACCGCTGACAAAATGAAGAAACAACGTGGCGCACTCCCAGAGGACAGCCAGCGAAACGACAATTTCAGAATAAAACGCTACATTTCAAAATACACTATCAACCCTGCTATAACCCACGGCGTATCAGAATATGTAGGCTCAGTGGAAGTTGGCAAGGTGGCAGACCTTGTTCTTTGGAATCCTGCATTTTTCGGTGCAAAGCCTGACATGATAATAAAGGGCGGATTTATTTTCGCATCAAAAATGGGCGACGCAAACGCTTCTATCCCTACCCCTCAGCCTGTGTGTTACACAGAAATGTTCGGTGGTCACGGGCTTGCCCTTTCAAGCACCTGTATCACGTTCGTATCAAAATACGCCTACGAGGACGGCATAAAAGAGAAGCTTGGTCTTAAAAGGCAGGTGCTTCCTGTGAAGAACTGCCGAAACATCTCAAAGGCTGATATGGTATACAACAACGTCTGCGGTGATATAAGAGTAGACCCTGAGACCTACACTGTCACAGTTGACGGCGAAGTTATTACCTGCGAACCTTTTGACGAGCTTGCATTGGCACAGCGTTACTTTATGTTTTAAAGCGAGGAAACAAAAATGATAGCAGAAAAAATATTAGGCAATCTCTCTGAAAGCACCCCCTCTGTGGAAGTAGACACAGTTGAGCTTGATTGGTTTGAAGCCGAGAAAAAGCGCATAAGAAAAACCACCGCAGGAGGACGTGACATAGGCATTGCCATTGACGAAAACCTAAAGGACGGGGATATCATCTATCTTGACGATAAGCTTTGCGTAGCAGTGAAGCTCACAAGCTGTCCCCTTATCAAGATAAACGTTCACACTATGCAGGAAATGGGCAGGCTTTGCTTTGAGATAGGCAACAGGCATTTGTCACTGAAAATTTCTGACGACAACGTGCTTATCCCACATGACGAGCCTACAGAAAAGCACCTGAAAAACCTCGGCTTTGAGTGCGAGAACATCATAGGCAGATTTGACGATTTTATCGTCTGCAAAGCTCACGGACACTCACACAGCCACTCCCACGAGCATGGGGAACATCATCACCACGAACATTCACACTAAACGGAGCTGATAAAAAAATGACCGATACTGCAGGACTTATGCACATTCTGCAAATATGCGACAGCCTTTTCCCAGTGGGTGCGTTCACGCTTTCAAACGGGCTTGAAACCTACGTTCAGCATGATATCATCACTTCGCCACAAGGGCTTGAAGAATATCTCCATTCTTACATCTCAGTGCTGCCCTACAATGAGCTTGGTGCGGCGGCAGCGGCATATAATGCAGACGAAAAGGAGCTTTGCCGTCTTGATGAGATATACTCTGCGGTGAAAACACCATTTGAGATACGAAGCGGCTCAGAAAAGGTCACAAGGCGTTTTTTCAAAATATGCGACAATGGTCGGGAAAGCTTCACAGGGCTTTATAAAAACCTGACGGAGCAGGGCATATGCAAGGGTCATCAGTGCATCGCCTATGGGCTTTATATGCGTGACAATGGAATCGAGCTTTCAGAGGGGCTTGCGGTATACGGCTATTCCATATGCTCTGCCATAGTCACAAACTGCGTGAAGCTTGTACCTCTTAGTCAGCTTGCAGGGCAGAAAATTCTCGGAGAGAGCTTTGAGCTTATATCCTCTGCCGCAGAAAAAGCCCTTTTCACTGATATAAACGATATCGGCATAAGCGGCGCAGGATTTGACCTGCGTGCAATGCAGCACGAACGGCTGTATTCAAGACAGTATATGTCATAAGCTATGATTTATATAATATAATAAGGAGTACCAAAAATGAGCTATGTAAAAATAGGCGTAGGCGGACCTGTGGGATCGGGAAAAACCGCACTTATCGAACGCCTTACAAGAGAAATGTCAAAAGAATATTCCATATGCGTTGTAACAAACGATATCTACACCAAAGAGGACGCAGAATTTCTTACAAAAAACTCATGCCTGCCTGCCGACAGGATAGTTGGTGTTGAAACAGGCGGCTGTCCTCACACTGCCATAAGAGAAGACTGCTCAATGAACCTGGAAGCCGTTGACGAAATGGTGAAAAAGCACCCTGACACGCAGATCGTTTTCATTGAAAGCGGCGGTGACAATCTTTCCGCCACATTCTCCCCTGACCTTGCAGATGCTTCTATCTATGTTATCGATGTTGCACAGGGTGAAAAGATACCAAGAAAAGGCGGTCCCGGCGTGACACGTTCCGACCTGCTTGTTATCAACAAGACAGACCTTGCGCCACTTGTTGGAGCTTCCCTTGAAGTAATGGCTTCCGACTCAAAGCGCATGAGGGGCGACAGACCGTTTCTTTTCACAAATCTCATGAGCCGTGAGGGCGTTTCTCAGGTCATAGACTGGATAAAAAAATCAGTTCTTTTTGAGGATCTGAAATGAACGGCAGACTAAACCTGTCAACAGCCTTTGACGGACAAAAAACCGTTACTGAGGACTTATATTTTGCTCCCCCTTTCAAGGTGTATTCACCATTTTATGACCATAAAGGCTGGGCAAAATATATCTCAATGTGCGGCTCAGCAGGAGTATTGGCAGGTGACGAAAACGAGATAAAGCTTTTTGTGGGGGAAAACTGCAAGGTCATTTTCACAGATCAGGGCTATCAAAAGCTTTTCAACACAAACGGCGGCGTATCAAAACAGAGCATAAAGCTTGTTGTACGCAAAAAAGCAAGGCTTTGCTATATGCCCCACCCTATTATGACTTTCACAGGCTGTGAGCATATCTCTATGGGCAAGGTGAACATCACAGAAAGCTCTGAGCTTATTTTCTCTGAGATATACTGCTGTGGCAGAACTGCAATGGGTGAGGAATTCGGCTTGAAGCGCTTTCGCTCACGCACCGAGATAGCAATTGACGGCAGAGCGGATTTTATCGACAACACTCTTATCGACCCCGCCGCACTGCCCATACGGCAAAAAGGCTTTTTCGAGGGCTTCACCCACACGGGATTTATGTATATCTACACCCCTGACAAGACAATGCCGGAAAGCATTTACCAAGCCGACTACACAGGCGACCCTGACAGCGCACAGCTTTGCGCCACTCACACGGAACGTGGCATTGCCATAAGAGCCTTGGGACGTTCGGGAGAAGAGATTTTTGACGCTTTTCAGCTCATTGCAGAAAAAATCCGCACATAAAAACAGCGGATAAAATATCGTTAAACTTTTCATAAATGATAAACAAAACCAGTGAAAGCCTGCTGTAGGCTTTCACTGGTTTTGTTATTTCTCACGACAATATTCTTCGTATGCTTCGTCTATAAGAGGTCTCAGGGCGTTGTAGTCATCGTCACCTGATATAAAGCTATAGCACGGCACACACAGATCTTTAGCAGGACAAGTCTTACCATAATCATTAAAATACTGCTTATCGTAATAATTTACCGCAAAGTCACGGACATTGGGTTTTATATCATTCTCACAAAATGCACCGTCCAATATGTGCATAAGATATTCCGCACCGCTCATTTTGCCCTCACGGACCTGCACACAGGATTCCTCGTCACTTTCATCAATAAGCTCGTTAAAACCCCTGTCAATAAGCCACCTTAAAAATAATCCTATATGATTTGACGCCAACAGCCATATTTCTTCCTGCTGTTCTTCGGTAAGCTCACCCTTCACATTATTTGTTTTCCTATACAGCTTTTCAGTATCGTCCCAGTGCCAGTCCGCCTTATCTACAGCCATATGCTCTCCCCCTTTTGTTATATGCCTTTATTGTATCACAAACTCTCTTTCATGTCAATAATTTTCCTAGCATCTCACAAGTCCTCTCTGTAGGTTTGTCAATCATATTGGACACTATTATTAAGAAATTCGATAGGC
>NZ_QTVE01000007.1:0-1060 GCF_003460465.1 Ruminococcus sp. AF37-20 | reverse complement strand
TGTAGGTTTGTCAATCATATTGGACACTATTATTAAGAAATTCGATAGGCGAAAACCATTTGAGGGGACGCATAGGACGGTTGTTTGTTCGACTTAAACGTGCAGCTAGCTGCACGTTTAAGTCGTCGCAGGAATAAAACCTATGGCACGAATAGAATTTGTTGTGATCTTCTCGGTGACTGCGCTCTACTTTGCCATTGTGCCTAGGCGTATATGGACGAATGAGTTTGTGTTCAATGCCAAGTTGTGAGAGCGTATTCTCAAACAGCGTTTTCTTGTCTCTTTTGCTTGGCGAAAAGCGGTTAGTAAATTCAAATCCATTGTCGGTCTGAATACATTTCACCGTTATTCCTCTGCGTTTGTACCATTTCACCAGCCTTTTTACAAAGTCTGCTGAAGAATAGGTGCTTTGCTCCTCATATCCGTATAAAAATCTTATCCTGGTATACTCATCGATCGCCGTGTATTGGTACAGCTTCATCTCTGGGTCAGCTATACACTTTCTCGGAACTACCTTTACGTCCACCTGAACACGTTCTCCGGGGTATGTCATCTGCTCGTATGGCTTTGGTTTATACGTCGCTTTCTTCGGCTTTTTCGGAAGCATTCCTAGTTTTTTCATAACCCTGTAAAGACTTTCAAGACAGCGTGTATACCCTTGTTTCCTGAGACGATGCCATAGTTCGGGAAGCTCAAGTGTCGGGTTCCGTTTGTGATACCTTTTGATAAGATCTATTTCTTCCTTGGTATGCTCATTGGGATGATGATGCGGTCGGCGTGATTTAACTGCAAGGGACTCCACACTTCCGTCCCAGCGTTTCAGCCAGAAATATATATATGAACGTGATTTATTGTATTTTCTGCTCGCTCGGCTCACTCCATATTTCTTTGCGTAATTCATTAAGGATTGACGAAACTTCATATCTTGTGTTATACTATTCATGAGAGATAGGCTTCCTTTCTGATTTGAATTTGGTGTGGTAACTTTATTTTATCAGATTTTTGTCTATCTCTCTTTTCTTTTTTCTTAATTTTGTCCAATATCTATTGTAGCACTACA
>NZ_QTVE01000006.1:290-149888 GCF_003460465.1 Ruminococcus sp. AF37-20 | reverse complement strand
ACCATTTTATTATTTCATGTGTCTACTCTAAGGGGATTATATCATTAAACATATCGTCCATTTTTTTATGTGATATTCTATTTTTAACACTCCATATCATGGATAAGTCCGCAGTTTCGCATGGAGATAGTTCCGTTATTGCCTGTTATATAATGGTCAAGAACTGTCACACCTAAACATCTCATATATCTCATGACCTCACGGGTGAGAGTAACGTCCTCCTGAGAGGGGGTGTTGGGTGAGTCAGGGTGATTGTGGGCAAGGATAACAATATCAGTACCGCTGTTGAGAACGGCTTTTGTAAGCTCACGAAAATCAACAGGGGTAAATCTCGTACCGCCTGCGGATATGTCTGTTACGCTCTTTATGTGAAAGCCGGAGTCGATACAAATTACCTTGAACTTCTCCTGCTTTTCGTTTCTGAAACAATTATTTACAAAACTCAGCGCCGCAGATATGTTTCTAATGTCTATCCTGCTGTCTGTGACAGTGGAGCAGTAGTTTATAAGCTCTCTGAAAAATAAAAGTGAGTTTGCAGAGCTTTCGCCCATGTCCTTTACAGAAGAAAGCTCCTCCACAGAAGCGTTAAGAACGCTGTTTAAGCTTCCGAACTTTTTTATAAGCTCGTGCGCAATATCATTGGTGTTCTTTCTCGGCACAATGTAAAATAAAAGCATTTCAAGTATCTCATGCTCGGAAAAGCCCTTGAAATTCCCCGATTCTTTGAAACGCTTTCTCATTCTCTCTCTGTGACCGCCGTGGTCTGCTTGACTGCTCATTTTATCACCTCTTATACAAGTATAAAATATCCGCACTTTTTTGTCAATAAAAAACCATTGTGACTTTATTCTTTACAGATGATTTCAGCAAGAGGGTAAGCCAATAATATTTAGAAAATTTTATTAATAGATCGCAAATAGCGTAAAATGCTAAAAAAATCTTCAGAAATATCAAAAGTGTCTGTGCGAAATGCCGTTGAAAAAGGTTGTTTTTTTATGATATAATGAAATGGTAACTATTATATTATGGAGATGTTTTTATGACAGACCTGACGGTGGGAAAACCGTGGACAGTGCTGTGGAAATTTTCCCTGCCTATGTTCGTGAGCGTGATATTTCAGCAGATGTATTCCATTTTCGACAGTATCATAGCAGGAAAATTCGCGGGCGAGGACGCTCTTGCGGCAGTTGGTGCGTCTTATCCTATAACAATGATATTTATGGCGTTTGCAGTGGGAAGCAATGTTGGCTGTTGTGTGGTGATATCTCAATTCTTTGGTGGAAAAGAGTTCTCAAAGGTAAAAACTGCGTCAACTACTACTATAATTTCATGTACGATACTTGCGTCGGTGCTGACAGTTTTTGGACTTGCGTTCTCTACTCCTCTTATGAGAATGATAAACACGCCCGATAACATCTTCCGTGACGGCGAGCTATATTTGAAAATCTATATCGCAGGTCTTATCTTCCTGTTTCTTTATAACGTGGGTACGGGTATTTATAACGCAATGGGCGACTCAAAAACACCATTGTATCTCCTTATCGGCTCATCAGTTGGAAACGTTGTTCTCGACTATGTGTTCGTGAAGTTCTTTAAATGGGGTGTGGCAGGCGTTGCATGGGCTACTTTTATCGCTCAGGGAGTGGCTTGCGTGTTCTCACTGCTTATTTTGGTTAGGAAAACCGCAGAAATTAAAACAGAGGATAAACCACCGCTGTTTTCAGGAAAAATACTTAAAAAGATAACCCTTTATTCTATACCTAGTATTTTACAGCAGAGTTTTATCTCAGTGGGAAATATCTTTGTGCAGTATCTTGTAAACAGCTTCGGCTCGTCTTGTATCGCAGGGTATTCTTCTGCAATAAAGCTAAATACCTTTGCTATAACAAGCTTTACAACGCTTTCTAACGGGCTTTCAAGCTTTGTTGCACAGAATTACGGTGCAGGCAGGAACGATAGGATAAAAAGCGGATATAAAGCAGGACTTGTTATCTCGGCTATCGTGGCAGTGCCTTTTATACTCTGCTTTTTCTGTATGCCAAAAACTATGATAAACCTGTTTCTTGACGACGGCGGAACAAAAGCCGTTGAGATAGGCACAACATTTTTGAGAATAATATCGCCTTTCTATGTGTTTGTGGGCATAAAAATAATGTCAGACGGAGCACTCCGAGGTAAGGGTGCAATGCAGTATTTTATGATATCAACTTTTACGGACTTGATACTCAGAGTAGTGCTTGCGTTCGTGTTGGCAAGACCATATGGGTCAACGGGAATATGGCTGTCATGGCCGATAGGTTGGCTTGTATCAACAGTGTTGTCAGTGGTGTTTGCGAGAGTGAAAGTGATGAAAAAGGAATTGAATGAGGAATGAGGAGTGAGAAATGAGGAATGGCAAAGCCAACCGAACAAATCACAAGTAATAAGTAAAATAAAGAGCCGATCACAGTGATTCTGCGACACAAAAACCATGGCGTAAACTTTTGCCGATTAGCAAAGACTAAATTAAAAAAAAGTTCTCAATAATGATGTTGACAAGTTTAATTAAATGTTGTATGATTATAAGAATAATAAATTAAGAATTCAAAATGTTTGCGGGAGGTTAATTTATGCTGGATACTAATGTAAACAATAAGTTTGGTAAAGAGGGTCTTACCTTTGATGACGTTCTCCTTATCCCGGGCGAGTCGGATTGTACACCTGATATGGTGGATATCCATACACACCTTACTAAGGATATAGTCCTCAATACACCTATAATGACATCTGCTATGGATACCGTTACAGAGTCAAAAATGGCTATCGCTATCGCAAGAGAGGGCGGTATCGGTATTATCCATAAGAATATGACTATCGCTCAGCAGGCGGAAGAGGTGGATAAGGTAAAGCGTTCCGAAAACGGCGTTATCGTTAATCCTTTCTCTCTCACAGCCGATAAAACTGTTGCTGAAGCTGATAAGCTCATGGGCAAGTATAAGATCTCCGGCGTGCCTATAGTCGATGAGGATGGCAAGCTCGAGGGTATCCTCACTAACAGAGATCTTAGATTTATCACTGATTTTGAAAATATCAAGATCGGTGACGTTATGACTAAGGAAAACCTCGTTACTGCTCCTGTTGATACGGATCTTGAAGGCGCTCAGAAGATACTTATGAAGCATAAGATCGAGAAGCTTCCTCTTGTTGATGCAAACGGCGTTCTTAAGGGTCTTATCACTATCAAGGATATTGAAAAGGCTGTTCAGTATCCAAATTCCGCAAGAGATAAAAAGGGCAGACTTCTTTGCGGTGCTACTATCGGCATGACTAACGATATTCTTGAAAGAGTTGCCGCTCTCGTTGAAGCTCAGGTAGACGTCCTCGTTCTTGACTCTGCTCACGGCCATTCTATGAACGTTATAAATTGTCTTAAAAAAGTTAAGGCTGCTTTCCCTGATACACCGGTTATTGCAGGTAATATCGCTACTGCCGAAGCCGCCAGAGCGCTCTGCGAAGCAGGTGCTGACGCTATAAAGGTCGGTATCGGCCCTGGTTCTATCTGTACTACCCGTGTAGTCGCTGGTATAGGTGTTCCTCAGGTCACTGCAGTCTATGACGCTGCTTGCGCTGCTGCTGAGTATGGCATTCCTGTTATTGCTGACGGCGGTATCAAGTATTCAGGCGATATTGTTAAGGCTCTTGCCGCCGGTGCAAACGTTGTAATGCTTGGTTCACTCCTCGCAGGCTGTGACGAAGCTCCGGGCGAAACTGAGATCTATCAGGGCAGACAGTTCAAGGTATACAGAGGCATGGGTTCTCTTGCCGCTATGAATAAAGGCTCAAAGGACAGATATTTCCAGACAAACTCAAAGAAGCTCGTTCCAGAGGGCGTTGAGGGTCGTGTGGCTTATAAGGGTCCGGTTTCAGATACTATCTTCCAGCTTGTTGGCGGTATTCGTTCAGGTATGGGCTATTGCGGTTGTCATACTATTGCAGAGCTTGGCGAAAAGGCTAAGTTCATCAGAATAACAGGCGCAGGTCTTAAGGAGTCACACCCACACGATATTTATATCACAAAGGAAGCTCCAAACTATTCCGCAGGTATCTAACAGAATTTATATACAAAAAGAGCAGAGATCTCGTTTCTCTGCTCTTTTTTGCATTATTTTGTAGGGGAGAACAGCGTTCGCCCGCAGTTTCAAAGTTTTTTTCTGAAAAAAAACTACTCCATAAATTCTCCTAAAAGACCACTTGCAATTGCTACAGTTTCAGGACATGGACGCTTCTGATAGTATTCTTTTGTGCGTTTTGCAGGGTCAGGATCACTAGGGCCGCTCAGACCGAGAAGCTCACGGCAGATGATAGTGTCAGAGCCAAGCTCTTCCTTGAAACGCTTTGCAAAAAGCTGAACACGCTCATAATCCTTGCCCTTTGCCGCCCTGTCACTGCCTATGGTGTTGCCAAATTTCAATCCAAGCACCATGACTGCACCTGTAAATGCTCCGCAGACCTCTCTCATTCTGCCTATTCCGCCGCCAAAGCCAGAAGCTATCTTGTATGCAGTTTCGCTGTCAAGGCCGATATCCTCAGCCCATGCGCCTACTACCGCCTGTGAACAGTTGTAGCCCTCCATGAAAAGAGCCTTTGCTGCCGCTGCTTTTTCCTTATTCATTTTAAAAAAACTCCTTTTTTGTCATATATTGATCTTCATTATAGCACAGCTTTAAGTTTTTTTCAAGACGTATTATTGGTTAGTATAGTCTACGTCAAATTGCATAAATTATTGCCATAAAATTTTGCAATATTTTTATATTGTTAGACAAAACTAACCTATTGACAAATGTACACTAATGTGGTATACTTTAATCACAGCAAGGGAAAAGCTGCAAAGAATAACGCAGATAAAGCGAAAACGCTGGTCTGTGGAAAAGTAAAAAATGATATTCAAATAAGGAGGACAAAGATTATGTCAAAGTTTGTATGTTCAGTATGCGGTTACGTTTATGAGGGCGAGGCTGCTCCAAAGGAGTGTCCTATCTGCCACGCACCAGCAGAAAAGTTCAATAAAGTAGAAGAAACAGCTATCACATGGGCTGACGAGCATAAGGTAGGCGTTGCAGAGGGTCTTGATGAGGAAGTTGTTGCAGGTCTTAGAGAGAATTTCAACGGCGAGTGCTCTGAGGTAGGTATGTATCTTGCAATGGCAAGAGTTGCTTACAGAGAAGGTTATCCTGAGGTAGGTATGTACTATGAGAAGGCAGCCTACGAAGAGGCTGAGCACGCTGCTAAGTTCGCAGAGCTTCTGGGCGAGGTAGTAACACCTTCTACAAAGAAAAATCTCGAGATGAGATATATGGCTGAGAATGGTGCTTGCGAGGGCAAGATGAAGCTTGCTAAGAGAGCAAAGGAGCTTGGCTATGACGCTATCCATGACACTGTTCATGAAATGGCTAAGGACGAAGCAAGACATGGCTGCGGCTTCAAGGGTCTGCTTGACAGATATTTCGCTAACAAGTAATTTATCTTAAAATAGTATAAATTAAAGATTACGACGAATTTTTCCCGAAAAAGGCAGAGGTATTTGAAAAAATACTTCTGCCTTTTTGTTTTATAAAGCCGTTATAAAGGCTCAAATCTATTGCAAATGACGTAAAACTGTGGTATAATATCTTAGTATGATAAAATAATGCTTTAGGAGATGATAGTGTGATAGAAACACTGGCGGCGGAAACTGCGACCTTGCAGAACGTTTATGCCCCCTTGCCTTTTAAGGTGCATATGATATTCTGCGTTATCGCTACGCTTTTATATATAACTCAGTTCATAAGGAAAGGATCTTATCATTATCTTACATTAATGATAGCTATCGATCTTACTATAGTTACTCAGTTTACCACAAAAAGCTTTGTTATCGGTATGCTTTTCGGTACAGAGGTTGCGCTTCTTGCGGCAACAGCTTTTATTTCCCATAGGTTTGCTAAAAAGCAGAAAGCTTTGGAGAATGCCGGGGAAAAGTCGGAAACTGCTCAAAAGGAAGATGAAGAATGAAAATAGTTATACTTGACTCTGAAACAGTTTCAAGAAACGATGTGTCGCTGGAGGGTATAACAGTCCTTGGTGAAAGCATTGTTTATGGTTTTACACCAAATGAACAGGTCGCAGAAAAGATAGGCGACGCTGACGCTGTTATATGTAACAAGTGCCTTATAACAGAGGAGGTATTCTCAAAGTGCAAAAACCTGAAATATGTCGGTCTTTTTGCAACGGGATATAATAATGTTGACCTTTCCGCCGCAGACAGGCATGGTGCAGTGGTATGCAATGTGCCTGCATATTCCACAAACGCAGTTGCTCAGCATACTTTTGCACTTATCCTCAACTATTTCAGCAAAATAAGAGAATATGCCGAGAAAGTTGACGAGGGCGGCTGGGTGAATTATAAGCTGTTTTCATATTTTGGTATCCCTACCTATGAGCTTGCAGGAAAAACTATCGGTATAGTAGGCTATGGCGACATAGGAAAGAAAGTTGCTGAGATAGCAAGAGCGTTCGGCATGAAGGTCATCACCTTTACACGCTCACCCCAGAAAATAACTGACGGCACGTCTGCGGTAAGCCTTGAAGAACTTCTAAAGACCTCTGACATAGTGACTCTCCATTGTCCTCTTACAAAGGATAATGAGAAAATGATAAATGCCGAAAGCCTTGGCATGATGAAAAAGTCAGCATTTTTCGTCAATACTGCAAGGGGCGGTCTTGTGGACGAAAAGGCTCTTGCACAAGCTCTTGAAAATGAAGTCATTGCAGGGGCAGGAATTGATGTTCTCACAAACGAGCCAATGGGTGAAGACTGCCCACTCAGAAACGCAAAGAACTGCACTGTTACCCCACATATAGCGTGGGCGCCAAAGCAGACGAGAGAAAGGCTTCTTGAAACTGTTGCGCAGAACTTGAAAATGTGGATAGAGGGTACGCCACAGAATGTTGTCAACGGAAAATAACAATAAGGACATGATAAAAATGATAGATATGACAAAAAAGAAAAGAGTTGTGGTAAAGGTAGGAACTTCTACTCTTACTCACAGCACGGGACTTTTGAATATACGCCGTGTGGAACAGCTCGTTAAAACTCTTGCCGACCTTCAAAATGCAGGACATGAAATAATCCTTGTATCAAGCGGTGCGGTGGGTCTTGGCAGAGCAAAGCTGGGCATAAAGGAAAGACCCAAGGACACTCCCACAAGACAGGCTTGTGCGGCGGTGGGTCAGTGTGAGCTTATGTATCTTTACGATAATCTTTTCTCTGAATACAGCCTTAATGTGGCTCAGCTTCTGCTTACAAAGTATATTCTTCTGGAAGACAGAAAGATAAACGTGCAGAACGCCCTTAACCGCATCATAGAGCTTGGTTCTATCCCTATTGTGAACGAGAACGATACGGTGTCTATTGATGAGCTGGAGCTTGAAATGGGTGAGAACGATTCTCTTGCGGCAAATGTTGCGGTGCTTGCTAATGCAGATCTGCTTATAATAATGTCTGATATTGAGGGACTTTTTGACAAAGACCCTCATAAGTATGATGACGCTGAGCTTATCCCTGTTGTGCCAGAGATAACGGAGGAGATAAAGGCTATTGCAGGGGGTGCAGGTTCTTCACTTGGCACAGGCGGAATGGCGACAAAGATAAAAGCCGCTGAGATATGCAAAAATGGCGGAATAGATCTTATCATAATGAATGGCAGAGATCCAAGACATTTGTATAAGGTATTTGAAAATAAACCTATAGGAACACTTTTTACAGCTAACGGGGAGGTATAGTAAAAATGAGTTACATCGATATTTTGGGACAGAAAGCAAAAGCTTGCAAAAAGGATATTGCCTTCGCTTCAACAACACAGAAAAATGACGCACTTCTTGAGATCGCACATATCCTGAGAGTTTGCAAGGACGATATTATCGAAGCAAACAAGGTGGACCTTGAAAACGGCAGAATGAGAAAAATGTCTGAGGCAATGCTTGACAGACTTGCACTCAATGACAGCCGTATCGAGGGCATGGCAAAGGCTTGCGAGGAGCTTGCACAGCTTGACGACCCTGTGGGCGAAGTTGTTTCAGGCTCAACAAGACCTAACGGCATGAAGATCGAGAAAGTAAGAGTTCCAATGGGCGTTATAGGCATTATTTTTGAAGCCAGACCTAACGTTACTGTAGACGGCGCTATACTTTGCCTTAAAAGTGGAAACGCTGTTATACTCAGGGGCGGAAAGGAAGCAATAAACTCAAACAAAATGCTTGCCGACCTAATGAGAAAGGCTGTCGAAAGGGCAGGCTTCAGTCCTGATATCATTCAGCTTGTGGAGGATACTGACAGAGGCATCGCTCTTGATATGATGAAAGCCAATGATTATATTGATGTCCTTATCCCAAGGGGAGGCGCACAGCTTATAAAGGCTGTTGTACAGTCTGCCACTGTGCCTGTTATCGAGACCGGCACAGGAAACTGTCACGTTTATGTTGACGCAAGTGCGGATATAAAAATGGCTGTGAACATTGTTGATAACGGCAAGACCTCACGTCCGTCTGTATGCAACGCAGTTGAAAGCTGTCTTGTTCACAGGGATATTGCGGAGGATTTTCTCCCGAAGCTTAAAGAAAGACTTGACAAGCACCACGTTGAGATAAGAGGCTGTGAGCTTACAAGGCAGATACTTGGTCCTGAGAACGTTATTCCTGCTGATGATGACGATTATGCAACAGAGTTTCTTGACTATATAATCTCTATCAAGGTCGTTGACGACATGGCGGAAGCCCTTGAACATATCGACAGATTTTCCACAGGACATTCTGAGTGCATCGTTACGGAAAGCCTTTTTGCCGCACAGGAATTTCAAAAGCGTGTTGACTCAGCGGCAGTATATGTAAACTGCTCAACAAGATTTACAGACGGCGGAATGTTCGGTCTGGGTGCTGAGATAGGCATTTCCACTCAGAAGCTTCATGCAAGAGGTCCTATGGGTCTTAGAGAAATGACCACCACAAAGTATCTTATCTCTGGAAACGGACAGATAAGAGAATAGGTATTAGTGAGGAATGAGGAGTGAGGAATGAGGAATGAAGGTATCGCCTAACGGCGATGATATTTCTCTCTGTAGGGGCGACCTTTGGTCGCCTGTCTGCTCTGATACTTTGATATATTACAAAAAAAGAGGTAATTATAATGATAAAAGCTATGAATATTTCTTATGAGATAGGCGATAAGCTTTATCTCAACATCACAAACAAGTGCCCATGCAACTGCACTTTCTGTATTCGTCACAACGGTGACGGTGCTTATGGCTCTGACCCACTGTGGCTGGAACATCAGCCTACTGCCGAAGAGGTAATAGACAACATCAAAAAGCGTGACCTTGACAGCTACAAGGAAATTATTTTCTGCGGCTATGGCGAGCCTACCTGTGAGCTTGAAATACTCAAAGAAACTGCAAAATATATAAAGTCTGTTACAAAGACACCTGTAAGGGTAAACACAAATGGTCTTAGCGACCTTATCAACAAGCGTGAAACTCCTGCTGAGTTCAAGGGACTTGTGGATATAATCTCAATAAGTCTTAACGCTTCTGACGCAAAGGCTTATGACGAGGTAACAAGACCGTCGTTCAAGGGCGTGAACTGCTTTGAAGAAATGCTCTCTTTTGCAAAAAGAGTGAAAGAGTTCGTGCCGGAGGTAATGCTCACTGTTGTGGATATAATCGGCGAAGAAGAGATAAAGAAATCTCAGGCGGTTGCTGACAGCGTGGGTATACATCTCAGAGTCAGAGAATATGTTGATTAACATTTTGTAAACAATATATTAAGTTTTATATTTGCTCAATATTCCGTTTTCAGCAAACATCTAAGTGATGTCGGAACAATAACCGAGTGCTGAAAACGGATATTTTTGTTCGATAATAAAAAGAAAGCTGGGTAGAAAAAATGGAAAAGGAAAAGATAAGACGTCTTGTTTTGCAGGCAGGACAGGGTGACAGAGCAGCTTTCGGCGAGCTTTATGAAGAAACGGGCAGGAGCGTATATTTCAACTGCCTGAAGCTTCTTGGAAATGCTCAGCAGGCAGAGGATATAACTCAGGACACTTTCATGAAAGCTCTTGAAAAGCTTGACAGCCTTAAAGAGCCTGAGAATTTCTCAGCATGGGTAAACCGCATTGCCATAAACAACTGCAAAATGTATTTCAGGAAAAATCCCCGCACTGCGGAGGAGGAGTCGGAAAAGATAATCGACGATACGCCCGACAGCGAGCTTATCCCTGACGATTATGCCGACAGCGAAGAAAAACGCAGGATAATAATGAACATTATCGACACCGCTCTCACTGACGAACAGCGTCAGACAATAATACTTTTCTATTTTGATATGATGAGCGTGGCTGAGATAGCAGAGATAATGGAATGTTCTGTTGGCACTGTCACTTCCCGTCTTAGCGCTGCAAGAAAGAAGATAAGGGAGGCGGTGCTTATTTACGAAAAGAAAAACAATGACAGGCTTCATGCTGTTATACCTATACCTGTTCTGTCAAAGATATTTATGCAGGAATGTCAGCATTTGAAGCTGCCTGAATTATCCGTTTTCAGCAAGGCGTCAGCCACGGAAGTTGTTCCCGATAAAAATACTACAATAAGTAAATCGGGAGGAAAAGGTATGTTTTCAACAGTAAAAGCAAAGGTAATAGCAGGCGTTTGTGCCGTGGCAGTTGTGGGCGGAGGTATCACAGCGGCGGTGCTTGCAAACAGAGATAAGACAGCAAATGCTGATAAGCCAAACACAGCCGTTCAGACAGACGCACAAGGTGACGTGAATGAGCAGGAGATAGAGGATAAGCTAAAGGAACTTGATGAGAATACCGATAATGAAGATGATGTTACTGGCGATGATGCAAGCGGTACATATTCAAACAGCGAGCTTGAAATGGCTGTTTACACTGTTTCTGACGAGATAAAAAATGCTGATCTTTCGTCAGGTCTTGTTCAGCTTAACGGTGACATTATGCAGGTGGGCGGATATATAAAAACGTCTGATTTCTATGCCAAATATGCTGACGAATACAGTTTTGTATACTGCGACGGTGGTCACTATGAGGATAAAAAGGGCGAAATGCTCAATTATCGTGTAGGTGCTGACAACTATTTCGGTGGTGAATGGTGGGATAGCTATTACATGACCCTTATACCAAAGGTCGAGCCGCAGGGAGATTCGATAACGGTATATGTTGCAAATCTCACAAACCCTGACGGACAAGTACCTCTTGCAGACAGCTATGTGGTATGGGCAGAGGAAACGCCTATGTCAAAGGATATCTACACCCCTGCTTGGATACCGACCGGTATGCCAACAAGGCTTTGCTATGATGTCACAAGCACAAAGAAGCTTGATGAGATATATGACAACATAGATGATTATTCAGCACAATCAGTGCAGGATATGCTTGCTTCTCAGGGCATCTCAAAGGGCGAGAACAGCATTTCAGGAAACTATCTTTCCTATGTTTACTCACAGGGCGATATGTCAATGGACGGAACATACTGTGTGAACAGCGACACTGACCCTGATGTTTTCGTTGCATATGTTGCAGGCGAGAAAAATGCCGCAGGACTTACACCTCTCTACAGATATCATTTTGCCTTCGATACAAATTCAAAAAAGCTTTATGAAAGCAGAATGTATCTTGCAGGTATGTTCTGAAAAACCTATCCCTCACATTTGTGGGGGATATTTTTTTTGCTCGTTGACAGGCATTTTGCTATGTGATATAATTATTTCGGCAATATTATAATAATAAATATTAATTATATGTAAACTATATATGAAAATTCTGAATTTACTCAACAAATCGTCTGCGTTTTGCATCTAACTAATGTCGGGACTGATAAAACAGCGGACAAGAAAACGGCAATTCGGAAAGAAAGAGCAGGTCAAAAAACATGGAAAAAGATGATATCAAAAAGCTTGTATTGCAGGCGGCACAGGGAAACAAGGCGGCGTTCGGTGCGCTTTATGAAGAAACGGGCAGAACAGTGTATTTTAGCTGTCTGAAGCTTCTTGGCGACCCACAGCTTGCAGAGGATATCACTCAGGAAACTTATCTTACAGCCCTTCAAAAGCTTGGCACTCTTGCACAGCCTGAGAATTTTCCAGCATGGGTAAACAGGATAGGGATAAATCTCTGCAAAATGCACTTTAGAAACAATTCCGCCCCTGAGGACAACTCAGAGGAGATAATAGAGGAAATCCCTGACGAGGGGCTTATCCCGGAGGAATATGTGAGCAATGACGCTAAAAGAAAGATAATAATGGATATTATCGACACTGTTCTCACAGAAGAGCAAAGACAGTCGGTGATACTGTATTATTTTGATATGCTCACAGTGCCTGAGATAGCAGAGGTAATGAACTGCACCACAGGTACAGTAACTTCCCGCCTTAGTGCCGCAAGAAAAAAGATAAAGGAGGCGGTGCTTATATACGAGGAAAACAACAACGACAGACTTCATGCTGCCGTGCCTGTATTTATTCTTTCAAAGCTTCTTAATAAAGAGGCTTCAAACACCGTTCTTCCGAAACTTACCGTTTTCACAGGTTCTGCCTCAGCCGCTAATGCAGTTCCCGATAGCGTAACATCAACAAAAACTATATCGGGAGGAAAAGTAATGTTTTCAACAGTAAAAGCAAAAGTAATAGCAGGCGTTTGTGCCGCAGCAGTTGTGGGCGGAGGTATCACAGCGGCGGTCGTGCTCAGCTCAAACGGCAGTAAGGATAATGATAATGATGACGGCGTGGTCGTTGTGACTGAGTCACAAAAAAGCAGTGAAAGCAGTTCGGCTGCCGATAATAAAGCTGATACGGCAGGCAATAACAGTGATAAATATTGGATAACAGGCTTTAAAGGCTCTGATCCGTCAGATACTTTGCCTCAGGATATTTTCGGCAGCAAAATATCGGTGCCTGTTGACCTTAGTGCCATAGACGGCGGCAATGCTGCTATGGAATTGTACGGCGACGATATTGGCAAATCCGGTGATATTATGAGCATCGATAAAATGGTAGGTGAAAACACTAACGTTGAGATAACCTTCGTTTCATCAGATGAGAGCCAAACAAAATACGACCTTATCAGTGGAAACCCATTTGACCGTGACGCAAGCGTGGCTGACATTCTAAAGGAAAACAGCTGGAGCATTACCATACCTTTAGAAGAGGCTGTGGATACCTCCGACTGGGAGTATGAAAGCTACGGCAGCTACAGCAATAAAGAAGATCTTGATAAAATAATCGACAAAATGGGCTGTCCTACAAGCATTTATATGAACAGCGAATATGACGGCATGGACGATTACAAATGCTATACAATGTATTGGGAGAACGTTGACTATACAATTTCACTTACCGTGGTGGAAACATATAGTAATTATGAAGAGTATGACGTAGTGCTTGATGACTTCTCGGTTTCCGATTTCACATACTACAGCAAAAACTATCCGCAGGAAGAAATACACGAAAAAGACGGAGAGGCTGTTTTCACATCTGAGTATACAGGCATAACAACACCGGGTGAGAGCACTGTAAACACTGATGAGAACAGAGTAAAGGTATATGATGACCTCAAGGCACTTGACCTTAGCTCAGACGCTGCTCTGCCAAAGGATATAAGCGTAAGCTATAAGGGCATAGACCACGTTTTCACAGGCACAGAGCTTATTGATGATGTAAGAAAAGAAATGGTGGATACCCCTGACGATGAATACGATTCTGCTCTTTGCTACGGAAAAACAAGCTCGACTATGGATAATATTATCATCTTCGACTTCTGGCTCAACAGCGATCATACCCTCCATAAGATAAGAATGAGTTTCACCACCGAAAGCGACTGCTCAATATTCGGTATAACAAAAAATTCAACTCCTGAGGAAATGGCTGCGATCTTAGGCACACCTGAGGTCAGCGACAGAAACGGCAAAGATCAGTTTCTTGATTGGAAGAGCGATTCCATGAGCGTGAACGCATATTACTATGACGGCGTTTTGCAGTCTATACAGGCTTACTTTGAAAACTAGGCGGCTTTTATTTGACAACATAAGCGGTATGTGCTATAATATTTTATATTAATACTTTACTATGATAAAATATAGAGAGGATAATGTAAAATGAGCGAAAAGCTTTGGAGAAAAAACCTTATAAATATAGAGCCATACGTTGCAGGAGAACAGCCTAAAAACGATAAGATAATAAAGCTAAATGCAAATGAAAACCCTTATCCGCCGTCACCAAAGGTAAAGGCGATATTGGAGGGCAAGACCATAGCGGAGCTGAGAAAATATCCTAGTGCTGACGCTTCTGCACTGAGAACGGCGCTTGCGGAGCGTGTTGGGCTTAAAAGCGAAAATGTTTTCTGCGGAAACGGCTCAGACGATGTGCTTGCCACAGCTTTCAGAGCGTTTTTCAACTCTGATAAGCCTATACTTTATCCTGATATAACTTACTCTTTCTATCCTGTTTGGTGTGAGCTTCTGAAAATACCATACATGACTAAGAGCGTTGACGAAAATTTTGTTATAAATATAGACGATTTCAAAGAGCCTAACGGCGGCGTTGTTATCCCTAACCCTAATGCTCCGACAAGCCTTGGTGTGGGTGAGAAATTTATAAGAGAACTTCTTGAAAACAATCAGGACAGCATTGTTATAATCGACGAGGCATATGTGGATTTCGGCAGGTATTCTTGCGTGGAGCTTGTGAAAGAATATGACAACTTGGTCGTAACACAGACGTTCTCAAAGTCACGTTCCCTTGCAGGCATGAGAGTGGGCATGGCTTTTGCCAGTGCCGAGCTTATCAGCTATATGCAGGCTGTGAAGGACTCATACAATTCCTATCCTCTCGACCAGATAGCCATAGAAACTGCCGTTGCAAGCCTTTCTGACGAGGATTATTTCAAGGCGACAGTTGAAAAGGTTAAGGCAACAAGGGATAGAACAGCGGAAAAAATGCGTGAAATGGGCTTCAACGTTCTTGACAGCGAAACGAATTTTCTCTTTGCACAGCATGAAAAGTTCTCTGCAAAGGAGATCTTCACATATCTCCGTGAAAATGGTATCTTCGTGAGATATTTCAACAAGCCGAGAATAGATAACTTCCTGAGAATCACTATCGGCACAGACGAGGAAATGGATCTTATGCTTGAAAAGCTTTCGGAGATATGCAAATAATATAGTTATCACAAAAGCTTATGGATATATCTATTCAGTGTAGGGGCAAACAGTGTTCGCACCTTAGTTTCTGATTTTTTTGAAAGACTTTTGTTCGGGCGGCTCTGACCGCCCTTTTTTGTGCCTTATCCCTTAAAATCAGAGCATAAAGGTATTGAAAATCAGAAAATGTTGTGATATAATTATCATAAGTAATTATTGCCTGAAGAAAGGATATGTATATATGTTGATAAATTCACTGGCAGCGCTTGCGCTTGGCTTTGCGCTGGATATGCTCCTTGGCGACCCTGAAGTAGTGGTCTATCCTCAGTATTTTATAAAAAAACTTGTGGCAAAGCTTGATAAGTCTTTCAGAAACAGCTATAAAAACACCCCCGAAGCACAGCGTATGGCAGGTCTTATGATGACTGTGATAGTGCTTCTTATAGTTGCCGCTGTGGCATTGCTTCTTCTATTCGTGGGCTATAAGCTAAATGCCGCACTTGGCATCTTCCTCGAGGGCATAATGTGTTGGTCAGCACTTTCTGTAAAGTCCCTTAAAACTGCGGCAGGGGGAGTGATGCGTGCTGCAAGGGCAGGCAATCTTTCTTCGGCACAGCGCAAGGTAAAAAAAGTGACCTTTCGTGACACCGACGATATGAACATTGACGCTGTTATAAAAAGTACGGTGGAGTCGGTTGCAGAGAATACCACAGATTGGGCGGTTGCACCTATTTTCTGGTCTGCGATATTCGGCGGTCTGGGCGGAATACTCTACAGAACAGTGAATATTATCGACAACACAGTGGGCTATAAAACAGACACATACATAAACTTCGGCAAATTCCCTGCAAAGCTGGACGACGTTCTCAGCTTTATACCTGCAAGAATAGCCGCCCTGCTTATGAAAATGAATGTTTCTTATCTTCACCTTGACAGCAGGAACGCTTCTCAGGTATACAAAAAAGACAGAAGAAAATCCCCTAGTCCTAATTCAGCGCAAACTCAGTCGGTGTGTGCAGGTGCATTGGGTATCCAGCTTGGCAGTGATGAGTATTATGGCGGACAGCTTGTAAGAAAGCCTGTTATAGGCAGAAATCTAAAGCCATGCGAGCCTAACGATATATTCTGGGCAAATCAGCTTTTGCTTGGCACATCGTTCTATGCTATGCTTTTTACAGCCGTTATAAGAACTGCACTGTTCTTTGTGATATGATATAAAATAACAATAGCCGAGAGGTAAATGCCCCTCGGCTGTGTTTTTATAGTGTAGAGGCGACCTTGGGTCGCCCGCTTATCGTTAGTTTCTGTGCAAAAAAAGACCTCCCACCAAGAGAGGTCTTTTGTGTTATCAGTGGTTTCTGTACCAATCACGAATGAACTTGCCGCTTGCTGTGAGCTGTGAAGTGCCGCTCTTTATAGCTTTGAGGTTCGTGCCGCCCTTGAATGCGGAAGCCGTTTCGCTCTTTCCGCAGGCTGACCAGTTTATGTAGCCTACTTTTAGTGAGTCGAGAAGCTTGAGCCATTTTGTGCTTTCTGTTGAGTTATATCCGCCGTTTCCGCTTGCGTCGCAAGTTCCGAACTCAGATACAAGAACAGGAAGTCCCTTGTTGTAGCAGTTCTGAAGTCTGTTTCTCAGCCAATCTCTGTGAGTGTTTGCATAGAAGTGAAGAGCATAAACGCAGTTTTTGTCTGAAAGCTTGTTGCCAAGCACCTGATCTATGTCCTGACTCCATGTGCCTGTACCGCAGATTATGATAGCGTCGCTGTCGTATTTTCTGATAGCGCTTACAACGCTCTGGCAGTAACTTTTTATACCGCCTGTCCATGTTACACCGCCGTTAGGCTCGTTGCAGATCTCGTAAATAACGTTATTGTAGTCCTTGTAGGTCTTAGCCATTTCTGTGAAGAACTTGATAGCGTCATTTTTGTGGTTGTTAGGGTTTTTGTCATTGAGAACGTGCCAGTCGATTATAGCATACATTCCAAGAGACTTTGCGTTTTCAACGCCTGTCTTGACTTTCTGCTTTGCCTGCGCCTGATACTTGCCGTTCTCGGTGCAGTAGCCACCCCATTCTTCTGTGTACATTGCAATTCTTATGGTGTTGACCTTCCAATCATCTCTTAACACTTTAAGAGAGTCCTTTGTAAGAATATTTGAGAAATCTTCCCACATGATGCCGTGAGTTGACATACCCTTTATCTTGAATACCTTGCCGTTCTTGTCAACAATATTCGCACCCTTTACAGAAAGCTGACCATGCTGTGAAACCGGGGTCACAACAGCAGGAGCTTTAGATGTGGTAGCGGATACCTCTGCAGAATATTTTCCGTAGTGGTTGGCTTTCTTGTCGTCTGTCTTGCAGGCTCTTATCTTGAACTTGTATGTGGTCTTCTGGCTGAGATTTTTTACAGTGTAGCTTGTGCCTGTGGTCTTTGCTATCTCTTTCCACTGACCATTTTTAAGCTGAAATACTCTGTAATTTGTGCAGCCTATCTTTGTCCATGAAAGCTTTACACTGTCATAAGAAACGCTTGATACTTTAAGACCCTTTGCAGGCTGTGGGTTCGTGGCGGTGTTCCAGTTGTCTGAATATGCGCCGTATACCTTTTTTCCTTTCACGGTCTTGTATGCTCTTACCTTGAAGTTTTCACGGGTAGCATTTGGCAGATTTTTCACTGTGTATGTGAGGGTCGAGCCACTTTTTACGTCTGCGATCTGCGGATATTTACCGTTTTTTCTCATACAAACTGAGTATCCCGAAGCTCCGCTGACCTTTTTCCAGCTAAGCTTTATCTCGCTGTTGCTAAGTGTTTTTGAAGTAAGCCCTGTGACTTTTCCGACGCTTGCCGCCTCAACAGTTATCGCCGTCTGCGAAAGAAACGGCGTTTCGTCCACAGCAGGCAGTGCCGCCGCAGCCGACATGAGCGTTACCGAAGTCAGCAGCACAGCGGCGGCTTTCTTCAGACTGGTTAAGTTTCCCATAATTTTTCCTCCTATAATGAACATTGTAACGATTCATTCATACTTATTATAAGTTTAACATATTTTCGTTCTTTTGTAAACCACAAAAGCCAATTTTAAAGCTCAAATACTTCACAAATTTTAAATTCGTTCATTGGTGAAAATGTAATAAATCCTCTCTATTTACTATAGAAGTACGAAAAATGAATAAATTACAAATGATTAAAAAACGGTAACAAGAGCTTTTTTGGACAGTTGAAAACTACAGTTGAAAACTTTTGAAAATGTTGAAAACTATGTTGAAAATGTTTAAAACTCATGCTATAACAGCAATTTGGTGTTGAAAATTATAAAGTTTTCAACAATCGTCCGTTTTTTTACCCTTGTCTGTAACCAAAATGTAATCAAATCATTACATTGTGATATCCAAAAAAACGTACTTGAAAGAGTTGAAAATGTACAGAATATTATTTGATTTGTAATCATTGTGTAACGTGGTTTACTTTATCTCACAAAGTAAGTGAATTTTACATTCTAACGCATAAATAATAAAAACCATGCCTGTTTTGGTGAAAACCGCTATTGACATCGTGCCATAGACAGTGTATACTGTTAGTAAATCATATTTACACAACAGTGCATGACAAATGTCAATTGACAGTTGGAACGTGGTGTGCTATACTTGATTTATTCACAAAAAATACAATGATACAGACAAAGAAAGGAATGGGGAAACGATGGAAACCGTTTTACAGGTCAAAGGGCTTTCAAAGCAGTACAAAAAAGGCATTTACGCCTCCCATAACGTCACTTTTGACGTTGGAAAGGGCGAGATATTTGCGCTGATAGGTCCAAACGGTGCAGGAAAGACAACAACAATAAGAATGATATCAACACTTTTGCAGGCAACAGAGGGCGACGCTATCGTGGCAGGTCATAGTATTCTCACTGAACCTGATATGGTAAGAAAAAGCATTACATACCTCCCTGACGAGGCTGGTGCGTATAAGACCATGACAGGCAGAGAATATCTGGAGTTCATGGCTTCTATCTATGCCGACAACGGAGAACAGGCTTACGAGTTTGTGAAGCGTGGCTGTGAGATATGCGAGCTTGGTGACAGGCTTAATGATAAAATATCAAATTATTCCCGTGGTATGGCAAGAAAGCTTCTCCTTGCAAGGGCGATAATGCCGCTCCCTGCATTGGCTATCCTTGACGAGCCGACTTCGGGACTTGATATTATAAACGCCCTTGAAATAAGAAGAATGATAAGAAAGCTTGCTTCTGAGGGCATGAGCTTTCTGCTTTCTTCCCACAATATGCTTGAAATAGAGTATGTTTCAGACAGAGTGGGTATAATTGCAAAAGGCGAGTTGCTGGAGGTCGGCAAGCCTGCGGAGCTTATTGAAAAATATGGCGCTCAGAACCTTGAAGAAGTCTTTGAAAGGGTGGTGCTTGACCGTGAAGTTTTATAGTCTTTTCCGCAAGGAATTAAAGGAAATGCTCAGCCTGCAAACTATTATAACAATGATAGTCACAGTAGTGGTGCTTGTTATGGCGGGTCAGGCAATGTCAGGGGCAATAAGCGACAGTGCCGAAAAAGCTTCCGACCTTACTATCTGCGACCTTGACAAAACAGAGTTCACAGAAAACGTTTTAAACTCTCTGAAAGCTACTGCAAAGGCCGGGGACGGCAAGATAACAGTTGTAGATATAAAGTCTGACGACTATGCCGCAGAGCTTAAAAGGCTCGATCAGGACAGCGTTGTGATAATACCCAAAGGCTTTACAGAGCAGGTAAAACAGCATAAAAAGGCAGACGTTGGATATGTTCAGAGAATGACCTCTCTTGCGACCATGTCAAATATAAACACAGGCTCAGACACTGCCCTTGCAGTTATACAGCAGGCAGTAAAATCAACTATCTATCAGGATAAGCTTTCAAGCGGTGCAATGACAGAGGACGAAATGAATCAACTTGAAGACCCTGTACTGCTTTCTGAAACAACGGTTGTTGGCGACAAGGCAGATAAAGTGAGCAGTTCTATAGTGATGTCGCTTTGCTCGGCACAGAGCATGGTAGTGCCTATAATAATGTTCGTTCTTATAATGTTCTCGGCTCAGATGATACTTAGTGCGATCTCTACGGAGAAAATAGACAAGACCCTTGAAACGCTTCTTTCCGCACCTGTTTCAAGACTTTCAGTCCTTGCGTCAAAAATGCTTGCCGCAGGTGTTGTTGCGGCTTTGCAGGCTGTGGTCTATATGTTCGGCATGAGCAAAATGACAGGCGGTCTTACTGAGGGCATGGGCGATACCTCAGCATATGAATCTGCAATGGAAAACCTTGGTCTTACTATGAGCGTCGGACAGTATGCTCTTGTGGGAATACAGATGTTTGTGTCTATCCTTATCTCATTGTCACTCTCAATGGTATTAGGAGCACTTGCAAAAGACGCAAAATCTGCCCAGACAATGCTTTTGCCTATAACCTTCTCCGCAATGATACCATATATTCTTGCAATGGTAGTTGATATCAGAACGCTTTCACCTGTTATAAAGTATATCGTCTATGCTATACCGTTCACCCATACCTTTATGGCAAGCGAGAACGTAATGTTCGGCAACTACAGCCTCTATGCAGGGGGACTTATCTATCAGATAGTGCTTCTTGTTGTGTGCATGACTGTCGCGCTGAAAATCTTCATGAGCGACAAGATATTCACAATGTCAATAGGCGGAAAGCAGAGAACAAGAAAGTCATTTGCTTTTAAGAAGAGATAATATCACATAAAAGCGTATAATTACGCCACTTATATGTAGGGGAGCGACTCAATTTCTGTTTAACAGAAATACGACGTCCCACCATATAGGTTTTATCGCAAAACAAAAAAACCGCTGCGGATTTTTCTCCGTGGCGGTTTTGCTTTGTGCTATTTAATTTTCTGAAGTTTTAAGCCCAGTGTCCTCGTCAACAATGCCGTTATCCTGCGTGATGTTGAAAATGCACCATTTTCCGCTGCATTTTCCAACGTAGATGTAAAGCTTTGCGTCCTCGCTGCCTTTTGAGCCTTTGAAAGTCACGTTCGTTACTATCTCATAAGCCTCTGAAACATTCGGTGCAGAGCCGTAAAAGCTTTTGTATTCGCTCAGGCCATATTCAGACTCTTTAAGCTTTGTTTCTCTGCCGAAAGATACGTCGATAGTGTAATCAGAGCCATAGCTTTCAATGAAATCACCATAAAGGACTTCTTTCATAACCTGCTCTTTGCCATATCCGCCTTCGGTTCGCTGCTGTTCGTATTCGTTCTTCATCTCTTTCGGAAAGCACTCCACGAATGAGTCAAAATCGCTTGTCTGTATGGATTTGAAGTATTTTTCTATTACATCTGTCTTTGTGGAGCTGAAAATAACTCCGCTTTTGTATAGCACAGCCACGATAACGCCTATAACAACTACCGCCACAATGGCAAGGGTCTTTTTGCCTGCGTTGGGATCATAGTGACGCTTTATCTCAGTGTCCTCTTTTTTCTCCTTTTCCCACTGGGCGTAAAGCTCTTTTTCCTCCTCCGTCCTGAAACGTTCAGGCTTTGTGGGCTTTTTGTATTTGTCGGCGGCGTGGGTCTTTAAGTTTGGGTCGCCATAGCCGCACTTGTCGCAGTGATCTCCCTCATAATAGTTTCCACATGATTTGCAAAGTTTTGACATTTTTGTACCTCGTGTCTGTGTTTGTAGATGTATGGTATGAGCATAAAAGCATATTGGGCGAACACTGTCCGCTCTACAGTTTTACTTCTGCTTGTAGTCTTTGAGGAAATCTCTCATTTCATTCATGGAGTATTCAAGATCCTCAAGCTTAGGAAGATAAACTATCCTGAAATGGTCAGGCTGTTCCCAGTGGAAGCCGCCGCCATGAACAAGAAGTATCTTCTTCTCACGGAGAAAATCAAGCACGAACTGCTCGTCATTTGTGATGTTGAAACGCTTTGCGTCTATCTTTGGGAAGATATAGAATGCCGCCTTAGGCTTTACAGCCGACAGACCGTCAATGCTGTTAAGTGCGTTGTAGATATACTCTCTCTGATCGTAGATACGTCCCCCCGGCAGGAGAAGATCGTCAGTTTTTGTGTAATCACCAAGAGCATATTTGATTATATACTGGCTCGGTACATTTGAACAAAGCCTCATGCTTGAAAGCATATTAAGACCCTCTATGTAGCCTTTTACTCTGCTCTTATCACCGCTAAGGGTCATCCAGCCTACACGGAAACCTGCGATACGATGTGACTTTGAAAGTCCGTTAAGAGTGATGCAGAAAACGTCAGGGCAAAGTGAAGCGATAGAAGTATGCTCAACGCCGTCCATAAGAAGTCTGTCATATATCTCGTCTGAGAATATTATAAGCTCATGGCGTCTTGCCATGTCTGCTATCTTTTCAAGTATCTCTTTCGGATATACCGCACCTGTCGGGTTGTTAGGGTTGATGATAACGATAGCCTTTGTCTTGTCTGTTATCTTCTTTTCCATGTCCTCAAGGTCAGGATACCATTCGGAGCTTTCATCACAAATATAGTGAACGGCAGTACCGCCTGCAAGAGTAACGGAAGCTGTCCACAGCGGATAGTCAGGGGCAGGAACAAGCACCTCGTCGCCGTTGTTGAGAAGACCCTGCATTACCATTGTGATAAGCTCGGAAACACCGTTTCCGGTGTAGATATCGTTAAGACTTTCAACAGGTATGCCCTTGAAGTGTGCATAATCATAAATAGCCTGCCTTGCTTCTGTTATACCCTTTGAGTCAGAATAGCCCTGAGCGTTTCTCAGATTGTCTGTCATTGCCTGTATTATCTCGTCAGGGGCATTGAATGCGAACGGAGCAGGGTTTCCGATATTGAGCTTGAATATCTTCTCTCCCTTTGCTATCATTTCATTTGCTTCGTCCATAACAGGACCTCTTATATCATAACACACGTTATCAAGCTTGCTTGATTTTGAAAAAGTTCTCATTTTATAAAGCTTCCTTTCGCTTTTTGGTTTTCTTTTTATCTTTACTCTTTGTAAGCTCAAAGCTTCTGAGGGTAAGATCTTCTATCTCCTCTGTTGGCACGTCGCTGTCGAGATACAATGTTATCCAGTGGACCTTGTTCATGTGATAAGCTTCCGTCACGCCCTTGTAGATATCCCTGTAAAACAGCACTTCTTCGGGTTTTAGCTTTAAGTTTACTATCCACCTGTCATTGTGGAGCATCAAAAGCCCGAACCACTTTTTCGTGTCCCAGTGGCGCAGCGCAGTGGTCTGAAAGTCCTCGTTGAAAGGCTGGTCATATGTCGCACCTGCAATAGAGCCGCAAAAGTCAATATATTCTTCTTTTGTCATAAAATCACCGACCTTTGCAAAATAAAGAAGCGTACTCGTTTAAGGCAATACCGTCAGGCGGGCTTTGTGCGGTGTTGCCTTAATAGTATACCTTATTATAATAGCACTGCTTTGACCCTCTGTCAAGAAGAAAGTCAAGAAAAAAGCTGTCCCGATCTCTCGGAACAGCTCTTTCCCTGAAGTAAAAGAATATGAAAAATATGAAGAAAGCTTTGTTATTTAGAAACCATAGCCGTAATTATAGCCGCCAAGACCATTGCCATAGTTTCCATAGTAATCGTTGTAGTCGTCGTTGTTATTGTTATTATTATTGTTATTGTTGTTCTGGTCATTGTCATTTGACTCAGAAGTGTCCTCTGTGGACTCGCCGAGAACAACGTCAACATTTATCATTTTCTTGTTTCTGTATATAGTAAGCTGAACAGTGTCACCGACTTTGCACTTGTTCTTTATCTCATTCAGCTCGCTGATGTTTGATATAACAGTTCCGTTTATGCCTATAACGATATCATTTTCCTGAATACCAGCCTTTTCAGAGCCGCTTCCCTCAGTAACGCTCTTTACAAGGAAGCCCTGTGGGATACCATAGTATGATGAATATGCACTTGTGATGTCTGTGCCTGAAATTCCAAGGCTAGGTCTGCCTGTAACGTAACCGTTCTTCATAAGGTCCTCAACAATAGGGAGCGCCTCGTCGATAGGGATAGCGAAACCAAGTCCCTCGCCCACAGATGACGATACCTTTGCAGAGGTGATGCCTATTACCTGACCATATGCGTTGATGAGCGGTCCGCCTGAGTTACCGCTGTTGATAGAAGCGTCTGTCTGGATAAGATTCATTGTCCTGTCCTCAACGGTGAGCGTTCTGTCTGTTGCGGAGATTATACCTGCTGTTACAGAGTTTGCAAGTGAGAAACCAAGTGGGTTGCCTATTACGATAGAAGCTTCACCTACCTGAAGATCGGCAGATGTGCCGAACTCAGCGGCTGTAAGTCCCTTTGCGTCTATCTTCAAAACTGCGATATCAGTCTGAGTGTCTTTGCCTACAAGGGTAGCTGTGTATGTGAGGTTGTCCTCATCGTCATCAGAGCTGCTGTCAGAGCTTGATTTGCTGTCATCTGATTTGCTTGAAGTATCTTTGTAGCTGTCAGGAAGCACAACTGAAATAGACTGTGCGCCGTCAACAACGTGTGCGTTGGTTACGATGTAGCCGTCCTCGCTCATTACGATACCTGAACCTGTTGCAGTGCCGTTTGAAAGGATACAGGAGATGCCTACAACAGAAGGTGAGACCTTCTTTACTATCTCAGGGATAGTAAGTGCGTCGGACGGGGTTGAGAGCTGCTGTATAGTCGGCAGATTTGAACGGTCAACGGTGCTTTTCGCACTGTTTGATGAGCTGTCGTCCTTTGAAACAACGGTGCCGCTGTTTGAAGAGCCTACAGCGTTCTTTCCTGTAACAAGATTATAGCCTACAATGGAAGTGGTTCCGATAGCTGCAACGCAAAGCACTGCGATAATGCCTGAAAGCACCTTCTTGCCCTTTGACTTTTTCTTATTAGGATTGTATGTGAACTCATTCACGCTGCCTGCCTGAGCCTGATATTGATTATATCCGTTTTGCTGTGTATAGCTATTCTCAAAATTGCTATTATTGTTATCATTGAAGTTGTTGTTTCTGTATTCATTCATGATGAAAACCTCCTGGTATGTCAGCGGCGTGAGCCGTGGTAATCAATTTTAACCGCCCCTTGTGGGGCTTTCTTGTTTCGTTATCTAATATTATACTTGTTTATGTGAAAACTGTATGATAAATAGGACAATGTTTAATGTTTTTTACGGGAATATTGCGTCATATTGCAGGCTTATTTCTTTCACATTTGGCTTTTTTTATAGGTTCAAATTGCACAAATGCCTTTTTGTATAGTTTTTTTTGCCTCCTTTTACATAATGTTAAGAACAGTTTTGCTTTTGCATATTTTAAATAAATATATCAAATGTTTTTTGTGCATATCGGTAGAAAATTTTCGGATTTTATTCTTCAAAATGTAAAATTATTATTAATTGAAAACTGAAATCTTGACGGCTACAGAGTTTTCAACCTTTTTTGACAAGATTTATTGCGAAATGCACAAAAAATGATTTTATAGTTTGTTTAAGGTGACTAAATCCTCCGCAAGCCTCGTTTTTATGTTATCTTAAACGTTTAATATCCTTGACAAAATACAGAGAAATTGATATAATTAAGATTAGCTAAATAAGCCCATTTTGGCATTTTACATAAAATTGTGGGCTGATTTGCATAATTTATTACCCGAAATTTGAACATATTGTACAAGAAATACAATATGTTGTGGTCGTTGTGTGCTTCTGACACGATATGTGAATAATGCACAAATATTTTAACCTTTGTTTGAGTATATTACATAGGTCAAAATGACCAATACAGTGGATGAGATGAGGGCGATGATCCTGTTTGATGTGATAAAGGAGCCATGCGGTATGGACACTATACTTTCAACTGAAGATCTGTGCCGTGACTTTAAGATCGGCGACGGAAGCGTTGTGAATGCGCTGAAAAATATCAACATTGAAATAGAAAAAGGCAAGCTGACGATCCTTAGAGGACGTTCAGGAAGCGGTAAGACTACTCTTATCAATATTCTTGGAGCGCTTGACAAGCCAACAAAGGGCAAGGTCATGTTTGGCGGACGGGATATTACAAGGCTTTCTGAAAGAGCCAGAGATGATATACGGCGGTATAAAATGGCGTTCGTGTTCCAATCTGTGGCACTCATGTCGGGAATGACCGCTTATGAAAACGTTGACTTTGGTCTGAGACTTGCGAAATATCCATATGAAGAAAGGGATAAGCGCACAAGGGAATGTCTGCGAAGCGTGGGACTTGAAAAGCGAATGTTCCACCGACCTGGGGAAATGTCCGGTGGTGAACAGCAGCGAGTTGCTATAGCAAGAGCTATCGCACATAAGCCTGACATAATTTTTGCGGACGAGCCTACTGCCGAGCTTGATACGGCAACTGCGCTCCACGTTGTAAAGCTTTTCAAAGAGCTGGTGGCGAGAGATGAGATGACTATCATAATGACCACTCACGACCCCAGCATGATAGATATAGCTGATAAGGTATATACATTAGAGGACGGTGAGATAGTTGAGTGATGAACTTGATACTATTGTAGCTGCCGACAATGATAAATATATGATACGGTGTGAAAATCTGGTGAAGATCTACAAAACTTCTGATGTTGAGGTGGTGGCGCTCCAAGGACTTGACCTGGATGTCGAGCGTGGAGAACTTATGGCGATCGTCGGAAACTCAGGAAGTGGTAAATCGACGCTGCTCAATATGCTTGGAGGACTTGATAAGCCTTCGGCGGGAAACCTTTATGTGGACGGTAAGGACCTTCTGAAGTTTACTGATAAGGATTATATGGAGTATAAAAGGAACACCGTAGGCTTTGTGTGGCAGAATAATGCAAGAAATCTTGTGCCGTATCTTACGGCTGTGCAGAATGTCGAGCTTCCTATGCTGCTTAACGGCGAGCATAAAAGATGGCAGAAAGCACTGGAGCTGCTTGACAGAGTGGGACTGCTGAAAAGAAAAAACAGCAGGCTCGACCAGATGTCGGGAGGCGAACAGCAAAGAGTTGCAATAGCTATTGCATTGGCAAACGATCCGAGATTACTGTTGGCTGATGAACCTACAGGCTCGGTGGATACAAAGACTTCCAATATGATACTTGATATATTCAAGGAGCTTAATAAAGATGAGAAGATCACTATAGTGATCGTTACCCATGACCTTAAGCTTGCCGATCATATCGACAGAGTGGTGGCTATCAGAGACGGAAGAACAAGCTCTGAGATCGTAAGAAAGCGTTCTTATGTGGAGGAGCTTAATGAAATGGGAGATATCGTGCTGGTTGAGAACAGCGAGGAAACGGCTCATGAAGAGCTTATCGTCCTCGACAGATCCGGACGGCTGCAGCTCCCGAAGGACTTTATGGACGCCCTTGAGATGAAAGGCGGCGATAAGGTCAAGGTCGAACTTGATGAGAACGGCGAAAAGCTTGTGCTGTTCAGATCGGGGGGGACGTAAGCTTTATTTTCTTTATTTCCCGTGGGGGATCACATAATGAAGAGGTTCTATACTATTTATATTAGAATGTAATTAAGTAGGCTTGATTCTCGCAAAACCAAAAGCAATTTATTTAGAAAGGTGGATTCATAGTGAAAGACACAATGTTTAGGCGTGTTATTGCTTCCGCATTGGCACTTGCTCTGTGTGCAAGCGCATCAGTTCCAGCATTTGCAGACAGTGAAGCGGCGGACGACAGCACTCTAGGCACGCAGGCAACTGCTGATGATTCTGCAACAGGCGACGGAAGCTCCGCTGCCACGACGGGTACCGATTCGATCCGTCAGACTTCTTATACTAACTATGTAAAGAAGTATGCCGACGCTGCAAGACCTGACCAGACAGTCGAGGTCTTGGGAAAGGATTACGATCCTGCTTCAGTAACAGACGCTCAGATCACTGTAACTACAGTAGATGGAGAGAATGATGTTATGCAGTGGGCAAATCAGGAGGGTTCAGTTTCTTGGACGGTGAACATTCCTGAAACAGGCGTCTACAATATCAAGATGATATATGAGGCACTTGAAAGCAACACAAACGACGTTGAGTTTTCGTTGCTTATCGACGGCGAAAGCCCATATGCAACAGCGTCAAGAATCACGCTGAGCAAGAGATGGATCAACGAATCTGAGATCAAACAGGATTCAAGACAGAACGATATCCGTCCTGGACAGATATCGACTCCATGCTGGCAGGAAACTCCTCTGGAGGACATCGACGGACTGTTTAACGAGCCGCTGGAGTTCTATATGGAGGCTGGCGAACATACGATAACATTTGAATCTGAAAAGGCTGAGTTTGCTGTCAAGAGCTTTACTTTCTATCAGTATGAAGCACCTGCTGCTTACACAGCACCATCAGACAGCGATCTGACACAGGCTCAGGGACAGAAGATCACTCTTGAGGGTGAAACTGCTGCCTACAAGTCATCAAGAACTCTTTATCCTACATCAGATAAGAGCTCTTATCTCACATCGAGCGCAAACGGCTCAAGCCCTACTAAAACAAGATATAATACTATCGGTTCAGGAAGCTGGACGCAGTCAACTCAGACAGTAACATGGGAGTTCAATGTTGACAAGGCCGGCTACTATAAGATAGGTATAAGAGGCAGACAGGATCAGATGAGAGGTATGTACTCCAACAGACGTCTTTATGTCAATGGCGAAGTACCTTGCCTTGAAGCTAATCAGATAAAGTTCTACTACGATACAGACTGGAGCATCACAACGCCAAAGTCTGAAAATGGCGACGATCTTTATTTCTACCTCCAGGCAGGCACAAACACTATTTCTCTGGAAGCAGTTCCTGGTGAGATCGGTGAGATCATGGGCGATCTGGACGAGCTTGTTTATAACATAAACAGCTACTATAGACAGATCAGACAGATCACAGGTCCTGATCCTGATGAATACAACAACTACATGATCGACACAGCCATTCCTTCTATCGTTCCTGATTTCAAGGAATATGCTCAGACATTGAGAGATAAGAAGGCTGAGATCGAGAAGCTTTCAGGTTCAGGCGGAACTGAGGCTGAAACTCTTGAGAAAATGGCTATCGTTCTTGATAAGTGTATAAAGAAGCCTGACCTTATCCCTGAGATGATGTCACAGATCAAGGATAACATCACATCGGTTTCTTCTTTCGTAAACCAGTATCGTGAGCAGCCTCTTGAGGTCGATATGATCGAGGTAGCTACTTCCGATCAGGATTTCACTTCATGTGACAAGTCATTCTTTGGCTCACTTGGCTTCGGTTTCAAGGGCTTTATCGGTTCTTTCTTTGAGGACTACAACGCACTGTCCGATGAGGACGAAAGCGCTATGGAGTGCTGGGTAATGCTCGGTCGTGATAACGCTGAGGCTCTCCAGCAGCTCATTTCAAGTGAATACAATCCAACAGCTAAAACAAAGATCAATCTTAAGCTCGTTCAGGGCGGTATCGTTGAGGCTACATTTGCAGGCAAGGGTCCTGACCTCGCTCTCTTCATGGGCGGCGACTTCCCTATCCAGCTTGCAGCCCGTGGCGTTCTTACAGATCTCACCACATTCAGCGACTTTGACGAGGTAAAGACACGTTTTGCAGACGACGCTACTGTTCTTTATCAGTACAACGGCGGTACATACGGTCTTCCATGTGACCAGACCTTCCCAATGCTGTTCTATCGTTCTGATATCCTCAGCGAGTACGGTATCGACCCAGCAACAGATCTTAACACTTGGGACGGA
This sequence comes from Ruminococcus sp. AF37-20, assembly GCF_003460465.1. Taxonomy (NCBI): domain Bacteria; kingdom Bacillati; phylum Bacillota; class Clostridia; order Eubacteriales; family Oscillospiraceae; genus Ruminococcus; species Ruminococcus sp. AF37-20. The sequence goes on along the minus strand of NZ_QTVE01000006.1, from coordinate 119,938 downwards.
CTTCTTAACTGTCTGCCAACACTTCAGAGAAACTACCTTGAAGTTGGTCTTATCCTCCCTGTAATGACAAGTACAGGCGGAACAACTCAGGTATCTGCTATCACAGAGCCTGGTAACACATTCGCTATGCTCCTTCTCCAGCAGGGTCTTAACTACTACAACGATGAGCAGACAAAGACAACATTCGATACTCAGGAGGCCGTAAATGCTTTTGATACTTGGACAAAGTTCTATACAACATACAGCTTCCAGCAGACTTATGACGCATTCACACGTTTCAGAACAGGTGATATGCCGGTAGTTATCCAGAACTACACATTCTATAACCAGCTTTCTGTAGCCGCTCCTGAGATCAAGGGCTGCTGGGGATTCCAGCCAGTTCCTGGTACTGTTCAGGAAGACGGAACTATCAACCACGCAGCAAACTCCAATGGTTCAGGTGCTATTATCTTCACAAAGGCAGCAGATCAGGAGGGCGCTTGGGACTTCATCAAGTGGTTCACCTCAACTGACGCTCAGGTCAAGTACGGTAACAACATCGAGTCTATCCTTGGTACAATGGGTAGATATGCAACAGCTAACGAAGAAGCTCTTCAGCAGTTGTCTTGGACAACTTCAGAAGTAAATCTTCTTCTTGACCAGCTTAATTCACAGGTAGAGATCCCGATCATTCCTGCATCTTACGGTGTAACAAGAAACGTTATGAACGCATTCAGAGCTGTAGTTAATGACTACGACAACGCTCGTGATACACTGTTCTGGTACAATAAGGATATCAACGACGAGATCACTCGTAAGCTTGAAGATCTTGGTCTGTACGACAATTAATGAAAGGGGAGTAACTAATGGCCAAAACCAATCCTGAAGCGCCTATGATAAAACAGGGCAAGTGGAAGTACACATGGCACATGATGAAAACCAACAAGGCTTGCTATGCAATGCTCCTGCCTTTCATGTCTTTGTTCATTATCTTCACGGTAGTGCCTGTCGTAATGTCGCTGCCAATGGGCTTTACAAACTTTAACATGATCGAAACTCCTAAGTTCGTAGGACTTTCAAACTTCTATACGCTGTTCCTTAACGACGACGTATTCCTTATCGCAGTAAGAAACACTCTTATCTTTGCGATATTCACAGGACCGTTCTCTTATATCCTCAGCTTTATCATCGCTTGGCTGATAAACGAGATGAACGCATTCCTCAAAACCTTCTTCACATTCGTGTTCTATGCACCTTCTATGACAACTTCCGTATACGTTACCTGGCAGCTTATCCTGTCAGGTGACTCCTACGGTTACCTGAACGCTGTGCTTATCGATCTGGGTATCCTGAACGAACCTGCACAGTGGCTCACAGATACAAACTATATCCTTACAGTTGTTATCATCGTTCAGCTTTGGATGTCAATGGGTGCAGGCTTCCTTGCTATCCGTGCAGGTTTCCAGAACATTGATAAGTCAATGTACGAAGCAGGTGCTATCGAGGGTATCAAGAACAGATGGCAGGAGCTTTTCTACATCACTATCCCTTCAATGGGACCACAGCTTCTGTTCGCTGCCGTTATCCAGATCTCAGCATCATTCACAGTCGGCGTTGTTGGTCAGAACCTCGTAGGTCTGCCTTCAACAGACTATGCAGCTCACACGATCATGAACCACGCAACAGACTATGGTAACATTCGTTACGAAATGGGTTATGCGTCAGCAATATGTTTCGTATTGTTCGCTGCAATGCTCCTTGCCAATAAGGGTATCAACTGGCTCTTAGGCAAGTATCTTGACTAAAGGAGGGGAGTATATAAAATGGCTAGAAAAAGAAAAAAGCAGCAGTCTATTGAAAAGCTGAAGGTTAAAGAGAAAAAGGCGAGAGTCAATGGTTCTCTTGGCGGAGATATAGTTATTTTCGTATTCCTCTGTCTCCTTGGTGCATTCATGGTGTTCCCGCTGTATTACTCAGTTATCCAGTCTATGAAGCCTGTTGAGGAGCTGTTCGTGTTCCCTCCAAAGCTTTATGTACTGAATCCGACTACCAACAACTTCTCAGATATGTTCAAGGTAGCCGCAAGCTCATGGCAGGTACCGCTGTCAAGATATATCTTCAACAGCTTCTTTATTACAATAGTAATTTGTATCTGCAACCTTTTCGTTTGCTGCTGCGCAGCATTCGTTCTTGCAAAGTGTAAATTCCCGGGAAACAAGGTCATTAACCAGATCATCGTTATTGCCCTCCTGTTCTCCTCAAATGCAACATGGATCATGCAGTTCCTCGTAATGGCTAAGCTCCATATGATCGATACATACTGGGCATTGATCCTCCCAAGCATTTCAACATCAATGGGTCTTTACCTCATGCGTCAGAGCATGACAACCATCCACGACTCCATGGTGGAAGCGGCTAAGGTGGACGGCGCAGGTCTGTTCAGGATCTGTTGGCAGATCGTCGTTCCAAACTCAAAGCCAGCTTTGATGACACTTATCATCTTCGCTTTCCAGGGAGCATGGAACATTCAGGGCGGAGCACTTATCTACTCCGAGCAGCTCAAAACACTACCTACAGTTGTACAGCAGATCACAGCAGCAGGTCTTGCTCGTCAGGGCGTTACATTTGCCGCAGCAGTTGTACTTCTGATACCACCACTGATCGTATTCCTTGTAGCTCAGGGCAACGTCATGGAAACAATGGCTAACTCAGGTATGAAGGATTAATTTGAACTTAGATTATAGAAAAGGAAAAAAGGTGATAAGTAGTGTCGAGAAATAAAATCTCTCTAAAACGAATGATCTCTGCGGCACTTGCAGCAGGTCTGGCGCTGACCATGACCGTGACTGCTTTCGCAGATGAGCCTTATACAGCCTATAACTACGACTATTGGGACGATGCGATCCCATCGCAGAGTGCCTACCGTGTAGAAAAGACTGTAACAGGTGCAGATATGGGTCTTGACAGGCTTTCAGATCCGAGCGACCCGCTTTATATAAGCGATGACGCTCCTGCAAAGCTCTCAGATGCAAAAGACCTCTTTTACGATCAGGACAACGATACTTTCTGGGTGTGCGATTCAGGCAACAACAGAATACTCCGTCTTGATACTGATCTTAAGGTAACAGGCTGTTATACCGGATTCACAGGCTCTACAGAAATATCTGTAGGCGAGGACGGAAGATCGACCTTCCTTAATCCTAACGGCATATATGTCAAAAAGAGCATCTTTGATGATAAGCTTTATGTTTACATCGCAGATACAGACAATTCAAGGGCTGTTAAATGCACTGTTGAGTCAGGCACAGAAATGACTCTGGTGCAGGAATACACAAAGCCTGACACAAAGCTTTATGATTCCGAAACATTCAACCCTTCAAAGATACTTGCAGATAAGGCAGAGAATATCTACGTTGTTTGTAAGTCAGTAAACACAGGTTCTGTTCAGTTCAATAAGGACGGTGAGTTCCAGGGCTTCTACGGTGCTAACCGTGTTGAGGTAACTGCCGCTGTTATTGCTCAGAAGCTGTGGAGAAAGATCGCTTCAAACGAGCAGATCTCAGCAATGACAAGAAACGTTCCGGTCGAGTATGCAAACTTCGATATCGACGCAGACGGATTTATCTACACTGTAACTGAGGCTGCAAATACTACGACCGACGCCGTTAAGAAGCTTAACCCAGCAGGTTATAACATCTGGGATAACGCAGTCGGCGACAAGTATTCATTCGGTGATGTTGCTTCAGAGTATGATTCAACAACAAACAAAACTTATAAGTGCAGACTCACAGATATCTGTGTTTCAGACAACGGAACAATAAATGTTCTTGACTATGAAAACGGCAGAGTGTTCCAGTATGATAAGCTTTGCAACCTCCTTTGTATCTTTGGTACAAAGAACTCCACATCCGATCAAGCAGGAAGCTTCCTTGGACCAAACGCTATCGAGGCAAGAGGCAACGAGGTGTATATCCTCGACGGTACAAAGAACGATATCACTATCTACACCGAAACAACTTTCGGCAACGTGGTACACAGAGCAGTTCTCCTTTATGACGAAGGCAGATACTCAGACGCAAGAGCTGACTGGGAAGAAGTTATAAAGAGAGACGGCGGCTATGCAATGGCTTATGTTGGTCTTGGCAAGGCTTGCCTTAACGACGGTGAGTATACAAAGGCTCTGGATTACTTCAAGACAGCTTACGATCGGGACGACTACGATAAGGCGTTCAAGTATGCAAGAGAAGAATGGCTCAGAGATAACTTTACAGCTATAATGATAGTTATAATCGTTATAATCGCTCTGCTCATCGTAAAAGCAGTTCTCAAGAAAAAGGGCATAAAGCTCATCAAACGCAAGAAGAAGGAGGGAAACTGATATGTATGAATTTACTCCGGTAGGTTGGCTCAAGCATTGTGTTTTCCACCCTGTTGAAGGTTTTGAAGACCTGAGATGGAAGAAACAAGGCTCAATGAAAATATCGATGCTCATAGTTCTCTTCCTCTTTATTGCAATGGTCGTTGACAGACAGCTCACAGGCTTTCAGTTCAATTACAGTTACGTTAAAGTATTCAACGTTGTTCCGCTTATCGTTCAGTCTGTAGTTTACTTCTTCACTTGGGTACTCGGCAACTGGGCAATATGCACACTTCTCGACGGTGAAGGTACACTTAAAAAGATCTGCATCTATTCTGCATATTCTCTCGTTCCTTACATCGTTTGCACATTTATCGCAGTGATCTTTTCAAACGTTCTGGTACAGGACGAGTCGATCTGGATCACAGCAATCCAGTATCTTGGCATCGGCTGGTCTGTTATCCTTATGGTGCAGGCAATGAGAGCCGTTCACCAGTATTCATTCGGAAAAACACTTGCTTCAATTATTGGTACGATCGTCGCAATGCTTCTTATATTGTTCCTTGCGATACTTCTCCTTTCATTGTTCCAGCAGGTATATGTATTCGGTTACTCAGTTTATACTGAGATCATGTACAGGATCAGAGGCTAAAACAGAAACGGTGGTGTAAATAATAAATGCATAACAAAAGTTACAAGAAAGCAGTTGTCTTTGCTATCTGCCTTACAATGCTGATGCCTCTGGGGTCAATGGTGGTTTCTTCCACTGACGAGAGTTCAAGCCAGGCTGATTCAAGCGCCGCAGTAAAGGATACTGACAGCAGTGTCGATTCAGCGGCTGATGATACAAGCTCAGCTGACGCTTCCGACGCAGCAGCTACTGCCGATGAAAGCAGCGATGAAGCTGCTGAAGATTCAGCAGCCGATGAGAAAACAACTACTACAGCAAGCAAGGACGACGAGGTTCAGCCTATAACTGACGAAGAAGCTCTTGCAATGTGCGAAAAGATAACAGAGAACGACAAGATAGCTCTTTATCTTGACGAAGAAAACGAAAGACTTTGTCTTTATGTAAAGGCTTCAGGTAAGTATTGGTGGACTTCGCCTATAAATGTTGAGGCTGACCAGACCATTATCGACACTGTAAAGGGCACAGCAATGAAAAATGCCCAGAGAAAGCAGATCGCTTCAAGTGCAGCTATCAAAGTCGGTGACCTTAGACAGGAAAAGAGAACAGAGTCCCCTGCTCCGGTTTACTCCAACAAGGCAAAAGTAAAATGGGTGAAAAATTCAGACGGCGTTGTTGCTACATATAACTACGTTTCTGATGGTGTAAAGCTCAAGATACACTATGTTCTTGAGGACGATAACCTCTATGTTTACTGCGATTCAGATGAGATCGAGGAGAAAAACACTTCTCAGGTAGACGGAAAGGTGCTTACAAAGATCGAGTTTTGTCCTAACTTCGGCGCTGCTGATTCAACTGCAACAGGCTATATGATAGTTCCTGACGGAAGTGGTGCTGTAATAAACTACAACAACGGCAAGACCGAGTACGCTGACTATAATCAGCAGGTATTCGGCAGAGATTATACAGCTGTTCCAATAACAGCTCCAAGAACCACTCAGCAGGCTTATATGCCGGTCCTTGCAACAGTAAGCGGTTCATCCGGACTTGTTTGCGTTGCTTCTGACGGTGAGTCAAACGTTTATGCTCACGCTCAGGTATGCGGACAGGAAAAGCAGGCTTACAACACTTGTTACTTCGAGTTTGAAACAAGAAGCTCAGACTCATTCTTCATGAGCGGTGATAACTCAAACAAGATCACAGTGTTCGAGAAGAACGGAATAAAGACCGAGAGATTTGGAGTTCGTTATTATCCTGTTGATTCAGACAACGGCGAGGATCTTAACTACGCAGACTGCGCTGAGGTCTACAGAAACTACCTTATCAATAATAAGGGTCTTACAGCTAAGGCTCAGGCAAATAAGAGCGATCTTTACGTTGACCTTTATGGCGGCGTTATGAAGGATACTTCTATTCTCGGTATCCCATTCAATCTTAAAACAGAGATCACCGGCTTCGATCAGGCTTCCGACATACTTGATATCCTCAAGGACGGTGGAGTTGACAACATAACTGTCAACTATAACGACTGGACAAATGACTCTATCAAGAACAAGATATCCACAGAGGTATCTCCGTCCGGCAAGCTTGGCGGTTCAAGCGCATTCGATAAGCTTATCTCAAAGGACGATAATATGAAGATCGTTCCTTCAATGAACAACTTCAAGATGGACAGTGGTTCATGGGGATATATGACTCTTACAAGCACAGCTATCAGAGTTTCAAATGCTTATTCAAGACAGTCATCATACAGCCCGGCCTTCGGTGTTGCAGAAAAGGGAGTTTCACCTGCCCTGCTCACACCAAACAAGTACTCGAATGTGTTCACAGAAATGCTCGAGAGCTATACTGATGAAAAGCTCACTTCTATCGGCTTCGGTGATTATTCAACAAAGCTTGTTTCTGACTATTCAAAGAAGGATCCTTCAAGCAGAAGCAAGACCATGAATACTGTCGTTGACGGCTATAAGAGTGCGAGCGAGAAGATCAGTACAGTATTCGCAGACGGTGCGAACTCTTACGTTCTCCCATATGTAACAAACGTTTCAAACGTTCCTGTTTACTCCAGTGGATTCAACGTAACAGATTTCGATATCCCGTTCTATCAGATGGTCATTCACGGATATGTTGACTACGCTTCAACACCTATCAATAAGAGCTCAAATTCAGATGAAACATTCCTGCTTTCACTGGCTTCAGGCTCGCAGATACACTATGATATGACATACGCTGACGCTGATACGCTTCAGGATACAGAATATGACGACCTGTATTATTCAAACTATGCAGGCTGGACAGATCTTGCGGCTAATCAGTACAAAAAGGTAAGCAGCATACTTTCAGGCGTTTCAGATTATACGATCACAAAGTATGAGCTGAGCGACGACAAGAACGTTCTTACCACAACTTATTCAAAGGACGGAGCTTCAGACGTTGTTATCAGTGTTGATAAGAAGAACGCAACAGCTACCGTAGGCACAGAGGTCTATGACCTTGCAGATTGTATAGAAGGAGGTTTGACAAAATAATGAGCGAAGAGATCAAAAACACTCCTGAAGAGATCGAGGCTGTTAAGGCTGAGGATCTTGAAGATACAGTCGAAAAGGAAAATGACGCTGAGGCTGTTATAGAAGAAATTTCAACAGAGGAGATAATCGCAGAAGAGCCTGCCGCTGAGGCAGTCGCTCCTGCACCTGTGATGAAGGAAAAGAAGCACAGACTTTCTTATGAAAAAAGAAAAGGACTTTACGGCTACGGATTTATAGCGATCTGGGCGCTGGGTACTATCTACTTCTTTATCCTGCCTCTTATAGAATCTCTCATTTACTCATTCAACAAAACTGAGGTAACTCAGGGCGGAATGAAAATGTCCTTTATCGGTTGGAAAAACTATGTAAACGCTTTCCGTAAGGATCAGGATTATTCCAAGGCTCTGGTAGCAATGATCGAGAATACGGTTTTGAGAACTCCTCTTATCCTCATATTCTCTATCTTTATCGCAGTTATCCTTAATCAGAAATTCAAGGGAAGAACATTCGCAAGATCAGTATTCTTCCTCCCTGTTATCATCGCTACAGGTCCTGTTATCGACATCATCAACGGTAACATGAGCACAGGCGGATACGCAGGCGGATCTGAGCAGTTTAGCTCAATGTTCGAGGCTGACCTCGTTGACCAGTTGCTGAACTTCCTCGGTATCTACAACATCAGTGATAAGCTCACTATGATGATAAACTCGCTGACCACCGACATCCTGAACCTTGTATGGAACTCAGGTATCCAGATACTTCTGGTGCTTTCAGCACTTCAGGGTATCCCGCTCTCAGCCAAGGAAGCAGCCCAGATCGAGGGTGCAACTTCATGGGAGTTCTTCTGGAAAGTCACAATTCCTTATATCAGCCCAATGATACTTTCAAGCGTGGTTTATACAATCGTTGACTCATTCGTCGATCCACAGAACGAAGTTATGACGATCGTTCTTAACAAGGCAAGCAACTGGGAGCATGGCTACTCAGCGGCAATGGCTTGGGCATACTTCCTTATCGTAGCAGTATTCCTTGCACTTGTCGTAGCACTTGTTAATAAGTTCGTTTACTATGAAGTAGAATAAGGGGGGATTTAAGTGGCAACTAAAAAAGAAGAAAAAGAGTTCGAAAAAGAACGAAAGGCTGCTATTAAAGCCCGTTATAAGAAGATGAAAGAGGAGGGTCTTGAGAAATATCTCACCCCTGAGCAGATCAGCTATAACAGAAGAAGAAGAGCGATCGGAATGGTTTGGCCGTTCTTCAGGTTTCTTATCCTGTTTGGTCTGTGTTTCGTAATCCTCTATCCACTGATATTCATGCTTTCAACTGCGTTCAGACCAAATGAGCAGATGAACGACCCATCAGTAGTTTGGATCCCTAAGAGCTTCACACTCGATAACATCAAGGACGTTTGGGGAGTAATGAAGTTTGAAGATACTGTTGTAAACACAGTTATCCTTAACCTCGTGGCCTCTGTCCTTCAGGTTATCACCTGCTCTATCACAGGCTACGGCTTCGCTAGATTTAAGTTCAAAGGTAAGGGAATCCTGTTCGGTATCGTTGTTCTTATGATCATCGTACCTCCACAGATCACAACTATTCCACTTTACCTCCAGTATGCTTACTTCAAGCCGGAGTGGCTCGCTAAGGTATTCACACTTGGCAAATCAACATCGCTTATCAACAGCGGTTGGACAATGTATCTTCCTGCATTGTTTGCAAACGGACTCCGTGCAGGTCTGTTTATCTTCATCTTCCGTCAGTTCTTCAGAGGACTTCCTAAGGAGCTTGAAGATGCTGCATACCTCGACGGCTGCAGCCCACTGAAAACATTCCTTGTTATCATGTGTCCTAACGCAAAGTCATCGTTCCTGACAGTATTCCTGTTCTCTATCGTTTGGTATTGGAACGACTACTATGTATCATCATCATTCTTCACACAGAACGACACTGTCGCTCTTATGCTGAAGAACCTGAATACAAACCTGACTCAGCAGCTCTTCGACGGTCAGGCGGTATCTGTAAGACAGATAATCGTATGGCTTGAAGCAGGTTGTCTGCTTTCTATCACACCTATCCTTGTTATGTATGTATTTCTCCAGAGATACTTTATCGAGGGTGTTGAAAGATCAGGTCTTGCAAACTAATTTGCAAATATGCTTATCAAAAGTCCTGCACTTCGGTGCGGGACTTTTTTTGCGTGAAGCCCTTTTTATGTTCATATATTTAAGACTTATTAAATTTGTACATATATAAAGCAACGCAATTGTGCATATTGCTTTGAAATGTCAGGTTAATTTAGTACAATCGTGTATAGAAAAAACACCTTTTTTTTGATATAATTACTTTGGGTATTATTGCCCATGGTAAGTTGTTTATAAAAATATTCAGTTAGGAGTCTGAACATGAATATAAAAGTTGATTTAAAAAAGCTTTTTGCTGCCGCAGTATCAGCGATAATGTGCCTCTCCGCAGGGGGTTGCTATCTGCTTCCTGACGAGGAGGAAGTCCTTGATGCACCGACCGTGAAGGCAAGCGATGTTACATATTCCACAGTGACGGCAAAGAAAAAAGACCTTGAAAAGAAGATAGTCGCAACGGGCACTGTCACAGCGGAAAATCAGTATACTCTCTCTTATGAAAAGCAGAGCGGCACAGTGTCAAAATTTTATGTAAAAGCAGGCGATAAGGTCAAAAAGGGTGATGTTATCTGTGACCTTGATACATATGACCTTGACTATCAGATAGAAGAAAAACAGCTTTATCTCGAAAAAGCAAAGCTTAAAGTTGATATAATTTATGAAGGCGGTGGCTCTCAGGCAGAGATAGACTCTGCTTATGTTGACGTGCAGCTCCTTGAAAAAGAACTTGAAAAATTGCAGGCTCAGAAGGAGGATTCAAGCCTGAAATCACCTATAGACGGCGTTGTTTCGTCACTCTCTGACGTAAGAGCAGGCGACAACGTAAATCCTGGTCAGACTATCGCAACTGTTATAGATACTTCGGCTCTTTATATCGCAATACAGCCTGACGACCTCACCCAGTATGATATCGACACAGAAGTGCAGATAAGGATAGGCGAGGATTATTATGACGGTGTTGTTTTTATGACTCCTAAAAAGCTTGCTGATTATCAGGCTGAGCAGAATGAGGATCACAATAATGTTGACGATACAGGTATAGATTATCAGGCGGATACTATTTATGTTCGTTTCAAGGATACCGCCCCTGCGGAAGCAGTGGGTCAGCTTGCAGATACGATACTTGTCCTTGACAGCGTAAAGGACGCTATCGTTATCTCAAATAATCTGATAAAAAAGGTTGACGGCACAAAGGTAGTTTATGTGCTGAAAAACGGTGAAAAAACTGCCGTTGAAGTGGAAACAGGACTTTCTACAGGCTCTCAGACCGAGATAAAATCTGGTCTTAAAGAGGGCGACGAAATTGTTATCAGATAGGTTTGAAAGGATAAGCTTATGTTCACCTTATTGTTCCGTAAAATGCGAAACACCAAATGGATGGTGCTTTGCCTGCTGATAGGCTTTGTTATGGCGTCTGCCATGATGAGCACTATCCCTATTTATATGAACGCTTCTCTGCAAAGAATGCTTGTAAAGGATCTTGAGTCGTTCCAGACAGAATATGAGATCTATCCGGGTGCGTATAATACCAGCTATGGATTGAAAATGGATATCTCAGGCAGTGAGCAGCAGAAAGCTGTTGAGAATTATAATAACAAAGTGGAGGCTAAGTTCAAGGAGCTTGGTCTGCCTGAAAAGCTTGATAAGAAGTATATAAGTGACGAGTATCTCTATGTGCGTTCACTTGCCGTTTCAGATGGCAATTCGCAGGCAAGGTTCACTCTCGGCGGTATGACGGATATTTCCGACCATATCAGCATAAAGCAGGGCAGAATGTTCACTGCAGGCAAGCGTTCAGACGGCGTTTACGAGTGCGTTGCCACAGAAAAAGCCCTGAAAAGCACAGAGCTTGCTATAGACACAGTCTATGAGATAGCCGACGTGTTTGATGATAACAAGTCAATAAAAATAGAGATAGTGGGCGTTTTTGACGTTAAGGACGAAAATGACGCATATTGGGCAGAGGGTCTTGATTCTCAGTATACAGCCGTTGTCTTTACAGATTATGACACAATGCTCGGGGATTGCGTTGATACTGGCGTTGTGAATATCACAAAGGCTGTCCATAACTATGCGGTGGATTATGCTTCCATGAATATGACTGATCTTGCAAGCACAAATGAGATGATAGCAAAGCAAAAGACCTATTTTGGTGAAAATTCCATAGGCTTTTCGATGCCTGCCTCAGATATCCTCAAGGACTATGAGAGCCGTTCATCACAGCTCCAGCTTGTTTTGTGGCTTTTGCAGATACCTGTCATACTTATGATAATATTCTATCTCTTTATGGTGTCGCAGCTCAACGTTGAGCAGGAGCGTAACGAGATAGCGGTGTTCAAAAGCCGTGGAGCAAGCCGCTTGCAGATAATGGGCATTTATGCTCTGGAATCTCTCGTACTGGGTGTTCTGACCGTTATAATAGGACCATTCGCAGGTCTTGGACTTTGCAAGGTACTTGGTGCGTCAAACGGATTCTTGGAGTTTGTCAACAGGCGTTCGCTCCCTGTTCATATGACAATAGAAGCTGTCGTCTATGCGGCAATAGCCGTGGCAGTGTTCTTTGTCACAACTATGATACCGATCTTTCCTGCCACAAAAACAACTATTGTTGAGCATAAGCAGTCAAAAGCCAAAAAGAAAAAGCACGCTCTGTGGGAAAAGGTCTGCCTTGATTTTATCCTTGTGGGCGGTTCAGTTGGCTGGCTTTATTATTACAACAAAACTCAGGAAAAGCTTGTTGCAGAGGGTGTAACAGACACCACCGCAACAGTAAACCCTATAATGTTCGTGGCTTCCACTGCCTTTATACTTGGCCTTGGTCTGTTTCTTATAAGGATATATCCTTATATAATAAGGCTTCTCGCAAGAATAGGCAGAAGAGTGTGGTCGCCTGCACAGTATGTTTCACTGACTAATATCGGTCGCTCCTCAACGGGCAGGGAAAGATTTTTGATGCTGTTCCTTGTTCTTACTGTATCATTGGGCGTGTTCTTTGCAAATACCGCAAGAGCCTTGAACAGAAATGCCGAGGAAAGCGTTGCCTATGGGGTTGGCTGCGACGCTGTTCTTACAGAACAGTGGTATAGCAGTAAAATAGAATCTGCACAGCAGACCACTCCTCAAAGCGCATCTCAGACAGCTCAATCAGGCACAAAGCAGACTTCCGAGGAAAGCGACGAAGAAGATACAGAAACTACCATACAGTATGTAGAGCCTGTTTTTGAGCGATTTGAAAAGCTCGCAGGAGTGGAAAATGTCACAAAGGTTTTCAGAAAAGACGGCGTGACCATATCTTCAAACAAAATGAACGTTCCAAGACAGCAGACAAAGTCTGACGATGAGGAAAAGACCCGTGACGATTTCCTTGACCAAAGCGTTGACACAAGCTCAGGCAAAAGCTCAACAAGCAATGTCCAGCTTATGACCATAGTGCCAAGCGATTTCTCAAAGGTCTGCAAATTTGAGGACAGACTTCTGCCGGTTCAGTTAAATAACTACCTGAATGCCCTCGCAGAGTATACTCCGGGAGTTATCCTCTCTTCAAGCTTCAAAAGCTATGGTCTGGAGCTTGGTGATACTGTAGAGTGTAAGTGGGGCGGAAACGAGCCCTTTGAAGTGACCGTCCTTGCCTTTGTTGACTACTGGCCGGGACTAAGCCCTTATAAAGAGGCGAAAAACGGCGGTTATATGGACTTTGCCGTTATGAACTACGATTATGTGAACGTTCAGACAAGCATGGAGCCTTATGAGGTATGGTTCAAGCTCAAAGACGGAGCTTCCGTTCAGGAGTTTTATGACTCAATAGACAAAGCAGGCATTAAACCCCTCACCCTTGAATCTGCAAGCCAGCAGACCATAGAAAAGAAAAACGACCCTATGCTCCAGGGCATGAACGGCGCTCTCACTCTCGGCTTTATCATCATCATGGTGATGTGCATAATAGGTTTCCTTATCTATTGGATACTCTCCATAAAGAGCAGGACTTTGCAGTTTGGTATCCTAAGAGCAATGGGAATGAAGTTCAGAGAGATAATAATGATGATAGTCTATGAACAGCTTTTGGTGTCAGGAGTTGCAATATTCGCCGCTATCTTTATCGGCGGCGTAACAAGCGACCTTTTCGTACCGCTGTTCCAGAGCATCTTTGACGCAAGCCAGTCAGTGCCGCCGTTTGCAGTGATACCTGAACGCAGCGACTATCTGAAGCTTTATGCAGTTATAGGAGTTATGCTGCTCACAGCCTTTGTGGTGCTTGGCAGACTTATAAAGAAGATAAAGATAAGTCAGGCGTTGAAGCTTGGTGAGGATTGATAGGAGGAAATTTTATGACAGCTTATGAAAAGCTTACAAAATGTTATGAGTGCGTAAAAAGTAAAATAGACTTTGAGCCAAAGGTAGCCCTTGTGCTTGGCTCAGGTCTTGGCGATTATGCAAATTCCATAGACGTGAAATATACCCTTAGCTATAAGGATATAGAGGGCTTCCCTACATCAACGGTAGAGGGTCATAAGGGTCAGTTCGTTTTCGGATATGTTGGCGAAGTGCCTGTTGTTATAATGCAGGGCAGAGTGCATTATTACGAGGGATATGCAATGGAGGACGTTGTGCTTCCTGCAAGACTTATGAGAATGTTGGGCGCACAGGTGCTTTTCCTTACAAACGCATCGGGCGGAGTGAACGCAGGCTTCAAGGCAGGCGACTTCATGCTTATAACCGACCATATCTCAAGCTTTGTTCCTAATCCTCTTATCGGCAAGAATATCGACGAGCTTGGAACAAGATTTCCTGATATGAGCGAGATATATAACAAAAAGCTCAGGGATATCATCTCAGGTGCGGCAGAAGATCTTGACATAACCCTCCGCCATGGCGTTTATCTCCAGCTCACCGGACCGTCTTTCGAGTCCCCTGCGGAAATAAGAATGGCAAGAACTATCGGTGCTGACGCAGTGGGAATGTCAACAGCCTGCGAGGCTATCGCCGCAAATCATGCAGGCATGAAAGTCTGCGGAATATCCTGCGTTGCAAACCTTGCAGCAGGCATGACGGATAATCCTCTCACTCATGCTGAAGTTCAGGAATGTGCAGACAAGGCTGCTCCCCTTTTCAAAAAGCTTATCACTGAAAGCATCATAAGAATAGGTAAACAGCTTTAAGGTTTTGTAACAGCTTTTTCAAAATAATATGTAACAAATGTGCGAAAAGGGCTGATGATGTGTACTTTTTTGCTAAACTTTGTGAAAAACTATTGACAAATCTAACGCTTTAGTTTAATATATTATTATGAAGTAAGTATCTTCAAAAAAATTTATAAAGAATATGGAGAGAGAATCATATGGCAAAATTTTGTGGACAGTGCGGAGCTCAGCTTAATGACAATGCGACTTTCTGCACTCAGTGCGGTGCAACAATAGCACCTCAGCAGCCTGCACAGCAGACCGCTTCACCAATGGCAAATCTTCAGCAGGCAGCCAAGAATATCGACATGAACGCTATAAAGGACGCTGTTTCTGTTGAAAACATCAAAAATCTGAAAAACAAGCCTAATAAGCTCACTATCGCAGTTCTGGCAGTTCTGCTCGTGCTTGTTATTCTGGTAGTTGTTATCCTTTGTATGATATTCGGCGGCGGAAGCTGGAAAACTCCTATCAATAACGTTATGGACGTTCTCAATGACGGTGACGGTAAGGCTTATGAAGAGCTTATGCCTCCTTATTATAAAGATATGGCAGACGCTCTGGACGGTATTATTGAGATAAGCGACGAGGATTTTGAAGAAGAAGCTGAAAATCAGAGAGATAGGCTTACAAAGAAATACGGCGATGACGCTGAGATAAGCTATGAGGTCGTTAAAAAGACAGCGGTCGATTCTGATATTCTTGACAGCTACAATGAAGCTTCAGACGTTGCGTCAATACTCAGCAGCAAAAAGGCTAAGAAGTATAAGGTAACAAAGGCTTACAAGGTAAAGATCAAGTACACTATCGAAGGCGAAGATGCTGATAAGACCGACAAGACAACTGTTGTTGTTGGCAAGATGGATGGCACATGGGTGCTTCTGGACGAGGGCGACCTTCCAATAAGCACAGGTTTCTAAGATTTATAAACTATCAGTAACGGGCGGAGAAATTTCCGCCCGTTTTTGAAAATGCGGTGTTTGCACAATGAAAAAATTATCAGTGCTGTGTATGCTTTTGTGTGTGGCAATGCTCTTTTGCTCCTGCGGAGAGGAAGAAAGAGCGGTTCTGGGATATGAACAGCCCGTGGCGACACTTGTCACAGCGGCGCAGTATAGCGATACGCAGTCATATCTTTCCTGCTTTACCCCGGAAGCGGAGGCGGAGTATAAAAACAGCGACCGCTATAACGAAGCCCTTGCGGAAACGCTTCTCACAAGGGGCGAGGAAAAAACGGAGCTTTCTTATAAGCTCAGCGATAAAAAAGAGCTTGACAGCGACGGCTTGAAAGACCTTGAAAAAAGCTATAAGGAAAGCTATCACAAAAATGTGACTATAAAAAAAGCTGTTACAATGACAGCAAAGCTCACAGAGACTACT
The DNA here is from genome assembly GCF_003460465.1 of Ruminococcus sp. AF37-20. Classification (NCBI taxonomy): domain Bacteria; kingdom Bacillati; phylum Bacillota; class Clostridia; order Eubacteriales; family Oscillospiraceae; genus Ruminococcus; species Ruminococcus sp. AF37-20. The sequence continues at coordinate 103,751 of NZ_QTVE01000006.1, read as the reverse complement.
GACAGCGGCGAGCTGTCTGCCAGCCGTGAGATAACAGTGGTCAAAATAGAAAACAACTGGTATATTTTCGGAAAAGTTATCGAAAAATTTGATCTCAGCCAGAAGGGCTGAGGGGATCAATAATAATAATATGAAAAGAGGGTATTAATATGGAAAATTGTCCAAAATGCGGTCTGCCTGTTGCCGACGGTGCAAAGTTCTGCGCTGCCTGCGGAACAAGAATGCCGCAGAAGCTTATAAAGAGCAAGGTCTGCTCAGTGTGCGGAAATACACTTAATGCGGGGGCTAAGTTCTGCAACGTCTGCGGAACAGCCGTGCCGCAGGACGAAACGCCTGCCGACGAGCCTGTAGTGGACGAGAGAAATCCTGAAATGGAGTCTATCGAAGTGCCTGAGCTGCATTTTGACGACACTCCTGTGCAAAATCAGACTATTCCGCCAACGACTCCTGATATGCCGACTATGGACAGCGTTTATCTGCCTGGACAAGAGCCTGCAAAGCCTGTTCAGCCTGCACAGCCGACAGCCGAGGAAGTTGCAATGGCTTCAAGAACTGTGGAAATACCTCAGACGCCAACAGTTGCGGAAACACCGAACGTTGCACCACAGCCTCAGCAGCCTGAAAGAGTTCTTACACCAGAGGGCTATCAGCAGCCTGCTCAGCCTGTGAACAATGCAATGCCACAGATGCAGATGAATCAGGCAAATCAGATGAATCAAATGAACGGCGTGACACCCGGAAAGGGTGCAGGCGCACTTGTGCCGATAATACTTATCATTCTTATACTTGCTGTTATCTGCGTTGACGTTTTCTGGCTTTTCAGAGATCAGATATTCGGCAAAAAGGACGAAAGCTCAAATGGCTGTGCAGTGGTAACTCTCACGGACGAAACAGACTATCCTGCAAACGAAGCATTTTTCTTTGAAGAATAGAATATAATGTAAAAAGGGACGTTTCAAAGCGTCCCTTTTTTTGTGTGTCAACACAGTGTTTGCGTAAAAGATAAAGGCGACCTAAGGCCGCCCCTACATTTAATCTTTCATGCTCTCTATTATCTCGTTAGCTTTCTTGTAAATAACAGCAGGCTCTTCGCCTATCTTGAACTCGCCGTCCTCGTAAAGCACTTTACCTGCACACATCGTGAGCTTGACGTTCTGCTTTGAACCGCTGTAAACAAGGTTTTTGCCTATGTTGTTAAGAGGCTGCATATTAGGCTGAAAAAGGTCGATAACGATAAGGTCAGCCTGCTTGCCCTCTGCAATAATGTCGCAGTCAGAAAGCCCCATTGCCCTTGCAGAGCCTACGGTTGCCGCTTTCAGCACCGAGTCAGCAGGGCAGGCAGAAGCATCATCGCAAGCTATCTTCTGTAAGCCTGTCATAAGGAACATTTCTCTGAACATATCAAGACAGTTGTTGCTTGCAGGGCCGTCAGTACCTATAGCAATATTTATTCCCATATCCTGCATTTTTACGATAGGTGCAATGCCGCTTGCAAGCTTTACGTTAGAGCCTGCACAGTGAACAGCCCATACGCCCTTGTTTTTGAATATTTCAAGATCCTTGTCGCTCATGTGAACGCAGTGGAAGCCTGCACCGCCAAAGTCGAAAATTCCGAAGCTGTCAAAAAGCTCAGTTGGCGTCATGCCGTATTTCTCTATGCACTCTCTGACTTCTTTTGCAGTTTCCGAGTTGTGCATTGCAACAGGCGCTTTGTATTTTGCCGCAAGCTTGCCAACGCCCTCCATAAGCTCCTTTTCGCAGGTGTATTCTGCATGGAAGCCAAGCATAAAGCTTATAAGAGGGTCAACATTGTTGTATTTCAGATAGTTGTTTTCAAGCCTTTCAAGATTAGACTTGTCACCGCTCACCGCACCGCAAAGCACAGAGCGGAAGCTGCTTTCTACGCAGGCTTTTACATAATCGTCAAGCTCAAAGTACATATCAAATGCCGCCGTACAGCCTGTTGTGAGATATTCAAGTATAGCAAGCTTCGTGAGCCAGTAAACTTTCTCTCCGTCAAGCTTTGCTTCCATTGGGAAGATCTGCTTAAAAAGCCAGTCCTGCAAAGGCATATCGTCAGCATATGATCGCAGAAAAGTCATTGCCGAGTGAGTGTGCGCATTTTTGAATGACGGCATAAGGAGATTTCCCTTGAGGTCATATTCACGTTCAAAAACCTTTCCGTCAAGCTCCTCAGCCGTAGGCTTGCCAACGAAAACTATCTTTGAGCCTTCCGTCCAGACCTCAATATCCTGCGTTTCTATGCCGTTGGCAAGGGTCATTACCCTGCCACCGAAAAATCTTATCATGGCTCTTTATCCTCCCTTACTCTATTTCAAGAACAGCCGTCTGCTCTCCATGGCGTGAGATAACTCTCGGCACTCTTGCAGATATTCCGCAAACTATCTCGTAGCCTATCGTTCCAGTCATTTTGCCGATATCGTCGGCGGTTATCCTTTCATTTCCCTGTGCGCCTATGAGGACAGCCTCGTCCCCTGCCTTTACGTCCTCTACCTCAGTTACATCACACATGAACTGATCCATACATATCCTGCCTGTGATAGGGCATTTCTTTCCGTTGATAAGCACATATCCCTTGTTTGAAAGCGCCCTGGGATATCCGTCTGCATAGCCTGCCGTAACAGTTGCGAGCTTCACTTTGCCATTTGCAGTGTAAGTCCTGCCGTAGCTTACGTCAGTGCCATTGTCTATGTATTTTACCTGCGCAACAGCCGCCTTAAATTCCATAGCTGGCTTTGGCTCAAAAGGCAGAGCCTTTGCAGGGTCAGGATAAAGTCCGTAAAGTATTATTCCAAGCCTTGCAAGAGAGCTTCTCTCATTATAATAGTATACTCCGCCGGCTGAGTTGAGAAAATGCACTTTTTCAAGGTGAAGCCCCTCTGCTTCGCACTTGTCAGCAACGGCAAGTATCTTCTCCGTCTGCGCCTTTGTGTATTTCTCGTCCTGCTCTCTCAGGCTGTCAGCCACCGCATAGTGGGTGAAAATGCCCTCCAGCGCAATGTTTTCAAGCTTCGATATCTCTTTAAGCTCACCGTATATCTTGTCGGTTTCCCCGTAAAGACCTATCCTCGTCATGCCCGTGTCGATAGCGGCGTGTATGCGTACCTTGCCGTCAGAGTTTTCTGAAAGCGCTTTAGCATATGAAAGCTCTGTGCAAGCCTGAATTATGTCAAGCCTTGTGAGCCACTTCGCATTCTCAGGAGGTGTGTAGCCCAAAATGAGTATCTCGCCCTTTATGCCCATATCCCTGAGCCTGTGGGCTTCGTGTATGTTCGATACCGCAAACCAGCGAATGTCCATCTCGTTTTCAAGAAACGGAACTACTCCGTTGTCAAAATGTCCGTAGCAGCTCGCCTTTACAACGCACATTATCTCTGTTTTTTCCCCTATGAGCCTGCGGTATTCTTTCAGATTGTATTCAATGCTGTCAAGATCTACCTCAGCCCATGCTCTCTTCAAAAAATCCATTTTATTTTTCTTCCCTTTCGGTTTTATAATTGTGCCTTTGCACAAAATATTTGTCATTTTCTATTGAAAAAGATAAATCAATGTGTTATAATGTTCTTATCATGGGCATTGTGTCGCCAAATCTTTCAGGAGGCTTTGATGTGAGTAATATCGTCCCCGCAGAAGAATTTTTCTGCAACCGAGATACCTCTTGCTGCTTTACAGGTCATAGGGACAGGGATCTGCCTTTCGGCGGCGATGTCCATAAGCAGGGTATGAAAAATCTCCTGAGTATGCTCGTCCTTATGATAAAGGAAGCATATAGCGAAGGCTGCCGTACTTTTATATCAGGTATGTCAAAAGGTATCGACCTGCGCTGTGCTGAGATAGTCCACAGCCTTTCGGCTCAGCCCGAATATAAGGATATGAAGCTCGTGTGCGTTCTGCCCTATGCAGGTCAGCGTACAGAGATGAAAACACCCTTGGACAGCTATACATATTCGCTTATTCTGAACTCTTGCAGTGCAGTCGTGATAACAAGCCCCAAGTATGAAAGCGGCTGTTATAAAAAGCGAAACAGCTTTATGGTTGAACATTCCTCTCGTCTGATCGGGGTCATAAAAGAGAAAGCCAAAGGCTCAGGCACTTTGCAGACCATAAACATGGCAAAGCGTGCAGGCCTTACGCTGAACATCATATGCCTTGACGATAATCCTGTTTTTTATATCGACTCAGACTCAGACAGCCGTCCTATTTAGTTTACACCTAAATTGCAAATTGTTCAATAGTTTTCGAGAATTTTTCCGAAAAAGTTTATATATGAAAATAAGGCGGACAGTATGCCTGCCTGTATATATTTGAAAGTAAGGAGATCAATAACATGGCTCAGACGAAAGCTCACAAGAAAAAAAGAAGATCTCAGGCTCCTATCGCTCTGGTCTACTTCATAACGATGATAATATTCCTCTTTGTTATCGGCATGCTTGCACTGTATGCCCTCAGAGAGTTTGGTGTTATCGGCAATGATGACAGCGACAGCGACGCAGGCATAAAAAGCCCGGTTTATAATACCCTTTTTGCAAGAGTGAACAGCAAGGGCGTTCTTGCAGACGCAACAGTCATAAGAGTTGCACCGGACGCAAAGAAGATAATCATAATGCCTGTTTCAGCGTTCACAGTGAGCGGAAGCCAGACAATGCGTGAGATACACGAAGAGGGCGGCATGGTGAAGCTTGAAGCAGCCGTTGCAGACACTTTCGGTATCACTATAGACAATTACGTTTCTCTCACAAATGACGCATTCGAGAATGCGGCGGATATTGTGGGCGGAATTACATATACTCCTGATGAGGAGCTTTACTATCTCTCTCAGGATAATGACGAGAACGATATCGCTATCCCAAGCGGCGATCTGACTAACCTCAGCGGTCATCAGATAAGACTTATCTGTCAGTATCCTGTTTTCAAAGAGGGCAGGAACGGTAATATGAAGTTTCTTGGAACTGCGGTGACAATGCTTATAAACAACGCTTTCCAGCAGACGAATATCACTAAGGATAATCTTGATAACTTCTATAATATATTCACCGCAAACAGCGATACCGATTGGACAAGTGCGCAGTATAAGGAAGAAAAGTCATATCTCAAGGATATGCTGGATCAGAACCTTACTCCTGCAGAAGCTCTTGTGCCGGAGGGCGAGTGGACGGACGATTCTCACTTTAAGGTGTCTGATAAGTTCAAGGAGAGCGTTCAGACAATGCTCAAAGATACTGCACCGTCAGCAGCGGAGAAGTAAAAACGTAAAGGCTGAAATTTTAACAGGGGGCGATATAACGTGAAACTTCTGGTCATAATCCTTAATAAAACAGACGTGCTTGACTATCTGCTGGAGGGACTTTCAGCAGCAGGCATAAAGGGTGCGACTATAATCGAGTCGTCAGGTATGGCAATGACCCTTTCAAGACTTGACAGCAGCTTTCTCAGCGCCTCTATCCGAGGACTTTTCAGCGGTGACGAGGATAACAGAACTATCCTCTCAGTAATAAAAAATAATCAGCTCGATACCGCACGAAAGATAGTTTATAATACCGTGGGCGATCTATCTCAGCCCAATACGGGAATAATGTTCACCGTTCCGCTGGATTTCGTCGAGGGAACAGTGAAGAAACCCGTGAATAAAGAAAAAGCAAAACCTAAGGATATCCCTGAGGAGAATGAAAAGAACGTCAGTTGACGAAATGTTTACAGACTATTAACATAATATTTAATTCTTTTCATTAAAAACTTTTGAATGTCCTTGCAAAAAACTGTTTTGTGTGGTATAATAATCACAATAGGCTTTTAATGAAAGACTGGAACTTGACTTCCGGTCTTTTGGTTTTGTATGGGGCTTTTTTTCATGGCAAAGCCTGATGGCTTTGCTTTGGGAAGCATTAACGGAGGTGCTGTATGGAAGTAAAGAAAACTACGGTAGAAAAAGTAAGAGAGCTTGCACAGCCTATCGCAGACGAGCTTGGCTTTTTCCTTTGGGACGTAAGGTTTGAAAAGGAGGGAGCAACGTGGTACCTCAGGGTGCTTATCGACAAAGACGGCGGCATAGATATGGACGATTGCGAGGCTTTCACAAGACCGATGAACAAGGTGCTTGACGAGGCAGACCCTATAGCTCAGAGCTATGTGCTGGAGTGCGGAAGTCCCGGACTTGGCAGAGAGCTTAGAAGACCCGAGCATTTTGAAGTCTGCATAGGCGACGTTATAAGAGTAAGGCTCATAAGACCTGACGAAAACGGTGAAAAAGAGTTCGTTGTGGGTCTTGTGGGATATGACAAGGATAAGATACTTTGTCAGAAGCTGGACGAGGATATGAACGGCGTGGAGAATGTAGAGTTCAAGCTTGCAGATTGTGCTTATGTAAAGCTCAATGATGACGCAGACCTGTTCTGAATGAAGAAATTTAATAAATATGGGCAAAGCCCGAATCAAGTGTGAAAGGATTGATCAGAAAATGAATAAGGAAATGACCAGCAAATTTTTTGAAGCTCTGACAGATTTGGAAAAGGAAAATAATATTGGCAGCGATATACTTATCGAGAAAATAAAATCAGGTATCGAAAAGGCTATCAAGAAGGATTATCCTTACTGCGAGAATATCAGAGTGGATATCGACCCTGTTACAGGAAAGCTCGATATAAGGATACTCAAGGAAGTTATGGACGTTATGTATGTTGACGACCCTGACAACGAGATCTTCCTTGACGAAGCAAAGGTCTACGACCCTAACATCAAGGTGGGCGATATGGTGGAGATACCTCTCGACCCTGCAAAGTTCGGCAGAGTTGCCGCTCAGAATGCAAAGCAGTCTATCAAGCACGATATCAAGGATTTTGAAAGAGCAAGACTTATCGAACAGTATCACGATAAGGAGCATGAGTGCGTTTCTGCCACAGTCCAGAAGGTTGAGCCTGCTACTCAGAACGCTATACTTACTATCGACAAGAACGAAGTTTATCTTGTAAGAAACGAGCAGATACCGGGCGAAACACTCAAGGCAGGAGATATCATCAAGGTATATGTTGTGGGTATCGCAAATCCTGACAGAAAGCCTTCTATCAAGATATCAAGAACTCACAGAGAGCTTGTTAAAAGACTTTTTGAGCTTGAAGTTCCTGAGATAGCAGACGGTACTGTTGAAGTAAAGGCTATTTCAAGAGTTGCAGGAGCAAGAAGCAAGATAGCGGTTTATTCAAAGGACCCTAACGTTGACGCCGTAGGCGCTTGTATCGGTCCTAGAAAGTCAAGAATAACTTCTGTTGTGAACGAGCTCAAGGGCGAGAAGATAGACGTTATCAATTGGTGCGAAGATCCTGCTCAGTTTATCGCAAAGGCTCTTGCTCCGGCTGAGGTAATAAACGTTGTTCTCAGCGAAGAGGAGGGCGTAAGAGAGTGTCGGGTTACTGTTCCTGATAACCAGCTCTCACTTGCTATCGGTAATAAGGGTCAGAACGCAAAGCTTGCCGCAGGTCTGACAGGCTATAAAATAGATATCGTATCCGAAAGCTCTGCAAAGGCTGAGGCTGCCGATGATGAAAACTAAGAAGATACCAATGAGAATGTGTCTTGGGTGCGGTGAAATGAGACCCAAGAGAGAGCTTATCAGAGTGGTGAAGTCAAAAGAGGGGGATATCTCCCTTGACCTCACAGGCAAAAAATCAGGCAGAGGCGCTTATATATGCAAAAGCGTCGAATGCTTTGAAAAAGCAAGAAAAGCAAGAAAGTTTGAAAGAAGCTTTTCCTGCATGATAAGCGAGGATATATATAACAGCATGGAGGGCGAGCTTAGGGAAAATGAATAATAAAATAGGGCTTGTTACAATGTGCAGAAAAGCAGGAAAGCTTGTAATGGGTATGGATATGGTGAAGGACGCCTGCAATACAGGCAAAGCCTGCGCAGTGTTTGCGGCAACGGATTTTTCACCTAAATCTCTTAAAGAGATAAAGTTCAACTGCTACAAAAACGGGATAAAGCTTTACAGCCTTGGCATGACAATGGACGATATCCATTTTGGCCTTGGCAAAAGAACAGGCGTTATCGCTATTTGCGAGGGAGGCTTCGCAAAGGCTTGCGCCAAAGGGCTTGAGGAGATCCCTATAGACGAAAATGAGTTTTATAGCATTTAGCATTTATTGAGGAGGTATTTTACAGCCTATGAGTATGAAAACAACTAAATATAAGCTTAGCGATATGGCTAAGGATCTGAAAGTTACAAATAACGACCTTATCGAGTGTCTTGGCAAGCTCGGCGGAGAGCCAAAGAAAACACAGTCAGTGCTTATCCCTGAGGAGATCTCTTATGTTCTGGAGTATTATACACAGAACAATCAGGTGGACAGCTTTGATGCTTTCTATGCAAATAACGTAAAGCCTGCCAAGGAAGAAAAGAAGGCAGATAAGAAGCCTGTAAAGGCTGAGAAAAAGGAGAAAAAGGCTGAGGAGAAAAAGGCTGAAAAGAAGCCTGAGCCTAAGCCGGCTCCAAAGGCGGAAGCAAAGCCTGAGCCTAAGGCAGAGCCAAAGGTGGAAAAGAAGCCGGAGGTCAAGGTCGAAACAAAACAGCCTGCACCTGAGCAGAAGAAAAAGCAGCCAGCTCCACAGAAGCCTGCAAAGAAGAAAGAGCATGGCGTTCGTCAGCAGCTTGGCGGTTTTTCTGATAAGAAAGAAGCTTCAGGCGGATATACTATCTCTGAGGATAACGATTCGTTCGGCACACAGAGAACCATCGACACAAGAGGAAGCTATATAGAGCTTGATAAGTATAACGAGAAGTATGATAACCTTGCAAACTCAAAGCAGAACAAGAGCAAGGATAACTTCACAAAGAAGCAGAAGCTCACCCAGAAATCTCAGCAGAGAAAGAAACAGCAGTTCTCACATAAGAAGGAAACTGAGAGCGAAAAGCTTCGCAGACTGGAGCTTGAAAGAGCAAGAAAGCAGCAGCTCAAGGTCATGATACCTGACGAGATCGTTGTTTCAGAGCTTGCAAGCAGACTTAAAGTAACAGCTACCGAGGTCATCAAAAAGCTTATGGGTCTTGGCGTAATGGCTTCTATCAATGAGGTGGTCGACTTTGATACCGCCGCACTTGTTGCAGAAGAGCTTGGCGCAAAGGTTGAAAAGGAAGTACACGTTACAATAGAAGAAAGACTTATCGAAACTGACGAAGATCCGGAGGAGAGCCTGCAGGAAAGATGCCCTGTGGTTGTCGTTATGGGTCACGTTGACCACGGTAAGACATCTATCCTCGACAGAATAAGAAACGCTCACGTTACTGACACTGAGGCAGGCGGTATCACACAGCATATCGGTGCTTATCAGGTAGAGTATGAGGGAAAGAAGATAACGTTCCTGGATACTCCTGGTCATGAAGCTTTCACAGCCATGAGAGCAAGAGGTGCGAACGTTACAGATATCGCTATCCTCGTTGTTGCAGCTGATGACGGTATCATGCCGCAGACTATCGAGTCTATCAACCACGCAAAGGCAGCAGGCGTTTCTATAATCGTTGCTATCAATAAAATGGATAAAGAAGGCGCAGACCCTGACAGAGTTAAGCAGCAGCTCACAGAGCAGTCCCTCGTTGTTGAGGAATGGGGCGGCGACGTTATCGCAGTTCCTGTTTCCGCAAAGACCGGTATGGGTATCGACGAGCTTCTTGAAAACATTCTCCTCGTTGCAGAGGTCAAGGAGCTTAAAGCTAACCCTGACAGACTTGCAAGAGGTACTGTTGTCGAGGCCAGACTTGATAAGGGTAAAGGCCCTGTTGCTACACTCCTCGTTCAGAACGGTACTTTGAAGTCAGGCGACGTTATAATCGCAGGCACTTCTGTCGGACGTATAAGAACGATGACAAACGATAAGGGCAGAAGCATTAAGGAAGCCGGCCCGTCAACACCTGTTGAGATAACAGGTCTGGGCGAAGTTCCAAGTGCAGGCGACGTTTTCAACGCAGTTGCAGACGAAAAGCTTGCAAGAGAGCTTGTTGAGCAGAGAAAGCAAGAAGCTAAGGAAGAACTGTTCCAGCAGCATCAGAAGGTAACTCTCGACAACCTGTTCAGCCAGATAGCTGAGGGAGAAATGAAAGAGCTTCCTATCATCGTCAAGGCTGACGTTCAAGGCTCAGTTGAAGCCGTTAAGCAGTCACTTGAAAAGCTTTCAAATGACGAGGTCAGAGTTAAGGTCATCCACGGCGGCGTAGGCGCTGTATCTGAAAGCGACGTTATGCTCGCAAACGCTTCAAACGCTATCATCGTTGGATTTAACGTTCGTCCTAACCCTGTTGCAAAGCAGAACGCAGAGCAGAGTGGCGTTGATATCAGACTTTACAGAATAATCTATGATGCAATAGAAGAAATAACAGACGCTATGAAGGGTATGCTCGCTCCTAAGTACAGAGAGGTGGAAACAGCTCGTATCGAGGTAAGACAGGTCTACAAGATATCCAATGTCGGTACTGTAGCAGGCTCGTATGTTCTTGACGGTAAGGTAGGCAGAAATAACGAGATAAGAGTCGTAAGAGACGGTATCGTTATCGCCGAAGATAAGATGTCAAGCCTTAAGAGATTTAAGGACGACGCCAAGGAAGTTGCCGCAGGCTTTGAGTGCGGTATCACTCTTGAAAAGTTCACCGATATCAAGGAGGGCGACATTTTCGAGGCGTTCTATATGGAAGAATACAGAGATTGATAAGCATGCTTACGGGACGGACAGCCGCCCCGTAAGAGCATATTTAAGCAGGAGATAAAGATATTATGGCAGGTTACAGAGCAGGACGTATGTCCGAAGATATAAGAAGAATAATATCGGGCAAAATGAGAGACCTTAAAGACCCAAGGATACACGGAGGAGATATGCTCACTATCGTCCGCTGCGACGTGGCAGGCGACGGCTCATTCTGTAAAGTGTATGTTTCAAGCTTTGAGGGCTATGAAAAGGCAAAGGAAGCCGTTAAAGGCTTTGAGTCGGCAACAGGATTTCTCAAAAGAGAGATATCAAACGTGCTGAAGCTGAAAAAATGCCCTGAGCTTAAATTTATCGCAGATAATTCTATCGAGCATTCAGCAAAGATAAACAAGCTTCTTAAAGAAGTTTTGCCCGAAGAAAAAGAAGAGAAAGAAGAGAAAGACGGCGAAGAACAATAGAGGAGAAAGGATATTATGACATTTCAGGATATTCTTAAAATATTTGAAGAAAATGACAATTTTCTTATTTTAACTCATAAAAGTCCCGACGGTGATACGCTTGGTTCAGGCTTTGCCCTGTGCGCTTTTCTGAGAGATATGGGGAAAAAGGCTGACGTTGTAAATTCTGATAGCTTTCCCGAAAGATATGATCTTATCTATGAGGGCTATTACCCTCAGGGATTTGATGTGAAGTACGTTATCGCAGTGGATATCGCAGACACAAATCTTCTTGGCAGCAACCTTTCAAAGTATGCCGAGGAGGGTGCGATCGACCTTTGCATCGACCACCACATCTCAAACAAGTATTTTGCAAAGCAGTCATATGTAGAAGCAGACGCTTCTGCTGCAGCACTTATAATGTATAAGATATTCAAAGCTTCAGGCAGAAAGATATCACGTCAGATAGCGAGATGCCTTTATACAGGCATTGCAACGGATACAGGCTGCTTCAAGTATGAAAACACAACTCCGCAGGCTCACATCGCCTGTGCAGAGCTTATGTCATATGGCATAGATTTTGCTTATATCAACAGAAAAATGTTTGATGTAAAAAGCAAGGGCAGACTTATGGTGGAGCAGTCCGTTACAGCGAATATGGAGTATTACTGCGGTGGCAAATGCTCTATGATAGTGCTTACAAAAGAGCTTATGGAGAAAAGCGGCGTTGACGCTGCCGAGTTCGAGGGACTTGCTTCTATACCATTGTCCGTTGAGGGCGTGAAAATAGGCATAACAGTTAAGCAAAGACACGAGAACGTCTTTAAAATATCAGTAAGAAGCGACGATGAGATAGACGCTTCTGCATTCTGCCGTGAGTTTGGCGGAGGAGGACACATAAGAGCCGCAGGCTGTGAGATAACAGGAAGCCTTGAAGAAGTCAAGGCTAAGCTTCTCAAGCAAGCGGAAAAGGTCTTGGGCTGATGAGCTTGGATAACAGCAAGGATAATATCAGCGGCATTTTGCCTGTAAAAAAGCCTGAGGGCTGGACTTCTTTTGACGTTATCGCAAAGCTCAGAGGAGTCCTAAGGATAAAAAGATTGGGCCATTCAGGGACCCTTGACCCTATGGCAACAGGCGTTCTGCCTGTTTTCGTGGGCAGAGCCACAAAAGCCTGCGATATTATCCCCGACAGACGAAAGGTCTATACCGCAGGCTTTCAGCTTGGGGTAAGCACCGATACCTTAGACAGCACAGGAAAGACGCTAATGACAAGCGACAAGGCAGTTACCAGAGCCGACCTTAAATGTGCAAAAAGCAGTTTTGTAGGCGATATCATGCAGGTGCCGCCTATGTATTCTGCAATAAAAGTGAACGGCAAAAAGCTCTATGAGCTTGCAAGAGCAGGCAAAGAAATAGAGCGTGAGCCGAGAGCTGTCCATATCGACAGCATTGATATAATAGAATATGACGAAGCTTCACGCAGGGGCGTAATGAAAGTTGATTGCGAAAAAGGTACTTATATACGCTCCGTTATCAGCGACATAGGTGAAAAGCTTGGCTGTGGCGGAATGATGACTTCTCTTGAACGTTCCTATTCAGGGGGCGTTGATATAAAAGATTGTTATACCATAGAGGAGATAGCCGAAATTTGTGAGCAGGATAAGCTGTCACAAATGCTTATCCCACTTGACAGAGCCTTTGTAAGCTATGAAAAAACCACCCTTGGGCAGTGGGAAACAAAGCTTTATAGAAACGGAGTAAAGCTCAGACCTGAGCAGACAGGGATAAAAGATCTGTCAGAGGACAAGCTCTACCGTGTCTACGGCAGTGATAACAGCTTCCTCGGTATCGGCACTTTTCATGAGGGCAGCTTCAGAAGCTTCAAAAATTTCTGATAATTTGTTTTATTCGGAGGGATATTTTGACGGATATAACAAACAGCGGGTTTATCCCCGAAAAAAGGACAGTTTGCGCTCTTGGACTTTTTGACGGAGTCCACAGAGGACATCAGCTCATAATAACAACGGCTGTGAAAAAGGCTCAGAGCCTTGACGGACATTCGGCAGTTTTCTGTTTCAAGACCGACACCGTGACCTCAAAAGGTCATGACGGCAGGATAGAAATGCTTATGAGCGACGAGGAAAAGCATAAAAAAATGGCAGAGCTTGGGGTCGAGGTGCTTTTCTCACCTGATTTTGCAGAGTTCAAAGGAATGTCACCGGAGGATTTTGTGAAAAAGGTGCTGAAAGAAAGGCTCAATTGCAGCGGCGCAGTGTGCGGAAATGATTTTACATTCGGCAAAGGCGCACAGGGCAAGGCTGTTGACCTTAAAAGGCTCGGTGAAAAATATGATATAGATGTGGAAATAGTAAGTCCGTTGCTCATGGGCGGCGAGGTCATAAGTTCCACTGAGATAAGACGATGCGTCCGTGAGGGCGAGATAGCCAAAGCAAATGAAATGCTGGGTTATCATTTTGGATTCTGCCTTGAAGTGGAACACGGCTTTCAACGTGGCAGAACGTGGGATTTCCCCACGATAAATCAGCATATACCAAAGGGCAGGGTAATGCCGAAATTCGGCGTTTATTGCTCCACTGTTGAAATAGACGGAAAAAAGTATGCAGGCGTGACAAATATAGGCGTAAAGCCTACCGTCCATGTTGAAACAGCTCCCCTTGCGGAAACTTTCATCATGGATTATCATGGGGATCTTTACGGCAGAAAGCTAAAACTTGAACTGCATGAATTTCTCCGCCCCGAAAAAATGTTTGACAGCTTCGACAGCCTCCGTGAGGAGATAGCAAAAAACAAAGAGCAGGCGGTCAGATATTTTGAGGAAAACGGCATTTGATATTAATTTTGAAAGGAAGATATAAATGAACAAGGTAAGAACAAGATTTGCACCTTCACCAACAGGTTATATGCACATAGGTAACCTGAGAACAGCACTCTTTACCTATCTTATTGCAAAGCAGAACGGAGGAGATTTTATTCTCCGTATCGAGGATACAGACCAGGAGCGTTATGTTGACGGTGCTGTTGAGGTCATCTATAAAACACTTAAAGACGTTGGTCTTAATTGGGACGAAGGCCCTGATATCGGCGGACCTGTAGGTCCTTATATCCAGTCACAGAGAATGGGTATGTTCAAGAAATATGCCGAGGAGCTTGTTGAAAAGGGTGAAGCTTATTATTGCTTCTGCGACAAGGAAAGACTTGAGGAAGTAAGAGCCATTCAGGAAGCAAGCGGTATCGCTCCAATGTATGACAGACATTGCCGTAACCTCTCGCCTGAAGAGATAAAGGAAAAGCTTGACGCAGGTGTTCCTTATGTTATCAGACAGAAAATACCTACAGAGGGCGAAGTTACTTTCCATGACGAGCTTTACGGCGATATCACTGTTGACTGCTCTACCCTTGACGACCAGATACTTATAAAGACAGACGGTATGCCTACCTATAACTTTGCAAACGTCGTTGACGACCACCTTATGGGTATCACCCACGTTGTAAGAGGTAACGAGTACCTTGCTTCTGCACCTAAGTATAACCTGCTCTATAAGGCTTTCGGCTGGGAGATACCAACCTATATCCATGTTGAGCATATCATGAAAGATAAACAGCATAAGCTCTCAAAGAGAGACGGTGACGCATCTTACGAGGATCTTATGAAAAAGGGCTATCTTAAAGAAGCCGTTATAAACTATATCGCTCTGCTTGGCTGGGCACCAAAGGGCGAGAACGAGATATTCTCACTTGAAGAGCTTGTTAAGGAATTCGATATCCACGGACTTTCAAAGTCCCCTGCTATCTTTGACCCTGCTAAGCTTAAAGCTATCAACGGCAAGTATATAAAGGCTATGACTCCTGAGAAGTTTGCTGAGTATGCTATCCCTTATATCAAGCAGTCCGTTCATAGAGAGGACGTTGACCTTAACGAGATCGCAAAGCTCTTGCAGGCAAGAACAGAGCTTTTCACAGAGATACCTGAAATGGTAGACTTTATCGACGCTCTCCCTGAGTATGATATAGCTCTCTATACACATAAGAAGATGAAAACGAACCCTGAAAATTCTCTTGAATCTCTCAAAGCAGTTCTCCCTGTACTCGAGGGCGTTGAGGATTGGACAGAGGAAAATATCCATGACGCACTCTTTGACCTTATCGGCAAGCTTGGCGTAAAGAATGGTATCGTTCTGTGGCCTCTTAGAGTTGCAGTTTCAGGTAAGGCGTTCACTCCGGGCGGCGGTGTTGAGATATCATATCTCATCGGCAAGGAGGATACTCTTGCAAGAATAAGAAAGGGCATTGAGAAGCTGTCATAATAAAAACTACGAAAATGTTGAACAAGTGTAGGGGCGAAATAATTTCCAAACAAGTGGGAAGTCGGATCTCTGCAAAGCAGAAATTGCACCGCTCCCCTACAAATTACATAGAAACATCGCTTTTAGACAGATAAATAATTCAACAGCGGAGCATTTTGAGTATTTGCTACTTTAAATTTACTTAAAATGCTCTGTATTTCGTACAGCTATCACTCCCCTGTCACATAAGTATTATAGAATTGTAAAGACTTATGAATGCTTTTCCTAAGAGGAGGAAATAAAATGATAGAGGTTATAAACCTTACCAAGAGATACGGCGACAAAAAAGCTGTCGATAATATCTCTTTCAAAGCGGAGGACGGCGAAGTCCTTGGCTTCCTTGGTCCTAACGGAGCGGGAAAATCCACCACCATGAATATCCTTACAGGCTACATATCCTGCACAGACGGCAAAGCCCTTATAGACGGCGTAGATATCCTTGAAGACCCTATCAAGGCTAAAAAGCAGATAGGCTATCTCCCTGAGCTTCCGCCACTTTATATGGATATGACTGTAAAAGAATATCTCTATTTTGTCTATGACCTTAAAAAGTGTAAGCTTCCAAAGGTGTCACATCTTAAAGATATATGCGGACTTGTAAAGATAGACCATGTTTATAACAGAATAATCAAGAACCTGTCAAAAGGTTATAGACAGAGAGTAGGTCTTGCTCAGGCTCTTATCGGCAACCCGAAAGTGCTTATTCTGGACGAGCCTACAGTAGGTCTTGACCCTAAGCAGATAATCGAGATAAGAACTCTTATAAGAAAGCTCGGCAAAAATCATACTGTCATACTTTCTTCCCATATCCTCTCTGAGGTGCAGGCTGTCTGCGATAAGATAATAGTTATCAACGAGGGCAAGGTCGTCGCAAACGATACAGAGGAACACCTCTCACAGAAGCTCTCAGGCGAGCATAAGCTCACTGCAAAGATACAGGGCG
Source organism: Ruminococcus sp. AF37-20 (assembly GCF_003460465.1). NCBI lineage: Bacteria > Bacillati > Bacillota > Clostridia > Eubacteriales > Oscillospiraceae > Ruminococcus > Ruminococcus sp. AF37-20. Next base: position 87,299 of record NZ_QTVE01000006.1, on the reverse strand, counting down.
ATAAGGATAAGATCGTCAGAGCAATGCAGGGCATAAAGGGCGTTGAAAAAGTCATCTGCGACGCAAGCCATAAAGACGGCGTGAACGATATAAGAATAGAGGCAAAAGAGGGCGTGGATATCAGACGTGACGTCTTTGAAACAGTTGTTAAAAACGGCTGGTATATGCTTGAACTTAAGACCTCTGAGCTTTCACTTGAAGATATATTCCTCAAGCTCACAATGGGCGAGGCTTTGCCTGCCCTTGAAAATACTTCCGATAAGGAGGGAAATAACTAATGGGCGCAATATTCAGACGAGAGGTAAGAAGCTATTTTACCTCACCTATCGGTTATATTTTCCTTGCGGCATTCTATGCCTATTCAGGCATAATGTTTGCAAACTACAGCCTTGAAAGCGGCTATACAAGACTTGATTCCGTTTTCAGTGCGCTTCTTATAATCATAATAGTGCTTATACCTGTCCTCACCATGAGGACCATATCCGAGGAAAAGCGAACAAAAACAGACCAGTGTCTGCTCACCGCCCCTGTGGGTCTTGGCAGCATAGTTGTAGGTAAATTCCTTGCCGCTTTCCTTATCTATATCATAGCTATCGCTATCACAGGCGTTTTTGCAGTTGTCGTATCCGCTTTCGGTACGCCTGACTGGAACGTCGTTGTGGGCAATATCGTCGCTCTGGCACTTGTTGGCGGTGCTTATATCGCTATCGGTATCTTCTGCTCATCTTTCACAGAAAACCAGATAGTTGCCGCAGTAATAAGCTTTATCGCACTTATCTTCGTGTCGTTCCTGTCAACTATAGGCAATCTTCTGCCTTTTGAATGGCTCACAACAGTGTGCGAAAAGGTGTCATTCGGCGAGAGATATTATTCATTCACCTATGGACTTTTTGATTTTTCTAACGTTGTGTTCTTTCTGAGTGCAATAGTGGCATTTCTTTTCCTCACGGTGAGAGTGCTTGAAAAACGCCGCTGGGGCTAAAGGAGGGCTGTTTAAATGGAAGAGAATAATAACGAAAAGATCTCTGTATCAGGAGCAGACCTGCTTAAAGACGTTGTAGCAGACGAAAAGGCAGCAAAGACCGCTCCAAAGGATACAGAAAAGGATAAAAAAGATAAAGACAAAAAGAAAGATAAAAAAGAGAAAAAGACAAAGGACGGCAAAAAGTTCAATGCCAAAAAGCTCAAGCATGGAACAATGGCAACAGTGTTCACCTGCGTTTTTGTCGCTCTGCTTGTCCTAGTGAATGTTGTCACAACAATGCTTTTTGACAGATATCCTATCACTATCGACCTGACAAGCAATAAGATATATTCAGTTTCAAACGATACAGAGGATTATGTAAAGAAAGTGAACGTTGACGTTCAGGTAACTATTTTCGCAGACGAGAATACTTATACAAATTACAGCTCTTATAATAAGCAGGCTGTTGAGCTTTTGAAAAACTATTGTAAGCTCAATCACCATATCACATATCGTTTCGTTGATATAGACTCACACCCTGAGATCGTTAAGGAGTATACCGATACTATCAGCCAGTTCGATATGATATTTGAAACAAAAACAAAGGTTGACGGCAAAGAGATAAGCCGAACAAGAAAGCTCGGTATGCTCGACCTTCTTACATTCACAGACGAGTTCGAGCAGAAGCTGTCACAATCAGGCTACAGCATAGATACCCTTGCCCAGAAGGCAGGCGGCGACCTTTCATTCCTGTCCTATTACGGCAGCTATGTTGAGTCCTCAAACGCAGAGCAGGCTTTCACTTCTGCACTTATGACAGTAACAGACCCTAACCCTGTCTATGTTACTATCCTCACAGGCAGAAGCGAGCTTACACAGCTCACATATTTCCAGACGCTTCTTACAGCTAACGGCTATAACGTGAACACAGTGGATATAACCTCCGAGGATATCCCTGCCGATACAGACGTTGTGGTTATCCCTGCTCCTAAGACTGACTATCTGGAGGAGGATATCAAAAAGGTCAGCGACTTCCTCAATAATGACGGAAATCTTGGCAAACAGCTCCTCTATATCGCTTCTTATGGTCAGGAGGACACCCCGAATCTTGATGAGTTCCTGTCAGAGTATGGACTTTCTGTCGGCAAGGGCGTTATCTGCGAAAGCGATTCAGGCAAGTATTATAACTCACCTTGCGTAACAGTTGCGTCAGATGTGTCTGATAACTTCACTCAGGACGTTTCTACAGAGAAGCCGGCTATCCTTTCAGCACTCTGCCGTCCTGTAAACACACTCTTTGACGAGCAGGATATGGTGTCCACAGACGCTTACCTCAAGTCTTCAGATTCTGCCTATACCGCAAATGTTGATATATCACAGACCACAGGTCAGGTGAATATAGGCGATGCTCTGGTAAAGGGTCAGCAGAATTATATGGCTGTCGGCTCAAAGGCAAAATTTACAGACGATAACAAAACTCTCTATAGCAATGTTATCGCAGTAGGTTCAGAGGGTATGCTGTCTGATACCTACTTGCAGTATTCACAGTATCAGAACAGCGAGTATTTCATAAGCGTTATAAACGGCCTTACCGGAAAGACCGCAGGTATCACTATTACACCAAAAACTATCACAGGCAATGTTTTCGACATCACTCAGCAGCAGAAAACAGTTCTTAAATGGACATTCTGCCTTGGCGTACCTGTTGTAGTTCTTATAGTGGGTATCGTTATCTGGGCAAGAAGAAAGAATAAGTAAAACACAGAGGTAATCACAAATGAATGGTAAATTGCAGGGTATCATTATCTGCGGAGTCACAGCCGCTTGTCTGGTGGGAGTAATGGCGTTTCTCAACTCCACCTCAGGCAAATCAGACGCAGACTCCAGCTCATCGTCAACAGCGGCAGTTTCAAGTCAGGACGAGAGCGTTGTTATCCTTACAAAGTCAAGCGACGATATAACAAGCGTAAAGGTTTCAAACGAACATGGCGAGTATTCCGTTAATAAGTCCGAGTCAGGCAAATCCACATGGAGCATACCTGAGCTTGGCACTCTCAATGCCAATACCACCGCAGAAGCTTCCATGATATCGAATCTTGACGGCTTCAAGGCGAAAAAGCTCGTTGAAGAAAACGTTGAGGATATGTCAAAATACGGTCTTGATAAGCCCACAGCAGATCTCACAGTTGAATACAGCGACGGCACTGCCACTACCCTTCATGTAGGCTCTGTTTCACCAAGCAACGAAAGATACAGCTATGTGAGCCTTGACGATGAAAAGACCGTCTATATGGTAATGGGAACAAAGCTTTCATACTATACAGATCCGGTGACCGCATATGCGAACCTCACTTTGCTCACAAAGCCGTCTGACGACGATTGGCCTGACTATGGCAAGGAAACAGTTACAAGAAAAGACCTGGACTATGAAATGGCGTTTGAAAATAACCCGAACGAGATAGAGGGACTTTCAGGTCAGGTAATGACAGAGCCTATCTTCTCATACCTGAACATCACAAATTCTTCAGCAACTACCCATGGTATGTGGGGACTTACAGCACAGAGCTGTGAGGTCATCGCACCTGATGAAACTGCAATGAAGGAGCATGGACTTTCCGACCCGTTCGCAACAGTAAGACTCTCGGGAGACGGCTATGACTATACCCTTAAAATAGGCGACCCTGTCTATGCTACCGCAGGCGACAGCAGTGAAACAACAGATACAGTGTCTGCATATTATTGCTACTTTGAGGGTGTAAAGGGCGTTGACGCTATCTACCTCGTTTCAGCCGATAACCTCCCATGGGCAACGATCAAAGCAGAGGACGTTATCACAAGCCTTATGACTTCAAACTACCTTGTCGACCTTAAAGACGTTGAGGTAGTCTATAATGGTAAAAAGACCGTTTATGAGGTGGAAAGCTCAGGCACAAGTGCTGATACAGATTCTGACGGCAAAACTACTGCACAGGTAACAAAGGTCACAACAGACGGCAAGGAGCTTGACGTTGACAACTTTAAGACCTTCTATCAGTATCTTATGGGTTGCCCGACAAATGAGATATACTTCACAGACCCTGAGGGCGAAAGCTATCTGACTATAACATTCGACCGCAAGGACGGCAAAAAGGACGTTATGGAGATTTATAAGGATTCTTCAAGACGTTCTGTAGTCAAGCTAAATGGTGAAACTTCATTCAGAATACAGTCAACTTGGGTAGATACGTTCGTTGCAAATATGGACAGACTTCTTAAAGGCGAGGCTGTGGACGATAACTATTAAAACGCATATCCCATGCTGAGCATATGATCTGACGGGCGAACGGAGTTCGCCCCTACGGTCATGTTTCGACAGCTTTCACAAAGAATATGTGATACAATATGTATCCCACATAAAGCAAGGCTGAAAACCTGCGCAAAAAAGTTGTCAAAAGCTCTTTTAATTATGTGAAAAGTATGGTATAATAAAATAGTAAACAAAAAGAGAAATATATTATGAGAAAGGCGGAGAGATAAATGGCAGAAGAAAAGAAAGCTTTTTTCACCTATAAGGGCGTTCCTCTGGTGAGAAAAGGGAATAATATCTATTTTGGAAATATGTATGACGAGTTCGTAGTCATGATAGAAATACTTTCTACAGAAAAGGTCGGCGGTATCGACGTTGCAAATAAGGTAAGAATAAGAAAAGTTGCAACAGACAGCACACTGCCTCCGAATAAGCAGATAGTTAAGGTGGCAGAGAAATCAAGCCTCTATGAAGCTCTTGATTTTGCCTGCGCATGGCTCAAGGTATCATAATACATCAAAAAACAAACGGCGTGTATCACGAAGATACACGCCGTTTTTGTATGTGTTGTATGCTATTCAACATTAGGTCTTGTTATAAGTGACATTATTTCATCTATCATTTCCTTTGGCAAATTGTAATCCTGAAATTCGCCTGCATCATCTTTTATGCTAAAATTGCATATTTTACTTTCAGAGTGCATACCGCCTGAGGTGTCCCACGAATACTGTGAAACATCGATAACACAAATGCTCTCATACGCATCACTTGATTCATCCTTTTCGAGAGAGATTCCATAAGCGTCTGCGCCACCGTATTCTAAGCCGTCAATGTAAGGATAATCCTTGCATACCGATTTAGCGTTCTCTATCCACGCAGTTATCTTGTGGATAGTGTCCTTGTCTGTTATCTCATATGGTTCTTCTCCATACCAGTGATGAATATAATATGCCGAAATTTCTGTGCTGTCGGGTGAACTGTCAGCATATTCACTGCTGTCTACATACTTGAAGTCGCCCTCCTGACCCCACTTGCCAAGGGTGTTTTCATCAAGCCAGCAAGGACCGCTTGTAAGTCCGGTCAGATTGCTGTTGTCGTCATATTCCCATTCTACCGCCAGTATTACAGTGCCTGTTTCGGTAATAACTATGTTATATTCCTTTTCGCCTGTCCAATAAGCAACGTCCTCTTTGATAATGTCATCCTTGCCGGGATTCCACTTTTCAAAAAGAGCATACATATCATCGCAGTGGAGCTGTATGTGATTGCCTGCGGTTATCTCGAAATAATAGCTGTTTGTGTCACCGTTAAGGTAGTATCGACCTTCTTTGACTTTTATGTCCGAAGCGTCAGGCACGTCATAAGAAACATCGTCATCGGCGTTAGCTTCCTTTTCTTGCTGTTCATCAGACATTTTTTGATAAAAGACAAAGCCAAATACTATAGCCAGTATTATAATTGCAACTATTAGCACGATTTTAACAGGCTTGCTGTCAGTTATCCTTGTAATAATACCTACCTCCTGTCTTAATATATTTTCTACCTGACTCTGACGAAACTGTTCCGCTAAAATAAGTTTCTTGGTTTACTTTTTTTACGATCGTTCCGTCACTTTTGGTTATTATGTAGTAACCAAAATCAGCGTAGAATCTTTTGTTTGAGATATAACCTGCACCTTTGCTTGCAGTAAGATACTGCTTTTCAAGTTCGGAGTATACGATACTGATATTACAACCAGATTTCTGTGCACTTATATACGAACGTGATTTTGATGGGTTGACGTAAACTCCATTATAATTGTCATTTCGTATGTCAAAACTTGCAAAAGCTGACAATGGTGTGAAGTACCCAATACAAGATGCGAGCAAAATGGCAGTTGCTGATTTTAATGTTTTAAATCTTCCCATGTAAGAAATCCTCCTTTTTGTTTTTGTAACTATATTGTAGCACAACCACCTATAAATGTCAATATTTCAAAATGTCGAAAATATGTGCTGTATTTTGGACAAATTAACCATAGCATGGATTTTGTGCTAGATTTGAGTTGCTTGTCTTTAAAAGGAATAGATAACTTTTGTACTCAATCGTTTAAGTTTCAAAAGTCAACAATCCCGAAAAAGTTTTTTGAAAATGCGCCCATTTTTTTGGCTTTACCCCCTTGTAAAGCTATCGGAAGTATGCTAAAATAATATAAGCGTTATGAATAATGACGGGATCTATGAGGGAAACGTTTACGCCATTTTGGTGAAACGTTTACAACTTTAAAATATTGAAAAGGAGCGTATAAAAAATATGCAGTATGGTTATTTTGACCTTGAACACAAGGAATACGTCATCACAAGACCTGACACACCTGCACCTTGGGCTAACTATCTCGGCTCACCTGAGTACGGTGCTATCGTATCCAACAACGGCGGCGGATACAGCTTTGTAAAGAGCGGTGCTAACGGAAGAATTATCCGTTACCGTTTCAACTCAAATATCGGTCTCCCTGGCAGATATATCTATATCAGAGATAACGACGCCAAGGATTATTGGTCATGCACATGGCAGCCTGTAGGCAAGCCTCTCGACCAGTATAAGACAGAGTGCCACCATGGTACAGCTTATACAACTATCAAGTCTGACTATGCAGATATCCACTCCGAGCTTACATACTATGTTCCTCTGAACAAAACATATGAGGTATGGAGAACTAAGATCACAAACAATTCTGACAGATACAGAAACCTTTCAACATTCGGCTTTGTAGAGTTCACAAACGAGAACAACTATGAGCAGGATCAGGTAAACCTCCAGTATACACTGTTCATCACAAGAACAAGCTTTGAGGGCAATAAGATCGTTCAGCATATCAATGAGAACAGCGGTAAGGACGAGAACGGCTCTAACTGGAGAGAAAGATTTTTCGGCGTAGTTGGCGCTCCTGTTTCCGCTTATAACGGTAATCTGGACAGCTTTATCGGCTCTTACAGAACATACGGCAACCCTGTTGCAGTTGAAAGAGGTTTCTGCGATAACAAGCTCAACTATAACTCAAACGCTTGCGGCGCTCTTCAGTCTGACATTATCCTTGCTCCTGGCGAAACAAAGGAGATCATCTATGTTGTTGGTCAGAAGAACCCTAAGGTAGCAGACGAGATACTCGCCGCATATAACGAGTCTGGCAAGGTAGACGCTGAGGTAAAGGAGCTTATCGCTTATTGGCATGGTCAGCTCAATAACTTCCAGATCGAAACTCCTTCTGACGAGTTCAATAACATGGTAAACGTATGGAACGCTTATCAGTGCTTCATCACATTTATCTGGTCAAGAGCTGCATCATTCATCTATTGCGGTCTGAGAAACGGCTATGGCTATAGAGATACAGTTCAGGATATTCAGGGTATTATCCATATCAATCCTGAGCTTGCTGCTGAAAAGATCAGATTTATGATCTCTGCACAGGTAGATAACGGCGGCGGACTTCCACTTGTTAAGTTCGACCACAAGGCAGGCCACGAAACTTGTCCGGATGAGAACGATGAGAACTCTATCTACGCTAAGGAAACAGGCCACCCATGCTATAGAGCAGACGACGCTCTCTGGCTCTTCCCAACAGTTAATAAGTATATCGGTGAGAGCGGAAACAAGGCGTTCCTCGATGAGGTTATCGTATACGCAAACGGCGGCGAGGATACAGTTTACGAGCATCTTAAGAGAGCTATCAACTTCTCAATGGAAAGACTTGGCGCTCATACAATGCCGGCAGGTCTTTATGCTGACTGGAACGACTGCCTCAGACTTGGCAAGAAGGGCGAGTCAACATTCGTTGCATTCCAGCTCTACTATGCAATGAGCATCATCAAGGGCTATGCACTTGACAGAGGCGATAATGAGTACGCTTCATATATCGACAAGGTACAGCCTGAACTCGGCAAGAGCCTTGAAGCTTGCTGGGACGAGGATAGATTCATCAGAGGATACAGAGAGAACGGCGAGATCGTTGGCGCTAAAAAGGATCCAGAGGCTTCAATGTGGCTCAACCCACAGTCTTGGTCAGTTATCTCAGGCTTCGCATCTGAGAAGCAGGCTGAAACTGCTATGGAAAAGGTACACGAGATACTCAATACTCCATTTGGCGTAAAGATCATGGAGCCACCTTATGTAGATCATTACTTTGACGGCGCACTCATGCACATCTTCAACCCTGATACAAAGGAGAACGGTGGTATCTTCTCACAGACACAGGGCTGGGCTATCCTTGCAGAGTCACTTCTCGGTCACGGTGACAGAGCATTCGAGTACTTCCTCGAGTCCTCACCTGCTAACATGAACGATAAGGCAGAAGTAAGAATACTTGAGCCATACGTTCACGGTCAGTTTACAGAGTCAACACGTTCACCATATGCAGGACGTTCACACGTTCATTGGCTGACAGGTACAGGCTCAACAGTAATGGTAGGCTGCGTAGAGGGTATCTGCGGTATGAGACCAAACGCAGAGGGACTTGTAATAAGCCCATCTATCCCACACACATGGGACGGCTTTAAGATCGAAAAGAACTTCCGTGGCAAGCACCTTTCAATCGACATTCAGAACCCAGACCACGTTCAGAGCGGCGTAAAGTCTATGACAGTCAACGGCGAAGCAGTTGAAGGCAACTTCGTATGCGAGTGCAAGATGACAGAGCAGACAAACATCGTTGTTGTTCTTGGATAATTGCTTTAATGCTTAAAACAATATAAAACTATCGGCAGCAGACACTATCATGTGCCTGCTGCCGATTTTTTTGTGCAAAAAAGCCACCCCGAACAAGCTTGTTCGGGGTGGTCGCTTTTTAAGCACCATAATCTTTTTTTGCTTTTTGACCTGGTCTTGTTTTTGTTATATTGCCTTGTTTGTCAATTTGAATAAAAGATTGACAGTTAGGGCAGAACTTATTGCTGCCTGGGCTAATATTGACAAAAGTGTGACAATATGGGCACTGTACACCTGGCATAGAAAACACCACCTTTCAAATTTATTTCAACTATTAATAAAGTTTTGGCTTAAAATAGCGGCATCTATCAAAAGCTATAGTTTTGACTTTTCTTACAGAACAGTATTCTTTTGCCTGATTATCATATTCCCAAAAGTTGAAAGTTTTGTGCTTTATATGAGTATCCTGTCGGTCATTCCAGTTCTTGCAGAATGCGCATATAGTTCCTGATGAATTGTTTATATTACAAAGTGACATATCTTTCACTCCCTACACAAGTCCTACTAATCTTAGTATAATATCATTTCCTTTTACACACATGACTATAGTGGCAATGATTATTGCTATGCACAGCAATAAAAAGATGATCTTTAAAACGCTTGCTGCTTTTTGCAGTCGATTTGTCTTTTTGACAATCATTTTATATTCTAGACTATCTTTAAAACTTTTGTTATTTTTGTTCCAATTCAATGCCTTACTTGTCGTATTTAATGTATTGTTTGCAGTATTATAAGCAGAATCGAGAGCATTTGAAGCTTTATTGATTCTATCATCAAGATCGTCTAAGAAACTCATAATTTTAACCTCCAAAAACCAAAAATCTTAAACATAATATTCCAAAACATATTCCTGAAACCACGACCAGAAATATAACACCAAAGAGAATTGTAGACCAAAAGTCATCTTTGGCGGTTTGCAAACTATCACGAGCCCACGTTTCTGCACTTGTCATACTCAGGGCGCTGTCTATCTTTTCTAGAAAAGAGTTATATTTCATAATGTTCCTCCTTATGTGTCATATATTTGTTATTTGTTACTTGTTACTTTACAACAATTATATCACATTGTTTTCATGATTTGTTAAGCTGGCTGCTTAGGATAACGATTACATTTTGTAAATTAAATGTTAATTTTAAGCTAAATTATTATTACGGGACACTATGCGTAATAAATTATAGAAAAAAACTCCCGACAGTCGGAAAACCTGTCGGGTTTAGTAATATAGCACATGATATAATATGTCATTTGCACAAAGCACATTCCTAAAAATTGTCTGTTTCGTCAATTGAAATGATTATCCAATTCAAGTATAATTATTACAGGAGGCGATATTATGAACAAAACGAAATATAAAATATTATTTATTTTCACCTTGTCAGGAATAGCTGTAATGACAGCCTGCGGAAATACCACAGAAAGCAGTGCCGCCTCAACGCCTGCAAACAGCTCTGTTGTGCTCGGTGAAAGCACTGAACAAAGTGAAGCTTCGGTGGATAATGATAGTATCATAGAACTTGATTTCAGCAATATAAATGGCTTTGGTGTGTCCGCCGAGTATGGCGACCCATATGCAAAGGGGAAAAACTGGGATATAACAGATGAAACGGCTATAACAGAATTTCGCCAGCTCCTCAACGAAAGTTTAAGCTATGCGGTCGATGAAAATACAGCAAAAAATGGAATGATTTCAGCTGGTACTGCTCAGTGGAAAGTATCAGACGGTAAAGAATATAGCATAATTGTCAGACAAACGACGGCAGATGCGTATAACGTAAAGATAAATAAGTGTTACTACAACGTGCCTGAAGATCTGATAAATAAGCTTTCGGATATTATCACAGAACAAAAAGAAAACTAATATGCAAAAAAACTCCCGACAGTCGGAAAACCTGTCGGGAGAAGTCTTATTAAGGGGATCATTAAGTTATCGCTGTGTTTGTTTCTTTCAGCATATTTATTATATCATATCTATTTTCGTTTTTGTTAAGCTAGCTGCTTAGTTTTCACTAAATATTTTATGTCCTATTTAATTCATATAACATAAATGAAAACAAAAAATCGGCGGATACGTACCCTCGTATCCGCCAAAATATTATTATAGATCCTTATGAAATAAGCCAATTAAGTATCTGGAAGTTAGGCTTTGCGTCATCAACGATAGTTACCTCAACAGTGTGAGTAGCTACCTCGTCAGATGAGTATATCTGCTGTGCCTTAGCATAGTTGCCCCAGCCGCTTGTGAAGTCAGCGTTTATCGTTGCAACGTCCTCGCCATCGACCTTTACAGCAGCCACGCCGGACTTGCCGTCAACTGTCATGTAGTATATCATACCAATGTTCTTTGCAGTTATCTCAAACTTGATAGTGCCGCCTGTTGTCGTTCCCCAACCGTCTGTGAACTTCTGGAACGTTGTAACATCTGTGAATGTTCCCTCGTCAGTTGTCTTTACAATGTCCTCTGTCTGACGGCTTCCGATAGTAGCGTCAGCGAATACATCGCCCGTCGGTGCAACAGTGCTTGTGTCAAATGCCTTTGCTTCCTTGTCAACGCTGTCAATATTGTCCTTTATGTTGCCAACGAATTTTGTGAGCAGTGAAGCCATTATAACGTGTCCGTCATCATTAGGGTGAACGTTGTCAGGTGAAATGTCAGCCCATGTGAAGTTGCCGGCCTCTATCTCAGGCATAACAGCGTCATGATAAGAAATCATAGGAATGTTGTAAGCCTGTGCTACCTTGAGATGTGCAGCCTGTGGAGATGTGCCCCCCTCAGTTGAAGGCTCAAGTATCATAACTGCAGGATTGTTGTCCTGCTCAAGACACATTCTTACAAGGCTGTCCATACAGGACTCATAAAATTCATCATCAGCGTCATTGATAAACTCGATAACGATAATGTCAGGCTTAGCCTCCAAAGCGTCACGCTGTGCCCTGTGAACACCTATGTATGAGTCAGTTGCACCGATACCGGCATTAGTAACATCAACATAGAAGCTTATGTTTTCCTCCCACCAGCTCTTGAACTGGTTTACATACTGATTAGTTGAGGAGTTAGCACCCGAACCTGCCGTGATAGAGTCGCCGATGAAGCAGATCTTTGTTGTCTCCTTAGGATTTTGCAGAGCGTAGTCGAGCTTAGCCGCAAGACGGGAAGTGTCGCCCTCGTTGATAACGCTTCTGGCGATCATGTTCTCAGTAGCACCATTTTTAACATCTATCTTTTCCGTAGATGCAGGGTATTCAGCAAGAAGCTTGTCTGAAACACTTTCGGTATCAGCCGCACTTGAATCGGAAGCCTGAGAGTTTGCCGCAGCGGAGTTTGAGTCAGCAGCAGAAGAGCTGTTTGAATCACCGCAGCTTGTGAGAGCAGCGCTTGTCATGCAAAGAGCAAGAGCCGCCGCAAGGAATTTCTTCATAATAATAAGGTCCTTTCATATCTTGATTTTGCCAAATGGCTGTATATATTAACAGATATATTATACAACAAAAAGCAAATTAATGCAATAGGCATAAAACGATTACATTTGAATAAATCAGGGGCGAGGCTAAATGAGGAGCGGAGTTAAATGAGGAGTGAGGAATGAGGAATGAGGAATGAGCATAGCAGACCAAAGTAAATTACAAGCATAAAGTAAAAATAAAGCACCGAGCGAAGCGAGCAAAAGGTCCAGGGACACGTCCCTGGTCAGGGTCAAGGGGTGAAACCCATTGTGGGTACAGGGCAAAGCCCTGTCGGAGTTTGAGGCAGAGCCTCAATAGGCGCAAGCCTACCAAGCGGTGCAGAGTGGTGAAAGAAGAATTTCTAATTTTATTTTTATATAAAGGTTGAGTCGGAGTGGTGAACTCTGCACCGCTTTACTATCCTCCAGCACAGAGTAAAATCCGCAAAGAGCGGAGCGATTTTGCGGCGGCAGGAACTTGCCCGAATGAGATGTAGGGGTGAACATTGTTCGCCTGTGCTTGGAGTTTGCTGTAAATTCAGGATTGTAGGGGACGACGCCCTCGGCGGCCCACTCGGAGGAATACTGCTGTATTTTTTGTATCTTTGATGTTGAATTATTCGGGGGGGTGACATTATTGTGAAATTCTCCAATAATTTAACGGGCAAGAAATATCGGGACGTCGTATTTCTGCAAAGCAGAAATTGCGCCGCTCCCCTACATGGTTTGTGCTAACACCCCCATAAACCATTTGACAATCCCCTCCCCCCATGCTATAATAAATTCAGGAGGTGACATAACATGGAAATGTTTGATCTGAGAGCCGACTATAAAACACTGCCTGACGAAACTCTTCGCAGGCATTTCCGCAGGCTTATAAAAAGGCAGCGGCGATTTGCAGCTTTTACCTTTGCGTTGCTTATTCCTGCGGTTATAATATACGGAATGATAGGATGGGCGAATTATTTTGCGGCTGAAAGTGCGATGTTCGCATTTTTTGATGCAAGCTCAAATGCCTTTTTTAACTATGTGGCGTTTGCCGCCTGCGGTTCTTTGCTCATGGCGGATACAACTAAATTGATAGCCGCCTCCCCTGCCGTGATGATATTATATATGGGTCTGAAATTCGCCCTTTTCGACAGCGTGTCAGGCGATACTTTCGTTATGCTCGCCTACCTTGTAGTAGCTGCTGTCATCACCGCAAAAACTGTGTCTGACCTTAATTTCATGCGTAAACTCCCCAACTTTCCCTTCGACGGCAGAAAAGAGCGTATAGACTTCGAGGGACTTACTCGTGATAAAATGACCGAAAACCTGCAAAAATTGCTGGATAACCAAGAGGGCGATAAGGTCATAACTAACGATTATGAGGATATCTTTACAAGCGATAAACCACAGGATATCGCCAGCCCTCCCGAAAATACCGACGAGTATCTCCAACAGCATAAAATGTCTTATCAGCGTGTAAGGTCATGGAACGATGTGAGCAGACTGGATTAACAGCCTGCTCCTTTTCTTTAATTATTTAATCAAGTGTGCGAAACTATGTCTTAATTTCTTAAAAATTGTCCAAATTTCTCTTGATTTATTCATTAAATCATGTTATAATAACACTGTATTTGAATTTATAGGAAAGGAGCTGTGCTGTATGATCGGTAACATCAAAATAATTGCTGTCTGTATGTGTAAAGTCTATGATGAGCGTAACTATAGAATCATACGGGCTCTTAATAATTTTGCTGTTGAAAACGATTACAGACTCTTTGTATATCACACCTGCTCAGACCTTTATTGGAAGACTCTGTCTGAAAAAGGCGAGCAGTCTGTGTTTGACCTTATTGATTATAATATAACAGATGCCGTCGTGACCTTTGAAGAGGGCGTGTATGCTGAAGATGTAATGACAAAAATCAGAATGGACGCCGCCGAATATGGTAAGCCTGTCATATCAGTCGGTGTAGAGCATGACGATTGCATAAGCATCAAATTCGACTATGCAAAAGGCTTTGAGCAAGTGGTTCGCCATGTGATAGAACAGCATGGTGTAAGAGATATAGGCTTTATCGCAGGCAGAAAAGACGAAGAGAATTCAGAAGAGCGTATAGCAGTTTTCAGAAAGATACTCGAGGAGTATGATATCCCATTCAGAAACGATGTCTTTTATTACGGTGACTATTGGTCAGCACCTACTTTGAAAGCAGTGGACGATATGATAGAGGGAAATAAAGTCCCAAGAGCGATCGTCTGTGCAAACGATATGATGGCTATAGCCGCAGCGGCTGAGTTTCAAAGACGTGGCTATAAAATACCTGAAGATATTATCATAACAGGCTTTGACGGACTTGAAGAGGCTAGGTACTGTACACCTATGCTTACAACAAGCGGCTGTAGCTATGATGATACCGCTAAAACCATCATCAATACTATAAGTAAAGCTCTGGCTGGTGAAAAGCCCGAAAAGGTATATACAGTTGACTATGATCTGTCCGTTGAAAATTCCTGCGGCTGTGAACCCTCAGTGGAGCAGATAAATACCGGGGAGCATATCAGAATACTCCGAGACAGAATGAACCGCTATCAGGACGAGGAGCGTGTCCTCTATGAGCTTGCAGTGAATATCATGAATTGTGAGACTCCTAAGACTCTTGCCGCCCTGCTGAAAGAGTATGCTTTTGGCGATATGGCTGTTGTGGTGAATGGTGATTTCTTTGACGAACGTAAAGACCCTCGTGTAAGCAATAGAGAACCGCTTTTTAGCGATAAAATGATACTTTTGCGGAGCCGTGCCGTGGAAGATAGAGATATCCCACAGCCTTTTGACCGCACCAACATCATTCCCGATATTGAGAATATAATGGACTATAAAGTCCCCCTCATATTTTCAGCACTTGCCCATATCGGCATACCACTTGGCTATGCCTGCTTCTATTTTCCTGTGCAGCTCAACGAGTATTTTAAAATACCACTCTATGTAAATTCCCTGAATACCGCCTTGGGCAGCTTCCGAAGCGTCACCTATCAGAAGTATATGACAAAGCATATCGAAGAAATGTACCGTCATGATATGCTAACAGGGCTTTATAACCGCACAGGCTTTTATAATGCCCTTGAAACTCTCCCACGAAGAAACGACCAGCTTGCACTTGTAGTCTCAGTGGACGTTGACGGACTTAAATACATAAACGATAATTTCGGCCACGAGGCAGGCGACTATGCAATAAGAGCCGCCGCAAACGCTATCGACAGCGTGAGCATTGAGAATAAAGTCTGCGGCAGATTTGGCGGAGATGAGCTTGCCCTTTTTGCTATAGTTGATACAGACCTTGCCGATCAGGTCAAGGAAGAGATAAAGGATAAAATGGCAGAGCTGAACAGGCGAAGCGGCAGATCCTATGTCCTCTCAGTAAGCGTGGGTGCAGCAGTAGCTTCGGTGGAAAACTTCTGGTTTGACGATGTAATGCACATAGCCGATAAATATATGTATGAAGATAAAAGACAAAAACCTCATAACAGAATATGATCTGTAATGGTTCTGGAAAAACTTGTATGGGCGACCTTTGGTCGCCCTCTTTTTGTCATTGACCGATCGGCAAAAATTTTCATACACCCTCAGATGACGGATAAAAGCGTCCTTTTTTGTTTTTGCACAAGTTTACTTGACAAAATGAAGAAAAAGTTGTATAATATTAATTAATGCTTTGTGAACTTTGTGTTTAAGCACCATGTACAAAAACAGTGTCATATATTTGTGCGAAAGATAGAATTTTGTGAAAAATAGCGACATTTTGCCTTTTTAAAACGTACTTATATATAGTAGGCTCACTTTTTGCAGTGTTGCCCACAAGAAACTTTTCAGAACGGAACATAAAAAATGAAGATAAAACAGCTCTTTTCGGGTGATACCGATAATACATTCATACAGTTTTTCAGATACGTCTTTGTGGGCGGCTTTGCCTTTGTGGTGGATTACGGCATTATGACCGCACTTGTGGAGCTTTGCCGCTTCGACCCCGTCCTCGCTGCGACTATTTCTTTCGTGGCAGGACTTTTGGTGAATTATTCCCTGAGTACGTTTTGGATATTCAAAAATTCAAAGATAAAAAACCGCCTTGCAGAGTTTGCGGCATTTGCCGCCGTGGGCGTTGTGGGACTTGGCATAAACGCCGCAATAATATGGTTTTTCAAGGATATCCTTGCTTCAAAGCTTATATTCGGCACGCTTCTCCCGCAGGATAAATATTATCTTGTGGGCAAACTCGTTTCCACAGTGATAGTTTTCATATGGAACTTTGCAGGCAGAAAATTTATTATATTTGATAAAAATAAAGACTGAACAGGAGAGGATAACACATGGAAAAGGTAATTATTATAGGCGCAGGCCCAGCGGGTCTGACTGCGGCAATAGAGCTTCTTAAAAACGGCGGTGACTATGACGTGACTATACTTGAAGGCTCGCAGGCAATGGGCGGAATATCACAGACAGTGAGATATAACGGCAACCGCATGGATATAGGCGGACACAGATTTTTCTCAAAAAATCAGCAGGTCATGGATTGGTGGGCAGACCTTATGCCTTTGCAGGGCAAGCCTGCCTATGACGATAAAAAGCTAGGCCACGAAAAGCCGCTTGCCGAAAACGGCCCCGACCCTGAAACCGAGGATAATGTAATGCTCGTCCGTGACAGAGTGTCGAGAATTTATTACAATAAGCACTTCTTCGACTACCCTATCTCCATGAAGCCTGAAACTATAAAGAACATGGGCTTTGTCACCACCATGAAAGCAGGCTTTAGCTACCTTTGGGCGTGCGTGTTCAAAAAGCCTGAAACAAACCTTGAGAATTTCTACATAAACCGTTTCGGAAAAGTCCTCTATTCTATGTTCTTCGAGGGCTATACTGAAAAGCTTTGGGGCAGACACCCAAGCGAGATATCCGCAGATTGGGGCTCACAGCGTGTAAAAGGCCTTTCTATCACAGCCCTTTTGAAAGATATGTTCAAAAAGGTGTTCGGTACAAAGAATACGGGCGAGGTGGAAACCTCCCTTATCGAACAGTTCTGGTATCCAAAATACGGCCCAGGTCAGCTTTGGGAAACCGCCGCCGAGAAAGTAAAAGAGCTTGGGGGAAAAATACTCACAGGCTGTCAGGTAAAGAAAATAATGTGCGAGGGCAGAAAAGTCACCTCCGTCATATGCGATACAAGCGAGGGCGAAAAGACCTTCACAGGTGATATCTTTATCTCCTCAATGCCTGTCAAAGACCTTATCCTCGGCATGGACGGCACAAAGCCTTGCGATACCGTCATAAAGATAGCCAAGGGTCTGCCGTACCGTGATTTCGTCACAGTTGGACTTCTTGTTAATAAGCTCAACCTTAAAAATGAAACAAATAAAACAACTCTCGGCAATATCGTCCCTGACTGCTGGATATATGTTCAGGATAAGGGCGTGAAACTGGGCAGAATACAGATATTCAACAACTGGTCGCCATATATGGTGGAAAAGCCTGAGGATACAGTTTGGATAGGCCTTGAGTATTTCTGCGCCGAGGGGGACGATTTCTGGAATATGTCCGAGGAGGACTGCGTGAAGTTCGCCACCGCAGAGCTTGTTAAAATGGGAGTTATCTCCGAAAGCGAAGTCCTTGACTCCCATAGAGAAAAGGTCAAGAAAGCATATCCTGCTTATTTTGATACCTATAAGCACTTTGATACAATGATAAAATTCCTCGATACTTTCCCGAACCTCTATTGCGTGGGCAGAAACGGTCAGCATAGATATAATAATATGGACCATTCAATGCTCACTGCTATGGAAACAGCCGAAGCCATAAAAACAGGCAAAAAGAGCAGAAAAGATATTTGGAACGTGAATACAGAAAAAGAATATCACGAAGAAAAATCCGGAAACTAATATGGATAAAAAGAAAGGCGGACTTCTTCTGTCCCTGCGGAAAGACATGAACAGAAGAGCCATAAGCGACAGACGGCTTGAGGCGATCTTCCGCACCTTCAGCCGTCACCCTTATATAGTTGCAGCGTTCATATGCCTTGCACTCACAGGCTTTGGAAGCTATAGCTATAAGTTTTTAAACGGCGTCATTGTGTATGGCGTTTTCATGATAATAGAGTTTTTCTGCCTCAGACGGTTTTTGAAACAGCTCGATGACAGCGGAAAGCATACCGCAGGCTCAGTTTTGACCTTTGCAGGCAAGACCCTTTTGACCCTTGCGGCAGTGAATTATTTCGTAAATGCCCAATATAAAGCGGCTTTTATCTGCTTTGCAGGACTTTGCGTCGTGCTTGTTATATATGTTGTCCTGCTCAATAACGATAAAAAGTTCCACGACCGTGTCACCTGCCTTGCCTTGGCAGGAGCAGGCTTTGTCCTGCGCTATTCCTATGTTTTCATGTCTGATATTTACACAAGACAGAATGACGTGTGGTATTTCGGCGGCGAGGGCGGTCATGCAGGCTATATAGAGTATATCTATAATAACAACGCCCTGCCGAATTTCGACCCTACCACCCTTTGGCAGTATTATCACCCGCCTCTCCACCATATAATCTGTGCGGTGTGGCTGAAATTCTGCACCTCCATAGGCATAGAGTATTATATGGCGTGCGAGGCTATACAAGCTCTGACCCTCTTCTATGTCTGCGCCGTTACAATAACAGTCTATAAGATATTACGGCTCTTTGACCTTAAAGGCAAAGCCCTGACCATACCGTTCGGTATGTGCTGTATGTATCCATACCTTGTCCTTATGTCAGGTGGAATAAATAACGACCCTCTCATGCTGTGCTTTACAGTGGGAGCAATATATTGCGTGCTGAAATGGTATAGAGAACAGACCGCAAAGAATATCGTCAAAGCCGCTCTCTGTATCGGACTTGGCATGATGACAAAAATATCCGTAGGGCTTATCGCCCCTGCCGTAGCCATACTTTTCTTTATGGCGCTTGTGCAAAATCGTAAGAATATGGCAAACCGCCTAGGTCAAATGTGCCTTTTCGGTGTAATATGCTGTCCTCTTGGACTTTGGTGGAGCGTGAGAAACTACCTGCGCTTTGGCGTAAAACCAAACTATATCCCAAGCCTTTCAACTGCCGACAGCCAGTATATAGGCGACCTCACCGCCAAACACCGCCTTACAGACTTCAGCTTCTCACAGATCAAAATAGTCTTTGAGCAGTGGGGCGGCGAAAGCTATAAAGAGTATAACCCTACCATAGCAATGCTTAAAAACTCCATTTTTGGCGAGGGCATAAACGAAACTTTCTTCCCCAAAAACGCAATGCTCGTGCCATATGCACTTTTCTGGATAGCCTTGGTTCTTGCGGTCATAGCGTTCATCGCAATGCTTATAGTGCTTTTTGTAAAGACCGATAACGCAAGATTTGCCGAAAAACTCATGCTCACAGTGGTCTATGCCACTATCTTAGGCAACTATTATAACTTCTGCATCAAATATCCTTTTATCTGCACAATGAATTTCAGATACATAATACCGTGTATGCTTATAGGACTTATAAATATCGGACTTTTCACAGAACTTTGCAACCGCTCTGAAAAAGCCCCATGCAAAGCCATAGTCAGCACCCTGAGCTATCTTTCTTCTGCATTTATCGTCCTGTCCTACATAACATACTTCTTTGTGGCAAGCACCAACGGATAAAACCCCGACCCCATGCAGAGGCGAACAGCGTTTGCCCGCCTAGCTTCCACACAAACTGAAAAATATCGAAAAAAATACCGACCGCTCAACCCGAGCCGTCGGTATTTTCATTATGCCAATATAGCCTTATTTCTTAGTAGTCACATTCTTAACAGCCGACCAAGCGCCGTAATACTTTGTGCCGCCTACAGTTGTGTAAGAGCGAACACGAACATAGTATTTCTTGTTGGCAGAAAGCTTTGAAATTGTGGTCTTGTCTGTCTTGTTGTTTGTTATAGTCACTTTCTTTGCACTTGTGAACTTTGAGTTTGTAGCGTACTGAATCTCATATCCGGTAGCAGAGCCTTTCTGCGCCCAATCCACAAAGAATGCTTTTGACTTAGCCGTAAGCTTCTGTATCTCCTGCTTTGCAGGGTTAATGGTGAAAGTCTTTGTTATAACTCCGCCATACTTGCCCTTGCCTGTTATCTTTACAGTAGCCTTGCCAACTTTTTTGTTGTTGGAGTATGAAACTGTGTAGTCAGTGCCGTTTTTAAGAACAGTGTTTCCGACCTTTACAGTTACGTTCTGCGTGATAGCCTTTCCTGTGAACGCCTTTGTGGAAATGCCCGAAACAGTAGCCCTTGTGATGTCGTTGTTAGCCGTCTTTATGCTCTTTACATCAGACCATGCGCCGTAGTATACCTTGCCGTTTGTGTTTGTGTAAGAACGAACACGAACATAATATGTCTTGTCCCCTGTCAGACCGCTTATTGTCAGCGTGTCAGGCTTGTTTGCTGTCAAATGCTTTGAAACTGCACCGCTCATGTTTGAGTTTACAGAATACTCAACGTCATATCCCGTTGCAGAGCCTTTCTGCGCCCAATCAATATAGAAGCCCTTGTATCTGGTTTCAAGCTTCTGTATCTGCTGTTTTGCAGGAACAATGTCGAATTTAGCGCTCAGAGAGCCTGAATAGTTGCCCTTGCCGTATACATAAACGCTAGCCGTGCCGACGTTCTTGTTGTTTGAGTATGAAACAGTGTAGTCAGTGCCGCTTGTGAGCGTCCTGCCTGCTACCTTTACTGTAACTGACGGAGTAATATTGCTTCCTGTGAATGAAACGCTTGAAGCCACTGAAACAGTTCCGCCTGCCATTGCACGCTTTGTGATAGTGAAGTTCTTTGATGTGTAGCCTGTGTAGTCGCCCATGCCTGTCGCAATAACAGTTGCAACGCCAACGTTCAGATTGTTTCTGTATGAGATAGTGTAATCCTTGCCTGCCTGAAGCACCTTGCCGTCAAGCGTAACTGTAGCCGCAGGCTTTTTGTATGTGCCGTCATAAACAAAGCTTGTTTCTGAAAGCGTAAGAAGTCCGTTGTTAAGGCTCTTCTTTGAAACAACTATCTTAACGTCCTTTGAAACGCTGTCATAACCATTTGCAGAAGCCGTAACAGTAACATATCCTGTGCCTGTCTTGAGAGCGGTCACGTTTCCGTTCTTGTCAACAGTGCATATTGACGGAGTCGTGCTTTTGTATGTGAGAACAGCACCGCTTGTCGATGAGCTTGCGCCAATGTTCTTGCTCTGTCCCGCAATTATCGTAACGCTTGAAGAGCAGTTAAGATTTGCTTTGTTGCCATAAGGCTTCATAAGAGCCTCGATAACGTCCTTTGCAGGACTTGTAACAGTATTGTCTTTTCTGTTTATGTAGCCGTGATATTCACTGTTGAGAACAATGCTGCTTCCGTTGTATCTTGCAAAAGCATTGTTGTCCCACAGTACGCATGGAATGTTATTCTTCTTTGCAAGCGCAGTGTAGTCTGTCGCCCACTTTACACGCTCTGCAGTGTTGTTCTTGTCTGTTGAGCCGAACTCACCTATAACAACAGGTATACCCCTGTCACGGAAATTGCTTTTCAGCGTGTTGAAAAGGTCCTGAAGCTCACTCTTTATTGAAGATGTATATGCAGAGGTCGAGCCTGGACCAACATTCATTGCAAAGTTGTAAGGGCTGTAAGCGTGAACTGATACAGCGATGCGGTTTTTGTTGCCTGAGATATCTGTAGGAAGCTTGAAGCCTGAAACAGTTGCCCCGTCTATGGAAGCGTCGTAACCAGGACACATGATAAGTCTGCCCTTGTTGTTTGAGCCTGTGTTTCTTATGGTGTCAACAGCCTTCTGATTGAGCTTGTTAATGCAGTCGATAGCGTCCTTTACCTCTGACGGAATGTTCCACTTGTTGAACCACCACTCATAGCCTGTGCCAATAAGCCGAGGCTCGTTAAGGGTTTCAAATATAAGATGATAGTCATAATCCTTGAAATATTCTGCCGCCTGTGACCATACGCTGGTAACAAATTTCTCAGAGCTTGAATATGCAGAAGACCTTGGATAATATCCTGCTCCCGAAGCGCTTGCAGAAGACTTTGTGTCATGATGAATATTCAAAATAACATACATATCGTTTTTGTAGCAGTAGTCAACTACTTCCTTTACTCTTGCAAGCCATGCTGAGTCGATAGTGTAGTTGTCACCCGATACGTGCTTGCCCCAAGAAACAGGCACTCTCACTGTGTTGAAGCCTAAAGACTTTACCTTGTCTATAAGAGCCTGAGTTGTTTTAGGATTGCTCCACGATGTTTCCGTGTCAAGACCTGAACCGCCTGTTGCGTCAAGAGAGTTGCCCAAATTCCAGCCCAGACCCATATCCTCAAGTATGGCTTCCGTGTCAGCGTTTTTGAGAGTATCTCCCGACAATGCTTGCGCATTTATATCCCCAAGGTCAAGACCAACAAATATAGTCATTGCCATTAAAAGAGATAAAATAAAGCTCAGGTATCTTTTTGATACTGATTTCATTCTTTCCCGTCCTTTCATATATAAAATATTAACCTCATCAGTATCTTTTATTATACCACATCTCTGTTCAAATTAGAATACGCTTATTAAACAAATAACATACCTTCTTTTTGTGTATAAATCTCAAATGTTCATATTTTTAATCACTATATGAAAAAGTGCCGATTTATTAGAGCTAATATAATTATACAATGTTAAAATTTTAGAGGATATTATCTGCAAAAAAATCAGATCTTGCTATTGAAAATGGAGCGGTATTGTGCTATAATCAAATGTGTTCAAAACTTTAGTCCAAAGAAAGGAAGGTATATTTTATGAAAGTTAAACAGTGGCTTGCATCATCACTTGCAGTGCTGATGCTTGTTTCGACCGTGGGCTGCGGAGATAATTCCTCAAGCTCAAAGGCTGAAAGCAAATCAAACAACAGCTCTGCCGTTGTTTCGGAAACTGCAATGCCTGAAAAGGATTATGCAACAACGACCGACGGCTCAGCGAAAGTCAAGATCGACGGAACAAAATTCATGGTGGGCGACAAGGAGCTTTGGTTCAATGGAGTGAACGCTCCATGGGATAAGTGGAACGACTTTGGCGGAGGCTTCAATTTTGAGTTCTGGCAGGATCATTTCCAGAAGCTTCACAATTCAGGCGTAAATGCCGCAAGAATATGGATAATCTGCAACGGCGACGTTGGTATGGCTATCTCAGCAGACGGTACATTTGACGGTGCAACAACAGCTCATTGGGAGGATCTTGACAATCTGTTCTATCTTGCAGAGCAGTATCAGATCTATATAATGGCAACAGTTCAGTCCTTTGATAACTTCAAGGATCAGAATCAGAATTATCAGGCTTGGAGAACGCTCATTCAGGACAGCGACAAGACAGATATGTTTGTAGATAACTATATAGTTCCTCTCGTTCAAAGATATGGCAAGAGCGACTATTTCTGGTCTGTGGACCTTTGTAACGAGCCTGACTGGATAGTTGAAAATGAAGAGTGCGGCAAGCTTGATTGGCTCTATCTGGAGCAGTATTATGCAAAGGCAGCCGCAGCTATCCATGCAAATTCAGACGTTCTCGTAACCGTGGGTCTGGGTATGATAAAGTATAACTCCGACAGCCAGCAGGGCAACAAAATATCCGACAGCGAGCTTCAGAACGTTTTGAGCGGTGATAAGTATGACAAGAGCCTTGCCTATGTTGACTTCTATTCAACTCATTGGTACACCTGGATGCAGGGAATGTGGGGATATCCTTTCAGCGAATCTCCAACAGACTTTGGCCTTGACGGTACAAAGCCTTGCGTTATAGGCGAGTGTCCGGCAGTTGCAAGCGACAGCGATTTCGACATCACCTCAGCTTATGAGGACGCTTATAACAATGGCTGGAACGGCGTGTTTGCATGGAAAACAAGCGGTCAGGACGATGGCTGTGGTCTGTGGCTGGATATACAGCCTGCTATAGAGAAAATGGCAGGTATCTGTGAGGATAAGATATTCCCTAACGGCAAAAAAACAGTTTGATAAGACTTTGATAAAATAATCACAAAAAGAGCCGGCTTTTGCGGCTCTTTTTTGTTGCTCTTTTTTGTGAACAAATTGTGCTGTCTGTTGACTATAGTGCGGCATAATGCTATAATAAGATACGGAAAATCAATGACGATTTGCAGAAAGTAAAATGCTGTGAATCGTTATTTTTACGCATTAACGTCATTCTTTGGCGGCGTGGAAAGGAAGTAAAATCATGGAAGAATACAGCTACATATTGTTTATTGCACTTATACTGCTTTCGACCAAAATTCTCGGACTTGTAACAAAGAAAATGAAGCTGCCGCAGGTAGTCGGTGCGTTGTTGGCGGGCGTAATACTCGGACCTGCTGTTCTTAATGTTGTAAAAGAAACTGAGTTCATCTCAGAACTGTCAGAAATTGGCGTTATCGTGCTGATGTTCACCGCAGGACTTACAACAGACGTTAAGGAGCTTAAAAAGACCGGTAAAGCGTCATTCATAATCGCTCTTCTTGGCGTTATCGTACCACTGTTCGGCGGACTTGGACTTGCCGCTGCAATGGGCGTAGGCAAGGGCGATAAGCTCGCCTGCTCACCATTCCTGCAGCACCTCTTCATAGGCGTTGTGCTTACTGCAACATCAGTTTCTATCACAGTAGAAACTCTGAAAGAGCTTGGCAAGCTCTCTACAAGAGCAGGTAATGCCATTCTCGGTGCGGCTATCATAGACGATATCCTTGGTATCATCGCATTGACCCTTATCACAAGCCTTGCAGATACAAGCGTTCACGTTGCAACAGTTCTTATTAAGATAGTAGCGTTCTTTGCAGTGGCTATCGGCTGTACAGTCGTTTACCATGTTGTGTTCACAAAGTGGAGAAAAAGAGATAAAAAAGACCTTAGACGTCACGTTATCATTTCCTTCGTTTTCTGCCTGCTCATGGCGTATGTAGCAGAGCTTTTCGGCGTAGCAGATATCACAGGCGCATTTGTTGCAGGTCTTGCAATTTCAAGCGAAAAGGACGTAAAGTATATCTCAAACAGATTTGAAACACTTTCGTATATGTTCCTTTCACCGGTGTTCTTTGCAAGCATCGGTCTTACAATGAACGGTATCAACATGGGCGGCAAAATGGTGCTGTTTACAGTTTTGCTCCTTGCTGTGGCAATAGTCACAAAGATAATAGGCTGCGGACTAGGCGCAAAGGTTTGTAAGTATACAAATCAGGAAAGCTTGCAGATAGCAATGGGTATGATCTCACGAGGTGAGGTCGCACTTATAGTAGCGGCTAAAGGACAGAAGCTTGGACTTATGGGCGACGAGGTTTTCGCACCTATCATCATCATGGTGGTTGCAACAACGATAATCACACCGGTATTCCTGAAGTTTGTGTTTAAGGATAATCATGAAGAACACGTTGAGGACGAGCTTATGAAGTCTGTGGAGGGCTTCTCACAGTATGAACAGGAGCTGCAGGAACTCTCAAGAAAAGAAAAGTAATGAAAAAAAGCAAAGAGCGGAGCAAAAAAACTCCGCTCTTTTTTTGCACAAAAAAATCCGCTGCCACGAATGATAGCGGATACGGGTGCAGGGGCACGCTTTCATATTTTATCATAGCGTAAAAAATGATATGGGCGGCGATAAAAAAATCCGCTGCCACGAATGATAGCGGATACGGGTGCAGGGGCACGCTTTCATATTTTATCATAGCGTAAAAAATGATATGGGCGGCGATAAAAAAATCCGCTGCCACGAATGATAGCGGATATGGGTGCAGGGGCACGCTTTCGTATTTTATCACAGCGTAAAAAATGATATGGGCGGCGATAAAAAAATCCGCTACCACGAATGATAGCGGATATGGGTGCAGGGGCACGCCCCTGCCTAAAGATTGAACATGATCTGATTGAGTACGCTCTCCAGATATTCCTGTCTGCCGCTTGAAAGTGAGTCAGTAACTTCGCCCTTCTCAACTGCATACTTCTCAAGGCTCTCCATGTCAGCCTTACCTGCAATGATGTCTGCACCAATGCCTGTTGTCCAGCTTGCATATCTGTCATCAACGAACTTGTCAAGTCTGCCGTCCTCAATGATCTTTGCAGCTGCCTTAAGACCAAGTGCAAATGTGTCCATACCTGCAATGTAGCTCAGGAAAATGTCTTCCATTGTGTATGAACCTCTTCTTGCCTTAGCGTCAAAGTTCAGACCGCCGTTAGTGAAGCCGCCTGCCTTGAGAACCTCGTACATACAAAGTGTAGCGTCATAAGCGTTTGTAGGGAACTGGTCTGTATCCCAGCCGAGCAGTGGGTCGCCCTGGTTAGCGTCGATAGAACCGAATACGCCGTTATCTCTTGCAACTCTCAGCTCGTGCTGGAAAGTGTGCTGGGCAAGTGTAGCGTGGTTAGCTTCGATGTTCATTTTGAAGTCCTTGTCAAGACCATATTTTCTCAGGAAACCGAGAACCGTAGCTGTATCGAAATCATACTGATGCTTTGTAGGCTCCTTTGGCTTTGGCTCAATGTAGAAATCACCTGTGTAGCCCTTTGAACGAGCGTAATCAACAGTCAGCTTCATAAGTCTTGCCATGTTGTCAAGCTCCAGACCCATGTTTGTGTTCAGAAGAGTTTCATAGCCTTCTCTTCCGCCCCAGAAAACATAGCCCTTACCGCCAAGCTTGATAGTAGCGTCAACAGCGTTCTTGATCTGAGCAGCAGCATATGCGAAAACATCAGCAGAAGGTGATGTGCCTGCACCGTGCATATATCTTGGGTGATCGAAGCACTTAGCAGTACCCCAAAGAAGCTTCTTAGTAGGGTCAGCAGCCATTTTTTCAGCTATGTAGTCAACTACCTCAGCAAGCTTTGCGTTAGTGGTGCCGAGATCGCCGTACTCAGGAGAAAGGTCACGGTCATGGAAGCAGAAATAGTCGATAGAAAGCTTGTCCATTATCTCGAAAGCAACATCGACCTTCTTCTTAGCTCTTGCCTCAGGAGCAGCCTCGCCCCAAGTCTTGTCAGTAGTGCCGCAGCCGAACATATCAGTGCCGTCGCCGCCCATTGTGTGCCACCATGAAAGAGCGAACTTGAGCTGTTCTCTCATAGTCTTGCCCATTACAACCTCATCTGGGTTATAATACTTAAAAGAGAGGGGATTAGTTGAGTTTACGCCCTCATACTTGATCTTTGGAATATCCTTAAAATACTCTGCCATAATTTTGACCTCCGAATATATTATTGTTTGATCTTAACGATTAAACGATTACAATATAATAATACACCAAACCGCACCCGTTTGTCAACTGTTTTTTATTAAAATCGCATATATTGATATAAATTAAAATTGTGGGATAACTGCATAGACACACTATTTTTTCTCGTACTTTCATCAATATTTCTGTAATAATTTTGTGTAATAACTGCACAAATTTTGACAACTAAACTTGTGCAAACAAATGATTTATCTTTTAATTTGGCAACATTTCTGCAATTGTTGCATTTTTTATGCAACAAAGCACCCTTTTTTCGGGATAAGTATAAGGGTATTATCCCAAATCGAATATCCTGCAAGGTAGTAGTGTATGAGGAAACATTCTGTCAACGTGAGTTAGGTGAACACGATGAGAGGTTCTGATCGCACAGAAAAGCACTTCCTGCACCTTGTTTGAAGCTTGAAAATTGAATATATAACGGATAAAATGTATAAAATTACGGCAACATATCAATCATGTAGGTGCGACCTCCGACCGCCCGCATTTATCCCCACCCGAAAATCTGATTTCAGACCTGCAATACCCCCACAATAAATTGTACAATTTGCTCTCAAAATCATTTTGCAACTTAATAGATATTGTGCAACCCTACAAAAATCACATAAATGACCTTAAATGACTTGAATTTTGCGAAAAAGGTGCTAAAATATAATTAGCACTCAGAAAGACTGAGTGCTAACAATCCGATCGTGAGAGTGCTGAAAACATAGGTGCGACCACGAAGGATCCTAATTTAGCATATTAAAAGGTATTATAAAAGGAGGAACTTATCATGGCGATCAAACCATTGCAGGACAGAGTTGTAGTTAAGATGACAGAGGCTGAGGAAACCACAAAGAGCGGTATCATTCTCACAGGCTCAGCTAAGGAAAAGCCTGAGGTCGCAGAGGTAATAGCTGTAGGCCCTGGTAAAAAGGATGTTACTATGGGTGTTAATAAGGGCGACAAGGTGCTTATCTCTAAGTACAGCGGTACTAATGTTAAACTGGACGGTGAAGAGTTCATTATCGTTAAAATGGACGACATTCTCGCAGTTGTTGACTAATTTCACTGCATTTTAAATAGTATATAAACGGAGGTAATTTACAATGGCTAAGGATATAATTTTTGGCGAAGACGCAAGAAAAGCTTTGCAGAGCGGTATCGACAAGCTCGCAAACACTGTTAAGATAACACTGGGACCTAAGGGCAGAAACGTAGTTCTCGATAAGAAGTACGGTGCTCCTCTTATCACAAACGACGGTGTTACTATAGCTAAGGAGATCGAGCTTGACGACCCATTCGAGAACATGGGCGCACAGCTTGTAAAGGAAGTCGCTACTAAGACTAACGACGCTGCCGGTGACGGTACAACAACAGCTACATTGCTTGCTCAGGCTCTTGTTAGAGAGGGTATGAAGAATATCGCAGCAGGTGCTAATCCAATGGTACTTAAGAAAGGTATGGATCAGGCTGTAGATACTGCTGTTGAAACTATCGTTGCTAACTCAAAGAAAATAGAAGGCTCTGATGAGATAGCTAGAGTAGGTGCTGTTTCTGCCGCTGATGAGAATATCGGTAAGCTTATCGCTGAGGCTATGGAAAAGGTAACTGCTGACGGCGTTATCACTCTTGAAGAGTCAAAGACTGCTGAAACTTACAGCGAAGTTGTTGAAGGTATGCAGTTCGACAGAGGATATATCGCACCTTATATGGTAACAGATACAGATAAAATGGAAGCTGTTCTTGATGACGCTTACATTCTTATCACAGACAAGAAGATCTCTAACATTCAGGAAATTCTTCCACTTCTCGAGCAGATCGTAAAGGCTGGCAAGAAGCTCCTTATCATCGCCGAGGACGTTGAGGGCGAGGCTCTTTCAACTCTTATCGTAAACAAGCTGAGAGGTACTTTCACTTGCGTAGCTGTAAAGGCTCCTGGCTTTGGCGACAGAAGAAAGGAAATGCTTCAGGATATCGCTATCCTCACAGGCGGTCAGGTAATTTCATCTGAACTTGGTCTTGAACTCAGCGAAACAACTATGGAGCAGCTGGGCAGAGCAAGACAGGTAGTCGTTCAGAAAGAGAACACTATCATTGTTGACGGCGCAGGCAACAGCGACGATATCAAGGCAAGAGTTGGTCAGATCAAGTCACAGATCGAGAACACAACTTCTGATTTCGACAGAGAAAAGCTTCAGGAAAGACTTGCTAAGCTTTCAGGCGGCGTAGCTGTTATCAAGGTCGGTGCTGCAACTGAGGTCGAGATGAAGGAAAAGAAGTTGAGGATCGAGGACGCTCTGGCAGCTACAAAGGCAGCTGTTGAAGAGGGTATCGTAGCAGGCGGCGGAACAGCTCTTATCAACGCTATGCCGGCAGTTAAGAAGCTCGTTGACAAGCTCAGCGGTGACGAAAAGACAGGCGCTCAGATAGTTTACAAGGCTCTTGAAGAACCAGTTAGACAGATCGCAGTGAACGCAGGTCTTGAGGGCAGCGTTATCATAGACAAGATAATCCGTTCAAGAAAGGTCGGCTATGGCTTCAACGCTTATACTTCTGAGTATGTTGACATGATACCTGCAGGTATCGTTGACCCTACTAAGGTTACACGTTCAGCTCTCCAGAACGCAGCTTCTGTTGCTTCAATGGTGCTTACAACTGAGAGCCTTGTTGCAGACAAGAAGGACCCACAGGCTGACGCTGCTATGGCAGCCGCAGCAGCAGGTGCAGGCGGAATGGGCGGTATGTACTAATAAGCTCCCATGACTAATATCTGATATAATTTACAGCCTCCGTAGTTATCCTGCGGAGGCTGTTTGTATGGAATGGGTAATATTTTATGATATAGTTTACAAAAATCAAATAATATCCTTCCCTCATTTGTAAGTAAAACCCAAAAGTATTGATTAATTAAATTAAATATATACATATTGTTGCAGACGTCCGCTTAAAATTAAAGCAAATTATGATATTTAATAAAAAATTAAATAAATATTCACACAATGGGTTTGTGAATTTGTTATAATACTTATATCAATTTGAATAATTATTGTCTTTTGTTCAAATTTTCTGAAGTGCGAAAATTTGAAATAATGGGCATGAAAAGAAGTAAATAAACGAAAGGAAGATGAAATATGTCGCTTGGACGAGTATTGGTAGTAGACGATGATAAGAACATCTGCGAGCTGCTCAGGCTTTACCTTGAAAAGGAGGGCTATGGAGTAATACTTGCACATGACGGTGAGGAAGCAGTGGTAAAATTCAACGCTCTTAAGCCTGACATCATACTGCTTGACATTATGCTGCCCGGTATAGACGGCTGGCAGGTATGCCGTGAGATAAGAAAGAAGTCCAACGTGCCTATCATCATGATAACCGCAAAGGTAGAAACATTTGATAAGGTGCTTGGTCTGGAGCTTGGAGCTGACGACTATATCGTAAAGCCTTTCGATACAAAGGAAGTTATCGCAAGAATAAAGGCTGTATACAGAAGAGTAGGTCAGTCATCAGGCGAAGCTGAGATAAAGGAAGTCAAGTATGACAAGCTTTCAGTTAATATGACAAGATATGAGCTGAGAGTAAACGGTCAGGTGCTTGATACACCGCCGAAGGAGCTTGAGCTTCTGTTCCACCTTGCTTCAAATCCGAACAGAGTTTATACAAGAGATCAGCTCCTTGATGAGGTATGGGGCTTTGAATATTACGGCGATTCGAGAACTATCGACGTTCACGTTAAGCGTCTGCGTGAGAAGCTTGAGGGCGTTTCTGACAAGTGGGCACTTAAAACTGTATGGGGCGTAGGATACAAGTTTGAAGTCGCTGAAACACCGCATGAGTAATCGTAAAAGCATATTCTTTAAATACTTTGTAATTTGTTCAGCAGTAATACTTATAAGCTTTGTGTGCTTAGGAACGGTATTACTGCTGGTTTCTTCAAGGTATTTTATTGACGAAAAAAAGAGCCTGTTGGAGAAAAACACCAAGGCTCTTGCTTTATATACGCAGGAAGAAATGCTGGCTCAGCCTGCCGACTGGAAAAAGTCGGTGGCAGATGAGATGACGCAGTATTCAATGGCGTGCAACGCTGATTTTATCTTGTGCGACTCTACGGGAGCAGTGCTTGTGAACTCCAGTAAGGATCCTGTGTGCAGCCCTCATAATATATCTGTCCATGAGCTTGAAGCTTTTTCCGACAATTGCGAGTATGTTTATTCAGATCTCGGAGGAGCTTTCGATGCTATATATCATGTGATAGGTAAGTCGTTCAAAGCGAATGGACCTGAATATTATGTGCTTGCATTCAGTTCAAAGGCGGCTCAGGACGACTATACCTACAACATAATGGAAATATTTATAGTTTCCGCTATAATAGTTCTGGTCATAGTAATGTTTCTGGTATATTTCATGACGCTGAAGCTTACAGAGCCTATAAAAGAGATAGCGGAAGTATCAAAGAAGATAGGAGCAGGAGATTTTTCCGTCACCCTGCCTGATTATTCTACCTCGGAGCTTGAACAGCTCAGCAACGCTTTCAACGATATGGCTGCCAGCCTGAAAAGCTATGACACCATGCGAAACAGCTTCCTTGCGAACGTTTCTCATGAGCTTAGAACGCCTATGACGTCTATAGGCGGTTTTGTGGACGGTCTGCTTGACGGCACCATACCAAAGGAGCAGGAGAGATATTATCTTAAGATAATTTCCTCTGAGGTACACAGACTTGCAAGGCTCGTAAGAAGTATGCTCAATCTTGCAAAGATCGAGGCAGGCGAGCTTAAACCTAATTTGCAGTATTTCTCTGTGCTTGAGCCGATAGTCGATACCCTTGTGACTTTTGAGCCAAGGCTTGAGGAAAAGCAGATAGAGATAAGGGGTCTTGACGTTGACAGAGTGACCCTTTATGCTGATAACGACCTTGTGCATCAGGTCATGTATAACTTGATAGAGAACGCCATAAAGTTCGTTGACAAGGGCGGTTATATAGAGTTTCACTTTGAGCCTGAGGGCAATATGACAAGCATTTCTATCAGAAACAGCGGAGAGGGTCTGTCTGAGGACGAGCTTCCGCTGGTGTTCGACAGATTTTATAAGACCGATAAGTCAAGAGGACTTGACAAGACGGGCGTTGGATTGGGACTTAATATCGTGCGTTCTATCATAAAGCTCCACGGGGGCAAGATAATGGTACGAAGCGTTAAGAACGAGTATACGGAATTTGTGTTCACACTGCCTAACAAGGCGGAGGGCGACTAGGAGGCTCATATGGAGCAGTTTGAAGAGCAGCCTTGTCTGCATGATGAAAATGAAGATACAGCCCAAGAAACCGGGCATTACAAGCTGCCTGAGGGAGCGGTAGCCGCTCACAAGGTGGACGAAGATTTTTGGTCGGCTGTTGATTCGGCGAGAAAAAGAAGCCGCCGCAGAGAGCGTATGCGCCATGCAGCTGCAAGGCTGTGCTTTATGGTGCTTTTTGTAGGCATCGGAATAGCCATATCAATAACCTCCATAAGGGGAAGCGGCTGGGTGAGAAATCTTGTTACAGGGGACGAGAAGATAAGCTTTACGCTTCCTGTGGCTGACAAGCCGAAGCTTGACGATGAATTTTACCAGGCTGACGGAAGATACACTGCCGAGGGTATCGCAAAGGGATTTTCTCCTGCTGTGGTGTCTATAGAGGTTTACAAAAATTCGGGTGGATATGTTGCGGCAGGTCAGGGCAGCGGTGTTATAATGTCCGCTGACGGATATATCGTCACAAATGCCCATGTTGTAAATGCGGCGGAGTCGGGCATAAAAGTTGTTCTAAGCGACAATTCGGAGTATGAAGCCAAGGTGGTGGGGCAGGACTCTGCCACGGATATAGCGGTGATAAAGATACAGGCGCAGGGCTTGCAGGTGGCTGAGTTCGGCGATTCAACTCAGGTGAATGCAGGGGAAGAGGTAGTCGCTATCGGCTCACCGGCGGGCTATTACGGCACTGTGACAAAGGGTATCGTATCAGGTGTGAACCGCAGGATAAGGCTTGAAAACTCGTCAATAATAATGAACTGCATACAGATAGACGCAGCCATAAACCCCGGTAACTCAGGTGGAGCGCTGTTCAATATGTGGGGGCAGGTCATAGGGATAACCTCATCGAAGCTTGCTTCAAGCGACTATGAGGGCATAGGCTTTGCGGTATCCATTGACGAGGCGAAGCCTGTTATCGAGGAGCTTATGGAAAAGGGCTATGTGGCAGGCAGAGTAAAGATAGGTGTGACTTATTATGCTGTCAGCGACACCACTGCTGAGATATACGGCATAAAGCCGGGTATTTGTATTGTGTCCATAAACCCTGATTGTGATGTTGCCAATACAGACCTTGCGGAGGGCGATATCATCACGGAAATAGACGGAAAGTCCACCGCAGGAGAGGTGGATATAGCGTCGCTGTTTTCAGGGAAGCAGGCAGGAGATGAAGTCGTCTGCAAGGTATATCGCAAGACGGACAGCGGTGATGAGAAAGAGTTTGAGATAAAATTCAAGCTTATGGCGGATAACGGCGGTCTGGTGGCAGACAGTAAGGCGGAATAGATAACAAAAATGGATAAAAAAGAAAAAAGCTGTGGTAAGAAAGGGTACCACGGCTTTTTTCTTAGGGGATTAATAAAATATGTGATGATATTATAGAATTACTATAATACTATTATTATATATTCCCCTTAGTTTCATGTCAACATAAAAGTGTGACAGCTATTTTAAAAAAATCTGTCACACTTTTTGTCACTGGAAAGATGTATAAAAATACAAAAGAGCAGACCATATTGCGGTCTGCTCTTAGTTTTCATGAAAAATTATTCAGAAAGGCCCTCGATAGAGAATGTAATCTCGAGGCTGTCCTCAAATGCAAGATTGTCCTTGTCGATAGGAGAATCCTTAGCTGTATCGCCGTAATCGTTGTAGATCTCGATTCTGTAGCAGTTGTTGTTGTCCTCGATGTTGCCATACTTGATCTTAGCTTTATCGAATGCAACTTCCTGACCGTCAGCCTTGATAGACTTAAGCTCTACCTTGAGATCGTCAGCGTTGTACTTACCTGGAGTTTCCTTATCAGTCTTAGGATCGCCTGTGCCCTTGAGTTTTTCGCCGTTAAGAAGACCGATGATATCAACGCACATTACTACGCAACCCTGAGCGCCAACAGCATAGTCGCCATCAAGAGCGATCTGTGGGTTGATGCCCTCGTCCGGATCGTCATAAGAGATAGAAGCGTTTGTGATAGAAACTGTGTACTCACCGTCGCCTGTTATGTCAGCGTCAACGCCGAATGCTTTAGTAGCTTCAGGTTCGCCCTGACCTTCCCAGTTGCCCCAGAGCCACTCTCCGTCACCGAACATAAGGAATGCATCATAGCCCTTGAATGTCTTTACAGGTGTGTAATCAGAGTCGCTGCCTTTTGTAGAGCCAGCAGAACTGTCTGTTGCAGCTGAATCAGCAGCAGACTCGGCAGCAGCTGTAGTTGTTGTTGCTGCAGTTGTAGTTGTAGTAACGGCTGTAGTTGTTGTTACGGCAGCAGTAGAGCTTGAAGAATCAGCTGAATCGCCGCATGATGCGAATACTACTGTTGTCAGAGAAAGAGCTGTGACAGCAGCAAGAATTTTTTTAGCTTTCATTATAATAACCTCCTGAAAATAATGGCAGTTACACTGCCCCTAAGATAGAATATCTCTAATGAATATGATACAAAATTTTCGCATTTTTTTCAAGATACTATTTAAACAAATTTCCTTATAATAAATCGTTTACATTATACAAAACTTGTTGAAACTATATAAAAATATTAACCTTACAGCAACATATTGACCAAATTGTGCGAAAATCGTGTACTTAAAATATGAATAAGCTTTGATTTTTGAGGAACAATAGGTGCAAACATGATAGAAAAAAAGGAGCGAAAGAAATGGATATAAATTTGAGCAAGGCACAATACAGCGAGATGTACAAAGAGGCGTCAAAGGGGACAAAGTGGTGGGTGACCATACCAAAGGCGTTTTTATTTGGCGGACTTATATGCGTTATTGGTCAATCGCTTATGGATATGTATTTATATTTAGGTTTATCCAAAGATAACGCCTCAATGTCGGTATCAATAACTTTGATATTTTTATCGGCTCTTCTCACAGGTCTTGGCTGGTATGACCGCATAGCCAAGCACGCAGGTGCAGGTACGCTTGTACCCATAACAGGTTTTGCGAATTCTGTGGCAGCACCTGCTCTTGAGTTCAAGACGGAGGGATATATTCTTGGGCTTGGGGCGAAGATCTTCATTATCAGCGGACCTGTTATTCTTTACGGCACTTTGGCTAGTGTGCTTTATGGGCTTATTTATTATTTGTTTTTGAGGTAAGCTGCTTGCAATTCATGATAACCGCATAAACTCACTGTAGGGGAGCGGCGCAATTTCTGCTTTGCAAAAATACGACGTCCCGTGTTGGAAAATGTTGTGCAGTTCATTGTGCATATACTGCATGGTTGTGCGGCAAGCAGGTGCGGGCTGTCGGGGGCGCCAGCCCCTACACATTTGTGTCGATTTTTTTCGTCGCAAAATCGCTGGTGTTCTTTGCGGATTTTACTTTATGCTATGGGATAGAAAAAGCGGTGCAGAGTTTTTCACTCCGACACCGCTTTGTTTTTTGATTTTTACTTTTTACACGAGGGTATCCTTATACTTCTTGCCCTCTGCCACCAATATTGGATAGCCGTCAAGATACGGTTTCACGGCTTCCGGATTTTCGTCTGCATACTCAAATATCTGATCTGCCAGCTCGTTAGCCGTTTTCGTCAGCTCCTTTATGGACTTTTCATTCATAGTAGGACAGACCGGCGACAATGTTATTACTTTAGTTTCATTCAGTGCCATTACTCTCAGTGGCCATATCCTGCAGTCGAACGGTTTGTCATCGCCTAATATACAGCCCTTCTCGTTATCCAGCATTGGGCAATAATACAGGTCTGCATTCTGTTCCTTATCCATTTTGAACAAGAAATGGTTTTCCTTCTTTATAAATTCCTGCTTAGGGGCATATTCCTGCAATATCTTGCTTGCAAGCGTTTGTGAGATATATGGTGTTTCCCATATATCATAGCTGTCAAAGCAACAGCATATCCTGCACTTTGCACATTCCTCTTTTGACAATATTTTTGAAAGCATTTTTTCTGTCATGCCTGCCGTTTGCAGGCATTTCCCCCTTTCACGTCTATGGTATGTTAGCCATACTCTTGTGGATTGTATGTTTTTACTAATTATAACACGTTTCTTTGATAAAATCAATAGTGGCTTACTTTTTTCTACATAGGGAGCTATCTGTTTTATTTAAATTAATAGATCGTTTACATTTGTTCAGCCGTATTGGGGATATTCTCTTTACGGAAGGTCTTATTTGCGGCAAAGCCTATGCCGAGCATCACTGCCATGCCTGCCCACACGAGGGGTTCGCTTATCATGATGCCGAAATATCCCATGCGTGGGGCGAGTATCATTGCCACTGCGAACTTGCCCAAAAGCTCTATTATGCTTGAAGCTATAGGTGTTATCTTATCTCCTACGCCCTGAAGTGCGTTTCTGAAAACTATTACTATGCCGAGGATAAAGTAAAATGCTGTGTTTATTTTCATGTATTTTTCCACTGTACCCACTATCTCAGGGTCGCTGATACCTGTGATAAGGTGTGCGAAAAATGGTGTGAAAAGCCATGTTGCGGCTATTACGATAACAGACCAGCCCCATGTTATAAGGGTCGCTTTTTTCACGCCCTCTTTTACTCTGTCTATTCTGCCTGCACCGTAGTTCTGGCTTGAAAAGGTTGCTGAAGCTGCACCGAAAACGGATATAGGGAGCATAAAGATCTCAGATATTTTTCTTGCGGTGGTGTGGGCGACTATTATGTCAGTGCCGAATATATTTATTGCGCCCTGCATTATAACTGTGCCGATACCCACAAGTGATATCATAAGTCCCATTGAAACGCCTGTTGCATACATATCTCCTGCGAGCTTGAAGTTAAAGCGGAAGTCGCTTTTTGATGGGATAAGAAATTTGTGTTTTTTAATGATGTATATTATACAAAGCACAACTGAGATACCCTGTGCGATAAGGGTGGCATATGCCGCACCCTCAACACCCATTTTAAAGCCTAGGATAAAGAGAAGGTCAAGCCCGATATTAGCGATGGTTGATATTATAAGGAAGATAAGTGGCGAAACAGTGTCGCCGACTGCACGGAGGATACCTGCGCAGATGTTATAGAACATTGATATTATCATTCCTGCAAGGATTATGACTATGTAGGTTTTTGCCTGCTTAAAGATGTTGTCAGGCGTGTTCAACGCTCTCAGCAGTGGGTCGATAAAGGCAAGGCTGAGGGCGGTGAGGGCTATTGCCGTTGCGATACCTAGGGTAAGGGCGTGGGCAACGGACTTTTTCAGGCGGTCAAACTCTTTTGCACCGAAAAAGCGTGCCGTCACAAGGGCAAAGCCGTTTGTAAGACCGTTCAGAAAGCCTATTATGACGGTGTTCACTGATGAAGTTGCGCCAAGGGCGGCTATGGCGTTTTTGCCTAAGGTCTGACCCACGATACGGGTGTCGGCAAGATTATAAAAAAGCTGAAAAACGTTGCCAAGCAGAAGGGGCAGAGCGAACATTAAAATAAGCTTTGTGATATTTCCTTTCGTTAGGTCTTTCATAATTCTTTCTCCTATTTATGTCTTATATTTATTCCTAAAACCATATTATTTTAGCACAAACAGAATTTCAATTGGTTATATTACTGTGAACATTTATTGTACATACTATACAATTTGCGGTGGTTTTATTTGTGTGCAATATCGAAAACGTTTTAGCGAAAAAAACACCCGACAGAAATTTATCCGTCGGGTGCTAAAGGGGAAGTTTGGTGTAATGCTATTTAACTATGTCTACACTGTCAGTGGGTTTTGAGAGATCGGCATAGCTGTATGAGCGTATCTGTCTGTCGGAGAAGATATAAATATATCCGTCCTGAACGAATGCACTGCGGTAACGATCTTTCTGGTCATTGTCGTTGACCATAGCCGTGATCTCGTCTTCACTAGCATGATCGAAATAATCGTCATAATAATCTGTATATTCGTCAAGCTTTATAGTTCCACACTCGCTGAAAGTTTTTGTTTCTATGTCATATTTCATTACCAGCATTTTTTCAATAGTTTTTTCATAATAGGTATATTCCCAATTGTCGCCGTCATCGGTCTTGCCTACTGTGGTTATGTCATAGAATGGTATGGCTATATATCCGTTTTCGTTGTCTGTTATTATGGAGTTTGAAGAAATAGTGCTGGCGGATCTTTGTGTCATATCCTTTCCGTCAACTGTTGTTCCCATTTCTTTCTCGTGATATTTGTATTCCTGTATAGTCTTGAAGAAGTTGAATTTCTTTACTACCTTTGTGTCATAAACCTGCACCTGATCCACTGTGCCGTTAGCATTCGCTATGCCCTTGCCGCTTGAGCCGTATAAAAGCGTTTCTTGCTTTTCTGTTTTGCTCTTGTCGAGTATCTTTACGCTGAAAGAGTCAAATGACGTGCTGTCGGTGCGCACTGCAATGTCGTCATTATAGTTCGTCAGGCTGTATTGAAAAGATACTCTTGACGCTGAGTCTGACACTGCTATAATTTGATCGTCAGTTTTCACCTGAGTTATCTTGTTTGGGTCTGAGAAATCATATACTTCATCAAGCTGGATATTGTTCGCTGCCTGATAAGTGTCATCCATGCTGTATGCAAATGAATATTCTCTGTAAACATACAGCATGGAATGATAGAATGTGCTATACCTTGCGCTCTCGAAGTCGATATCCTCGTATGTGAGGGTCTTTTTCACAGGGCCACCAAGGTCATTGTCAAAAAGCCACAGCGTGCAGATATTAATGCCGCTATAACAGATATTGTGTGTGCTGATATCGTAAATGTTTGCAGAGTCGTTTGAGAACAGCGACAATCTGCCGTTATACTCATCTCCTGATATGGCGTGGCTTATATGCTCGGCGTCTGCGCCTGTGACGGTCTGGGTTTTGTTAAGCTCCATGTCGCCGCCGCCGTAGTTTATTCTTGTAATAAGCGCTCTTGTTGGCACTGTGCTGTATTCGTCTGTTTTTTCAAAAGAATATGCTCTTAAAATATAAATGTTGTCTGTTCCCATTAAGATGCTGCTTTCACCACAGGCGATAAGCTTTGAAGCCATGTATGAGCCTTGATTTTTTCCGTCAAAGGACGAAAGCAGGATCATGGACGGTGTATTATCTCTGGCTGTGATATACATTTCACTTTCTTCAAAAAGCTGTTTTTCACCATTGATGTATCGCACGGGTGCGATATCCTCGGGCTTTTGGTCATCTAATAGCAGTGAAGCTGCTTGGGTGTAGCGTGACACGATGAAAAACTTTCCGTCAACTTTTCTTATGCCCTCCAGCACGCCGGGTTGTTCAAACTCGTTTATGAGCTTGATATTCTCAGGGTCGCTCACGTCAAACCCGCACATTCCGCAGTATTCGATATCGAGGTTTTTCTTTCCTGACTTCACGGGTAAGATAAAGTCGAAGAAAGCGTAAAGCTTGTTATTATCCAAATACATTGCAACAACGCTTGGAGCGAACTTACAGCCGTACTGTTCGTATTCGGCAATGTCGACAAGACCTTTTTTAAGGAAGGTTTCCGCAAAGATATCCTGTTCTGACTTTGTGATATTTCCGTTTTGTGTAATATAAACGTCGATACCGCCATTGTCAGTAATGAAATGGGCATTTCCGTAGGTTATGTTTGTTTCCAGCTCATCTATGCTGGTTGTGGGGGTGATATCCACGCCTGAGCGAGTGAGCTGTATATCAGCGGGGTTAGGTGTGAGCTGGTGATCTCTAAGTGCCTGCTTATACAAAGCCACATAGTCATCGTCATCAACAGTCAAAGAGTCGATATTTTTGAATATATAGCTATTGTCAACTATAAAGTCCTCTATGTTTTTGCTGTTGCTATTTATATAGTTGTAAAGACCCTTATAGGTCGTTCCACGGAGGCCGTCAAGACCTGAGGCGTCAGCGGACTGTGAAGAAGCGGAATTGGGGTATTTTTTGACGAACTGGGTATTGCTGAACCTAAGCACAGCAAATCCGCCTACCACAAGGACGAAAGCCGCCACCACAGCCAGACATCTCAGGGCGTTGCTTCTGCCGCTGTTTATTTTTATCTCTGCACTATTTGGAGTATTTTCGATAACGGGTCTGAAGCCTGCCACGTCCAGCATATCTTTTATTTCCTGGGGCATGAGCTTATCAGGAATTTTGTTTGCCTGTTCCATTTGTCTGATAAGCTTTCTGCGTTTTCTTAAATTTCTCATCATGTCACCTCCTTTCCAAACAGCTTACTGCGTATTTTTGCTTTACCTCTGGATATATGGGAACGGACTGTCGTATCTTTAATACCTGTTATCTCCATTATCTCCCTGCCTTTGTAGCCTGCTATACAGTGAAGTGATATACAGAGTCTTTCCGCTTCACTGAGATCAGCAAACTCTTCTAAGATCTCGCACCGCTCAAATCCGTTTTCGTCCTTGATTATTGCGTCGCTTTCATTAATATAATCGAGGTTAGAGCGTCTTTGGGCGTATTCCTTTTGTTTTTGTTTGATCTTGGCGACCAGAATTTTGAACATCCAGCTATCGAAAGCTTCGCTTTTCCGCAGCGAGGAGATGCTCATATAGCCGTCCAGCACAGCGTCCTGCACTGCATCGGCGGCGTCCTCGGCATTTTGCAGGTTAGCGAGGGCGTAATAATAAAGCTCCTTATATATCTCTCCATAGAGCTTAGAAAAGGCGTCCGTATCGCCGTTCACCGCAAGTTCTGCGAGCTTTTTTCTTCCCTTTTTGTCCAATCTGATCCCCCCTGTCGTCCGTCATAATATAAGTGTATATTTTTCACTGAAATGTTGCAGTGAAAAATATTTTTTGAATAAAAAATCGGGGACGAGGTGGTCGTCCCTGATGATATTTGTTTATCAAACTGTGTAGGGGCGACCTCTGGTCGCCCGTGTCGGTCGTCTGTCAAACCCTACATTATGGTCGCAAGTTCTACCGCCGCAAAATCGCTTTGCTCTTTGCGGATTTTACTTTGTGCAGGAGGATAGAAAAGCGGTGCAGATTTTGTTTCTTCGATATACATTTATAATAAAGCACTACTTCTATATGCTTTTTTTTGCTTTACTCTGCACCGCTTGGTCGGCTTGCACCGAATGAGGCTCTGCCTCATACTCCGACAGGGCTTTGCCCATTTCTTGTGAGCGAAGTCGAACAAGAAATTTACTCACAAGGGGTTTCACCCCTTGACCCTGACCAGGGACGTGTCCCTGGACCTTTTGCTCGCTTAGCTCGGTGCTGAGGGGGTAACTTTGGTCTGCTATGCTAATTCCTCATTCCTCACTCCTCATTTCTCATTTTTCACACCGTATACCCATTCCTGTTCAACAATTTTATAACCTTCTCATAATTAAGTCCCTTTACGGCATGATAGTCTGTACTCTCCGAATTGGTATAAACTCTCACGGCACAAGTATGGCTTATCTTCTGAAACGGATTTTGCATGACAGTTACCATTGACACTCTGTCAAGTGCGGCTATTGATTTATGAAAGCTATACCATTTACAATATGACAATGTACAATACCCGTTTTCAAAGCCTATTGACGTTGTGAACGCTGCCGCCGCCTTAACTATCACGAGCCACAGCAATGGTATGGTAGTTAGTATCACAAGTATGGTGATTTCTCTTTTCCAGTTAGGAAAAAAGTAAAGCGCTCCTCTTCCTGATATGATGGGTATAAACGTGCATATGAGCGGTATCGTTATAAATCTGCCAAGGTCGGCTTTTCCTGTGGAGATGTCGCTTTTCACCGGCGGTATTTTCGGCATGAGCATCTTCAGGGAGCGGTCAACCTGTCCGTTTGTCGTTATCGGTATAAGTGCTGATATTTCAAGCCGTCTTTTTCCGTATCCTGTACAGTGGGCAGACACAGAGGTTATTTTGCATATCTTCATAAGCAATGATTGTCTTAGGTCGATATAGTTTACTCTATCTCTATAGAGGACGTGTCTGCGTCTTGTGCCTATCCCGCTTCTGATTATGAAAAGGTCGGCACAGCGTGTGCAGGAAAAATTCCAGTGGCGCATAAGATTCGACAGAAATGATATGAGCCAGCCTCCTGCCAGAACACCGCCTGCGATAAGGATATATTCAGGCACTTCTGCAAGCACCGGAACTTTTGCTATCTCCGTATTCACTCTGCGGAGTATTTGTTCTTCCGCCTCTCGTCCTACTATCCTATATGCTTCGTAAAGTACCGACAGCACGATTATCATGCCTGACAGAGTTGATGAAAAGATAAGAGAGAATATAACGAGCAGGCTTTTCTTTGAGTTGTAGACATATTTAGGTTTGTTTTTGCATTTGGCAGTGGCAAAATGATAAAGCTCAAAGGCTCGTTTTTTTGTAAGGGTGAGCATTATATCTGCTTTTTGCAGGGATTTTGCGTCGGTGTCTATGTACACGGCACAAGAATGTATAAGTCTGGAAATATATCCTTGCGACAGTGACAATGAGCTTATCTCGGCAAAATAGACCTTAGTTCGTGTTATGCCGAAATAGCCTGTGTGGGCTATGATGCAATCTTCTTCAAGCTCATAGTAGACAAATATCCAGCGCAGGAAAGCGTAGCCGAAGATAAATGTGATAGTGAGGATATCAACCCAATGTGCCTGAAACCAGCTTTGAAAGTTGAATTTTGCGGCTATGAGATACTTGGCAAGAGGGATAGCAAGAAGCCACATATATTTAGTTGTATAAGATAATATCATTATAGGGTGCTGGCGGTGGGCGAAGAAATTCTTCAGCCAGCTTCTTTTTTCTTTGATAGTTTCTCTGCGGCTCATTTAAACCTTTCCTGTCTATGGTATCTAGTCTTCTTTGCGTTCTCTGTTTCGTATGGAGCTGTTTACTATGGCGGATATTTCCATGGCATCACGGCGGCTCATAAAAGGTATAAGAAGTCTTGCGCCCAAGGCGTTTAAGACGACAAAATTCAGTCCTGTTATACTGCCTAGGGGAGTTATGATAGTTGTGACGGATTTTATTGCCGAGGTGGGCATAAAATGCCGCATGGTAAAGAAAAGTCCTGTAAAGGCGGTGACTTCTTTTGAGCTGACGGTGAAATAAGATCTGATGAAATAAAAGGGAAGCACCAGCAGGCAAAAAAGTGCGGCGATTATCCACATTGGCATAAGGATATAATTCACGGAAAATGGGATAAGTTTTTCTATGAGATTGACCGCATAGCGGATAAGAAACAATATTACCGCAAGGATAGCCCAGAAGATAAAAAGCGGTATTTTTGAGGGCTTATATCTGTGCATTTGAGGACGTTCACCTCGCTGTTTGTTTTTTTGCGTATTTGTATGTATGGTTATCTCAGTTTTC
Organism: Ruminococcus sp. AF37-20; assembly: GCF_003460465.1. Lineage (NCBI taxonomy): Bacteria > Bacillati > Bacillota > Clostridia > Eubacteriales > Oscillospiraceae > Ruminococcus > Ruminococcus sp. AF37-20. Next base: position 43,061 of record NZ_QTVE01000006.1, on the reverse strand, counting down.
AAGAATTAATCTCCCTTTTATATCATATCATTTATAAGGCAATTATTTGCACGAAAAAAGTGTTTTCGGGGGAAAGCTATGGAACTTACGGCTATAATAAACAAGATAAATTCGTTTTTGTGGGGCGTTCCGCTTTTGATACTTTTGCTTGGGGGCGGAATATATCTGAGCATAAAGCTTGGATTTCCACAGATACACATTTTAAAAATAATGAAGAAAACGGTTTTTACGCTGTTTAAAAAAGAAAGCTCCGAAAGCGATTCTCTCTCGCAGTTTCAGACATTTTCCACGGCGCTTGCGGCAACTGTAGGAACAGGCTCGGTGGTGGGCGTGGGGGAATGTATCAGGATAGGGGGCGCAGGCTCGGTATTCTGGATGTGGGTATCTGCATTTTTCGGAATGGGGCTTGCTTACTGCGAAAACTATCTGGGAGTGAGATGCTCTGACGGAAAGCTTTGCGGTGCGGCGGCTTATCTCGAAAAGATAGGCAGAACGAAGCTCACGGCTGTTTTGTTTGCAGTTTTTACGGTGGGTGCGTCCCTTGGAATGGGCAACATGGTGCAGACGGGTTCGGCGGCTGCGGCTGCCCGAGAGGGGTTTGGGATACCCTCATATATATTTGCACTTGCGGTGCTTATTTTCGTATTTTTAGTAGCTGTGGGAAAAAACTCAGCAGCTTGTCTTTGCGAAAAGCTTGTGCCCATAATGGCGGTGCTTTTCATAGGCGGCAGTTTGGGAGTGATAATATTTCACCCATTAAAAGCCGCAGGAGCGATAGCAATGATAGTAAAAAACGCCTTTTGTCCCACAGCCTGCATAACAGGCTCAGTGGCAGGGACGATAATATTTTCCATGGTGGAGGGGTTAAAGCGTGGAGCGTTTTCAAACGAAGCAGGCTTAGGCTCGACGGTGGCAGTACACAGCTCGTGCAGGATAAAGTCGCCTGAATTGCAGGGAACATGGGCAATGGCTGAGGTTTTTATAGATACCTTTGTCATATGCACTTTGACGGCTGTGGTGATAATAATAAGCGGCACTGACCTCACGGGGGATGATATGGCAGTGAGGGCTTACAATGCTGCTCTTGGTGGAGCGGGGAAGTATTTCATGTCAGGTTCGCTGATACTTTTTGCATTAGCGACAGTGGCAGGGTGGTTTTTCATAGGGGAGAGGGCTTGGAGATACCTTTTCCCTCGAAGTGATATGATCTATAGGATCATGGCGATAGCTTGTGGGTGCATTGGAACGATGTGGAGCATGGAGCTTGTGTGGGGAGTGTCGGATATTTTCAATGGACTTATGGCGGTGCCGAATGTTATCGGGGTGTTGGTGTTGTGGAGAAAAGAGGTAGGAATGAGGAGTGAGGAATGAGGAGTGAGGAGTGAGGAATTGGCAAAGCTGACCAGAGTTGTGCTCGAGCACAAAGTAAAAGTTAGCACCGAGCGAAGCGAATTTGCGGCACGATGAAGTTGTAGGGGACGACGCCCTCGGCGTCCCGTTATCGAAGTAGTGAGTTTTGTTTTTTCGTGAAGTCATTCAAACAAAGACGGGCGAACTCTGTTCGTCCCCACATTATGCCCTTATATCTCTCCGCTTGCGTGTCTTGTCACATGACAGCCTACGTTCACTGACACCGGCAGGCCTGCGATATGGGTCGGTGCTTCTTCTATATTTACTGCAAGGCAGGTCTGTGTGCCGCCAAAGCCTTGCGGTCCTATGCCAAGGAGGTTTATCTTCTCCAGCATTTTCGCTTCAAGCTTTGCATAACGTTCCTTTGGGTTTCTTTCCGACACGCTTCTGCACAGTGCTTTCTTTGCAAGGTATGCGCACTTCTCAAAGTCGCCGCCTATGCCTACGCCTATGACTATTGGCGGACATGGGTTAGAACCTGCTTTTGCACACACTGACACTACCCAATCCACTATCTCGTCCTCGGTAACTGACGGGGTCATCATTTTAAGCTGTGACATATTTTCGCTGCCAAAGCCCTTTGGTGCCACCATTATTTCTACCTTTTCGCCATCTGCTATTTTAAGATGCACAACAGGCGGTGTATTATCCCCTGTGTTTACTCTTTCCAATGGGTCGGATACTATGGAACAGCGCAGTCTGCCCTCTGTATAGCCTCTTGCTACGCCTTTGTTTATGGCTTCATTCAGCGAACCGCCTACAAAATGCACGTCCTGTCCTATGGTCATGAAGATAACTGCCATGCCTGTGTCCTGACAGATAGGGATAGTTTCTTCTCTTGCTACTCTCATATTGTCAAGGATATCAGCAAAGACGTTCTTTCCCACCGGGGACTGCTCTTTCCTGGCGTTGCACTCTATACAGCTTTCCATATCCTCAGGAAGATACAGATTGGCTTTTATGCACAGATCTCTTACAAGTTCTTCTACTTCTGAAACGTTTATCTCTCTCATTTTTATTTATCCTTTCGCTCTGTATTTGCTACCTTTTCACGGTCGCTGAGCTTTATTACTTTTTCGCTGTCAAGGACATAGCATGGCTTGCCCTCCAGAAGAAATTCTCCTTTTAGAAAATCTGCGCAGGCTTCTTCGTTGACGTTTGGGGCTTTACACAGCTTATCCTCGGGGATATCCGTGAAGCCTGTTACGCTGTCGCACAAAAGCCCTACGGAAACTTCTTCGCCCATTGTGATTATTATGCAATCTCTGTCGGAGATCTCTTTTGGCTCATAGCGGAAACGTCTGCGCAGGTCTATGACAGGCACTACCTCGCCCTCGTTCAACACTGTTCCCGGCACATAGTCGGGAAAATCAGGCACGGGAGTTGGGGTCTGCGCCGCTATGATTATTTTTATATCCTCAAAGGGCAGTGAAAAGCTTCGCCCTGCTGAGGTGAAAATGAGATATCTGCTGTTTTCCACAGCTATCCCTCCTTGTTATATTTTATCATAAGCCGCTGTCGATGCGATAATGTATCTCCTGTGCTATCTTGTCAAGGGGACACTGCTTTGACACTGAGCCGTTTTCATATGCGGCTTTGGGCATACCATAGACTATGGAGCTTTCTGCGTTCTGTCCGATATTATATGCTCCCATTTTCTTCATGTTGAGCATACCCTTTGCACCGTCACAGCCCATGCCGGTGAGGATAACGCCTATAGCGTTACGTTTTGCGCTGTATGCCACAGAGTCAAAAAGCACGTCAACTGACGGACAGTGACCTGAAACCTTTACGCCTGCTTCAGAGGTGACAAAATAGCCTTTTTTATCCTTGAACAATCTAAGGTGCTGACCGCCCTGTGCTATGACCACCATGCCTTGGCTGAGATACAGACCGCTTTTGGCTTCCACAACGTTGTGACCGGTTTCAGTGCATAGCTGTTCGGCATATATCCTTGTATAGCCTGCAGGCATATGCAGGACTGCCACTACAGGGGGCAGGTCGTGGCGGAGGTCTTTAAGGATAGCTTTCAGGGCTTCCGTTGAGCCTGTTGAACCGCCTATGGCTATTATTCCGGAGGTATTTATGGCAGGTATATGCACAACAGAATTAACTCTTGCTTTTTCAAGGCGCTGTATGCTTTCGGTAAAGCGTTTCTGAAAACGCTCGTTATCAGACGGAGTGCCGTCAGGTTTATATACGACGTCTATGGCACCTGCCTGCATCATGGGATATTTATTGTTGTGCTGAATGGTAAGATAGATTATAGGCACAGAATATCGTGGGGCAAGGCTTATGATGTAGTCGTCCATATTGTTTTGGCAATCACCGTCGAGAAGAACATAGTCGGGGGAGATGGCAGTGACGCTTTTTCTGCCGTTGCAAAGACACGCTGAGGCGAGCTTTGAGCTTTGGAAGCCTGCGTTTGTAAGGGCCTTTCTGCAAAGCTGTGCAAAGGCTTTGTTTTCGGTTATCACAAGAAAGAGAGGCGTCATCTTTTATCCCCTCCCAGCTTGCGGTATATTGCAGGGGCAACTTTTACAAAAGGCATATCCTTCGGCACGGATTCTGCGTGACCGATATAGAAATAGCCGCCCTCCTCCATTGCGTCATAGAATTTTCTGCATATCTCGGCTTTTGTATCGTCGTCAAAATATATCATGACGTTACGGCAGACGATAAGGTCGAATTTCTTTTTGAAAGTGAAATCATCCATAAGATTGTGGTAGCGAAACTCAACATTCTGCCTTATTGTATCGCTGACCTGCCAGAGATCCTTTGTGTTTGAATATGGGTGAAAATACTTTTTACGCCAATCTTCGGGGATATTCTTTATGGACATACTGGTATAAATGCCGTTTTTGGCAGAACGCAGTGCGTTAAGGGAGATATCCGTGGCAAGTATTTTCAAGTCCCAGAAACGGCGGTCAAAGCCGAAATAATCGTCCATACACATGGCAAGATTATATGGCTCGTTGCCGAATGAGCAGCCTGCACTCCATATACGCATATCATGATCGAGGACGTTTTTTTCGGCATAGGGGAGAAATTTCGCCATGAAGTGTTGGAAATGGTCCGTTTCACGCATGAAATATGTATGGTTGGTAGTTAGGCGGTTTATAAGGTTGGCAGTTTCTCTGCCCGTTTCATCGCTGTAGACGGCGCTGAGATATTCTGAAAAGCTGTTGAAGCCGCAGTCCAATACATAGTTGCTCAGCCTGCTTTCAACGATAGACTTTTTCCTTGCAAGGTCAAGACCGTATTTTTCTTTTATGAATGCAGTAAGCTCGTCAAAGTCTGACTGAGAGATCTCAAGACGTGACAGCATTCCTCTTCCTCCTTGTTATTATGTTTTACCTGTTTGTTCTGACCAGAATATCAGGGTCAAGCAGGGATATGTTTTTGTTGTTTGCGTTTATAAAGCATTTTACAAGGCCGTTTTTTACGGGCGACACGGCGGTCTGCTGGGGGAGGATATCCTCAACGTCCAAGACCTTATCGCATATTATGCCAGCCTGATTTGAGCCGACTTCTATCACTATGGTACTGCTTCTGTTGTCATACTCCCCTTCGGGCAGTCCAAGGCGCAGGCGGAGATCTATCACGGGAACGGCTTTTCCTCGCAGATTTATAACGCCTTTTATGAACTTTGGTGTTTTCGGGAGCCTTGTGACGGGGAGAAGCCCTATTATATCGGTGACATCTTTTACCTCAAAGGCGTAATATTTTTCATCAGAAACAAAGGAGAGTATTTTTCCGCCCTTCTGACAAAATTCGTTTATATCCTGTTCTGACATCTTTATTCACCCTTTCGGAAGTCATAATTGCCGAGAAATTCTTTCATATCCAGTATTATGGTTATACTGCCGTCACCGAGGACCGAACAGCCTGCCATGCCTGATTCCTTGAGGGGATAGGCGTCAAGGAGAGGTGAGAACGGTTTTACTACCACCTGCTGGTCAACTGTTATCCTGTCTGCCATGAGGACGGCTTCCTTGCCGCCGTCTTTACAACAGAGCATTATGCCCTTTGTTACGTCCTTTTCGGCATTTGGTATATCAAAATGGTCGCTCATTCTGATAAGAGGCAGACATTTTTCACGGAGCATGATAAACTCGTTGCCCTCGGGATCGGTGATAAAGCTTTCGGCTTTGCAGGAGAAAGCTTCGGAAACTGCGGAAACAGGCAGAGAGAAATTCTCACCCCCTACGTCAACGCTTAAAACGTCAAGGATAGACAGAGAAAGTGGTATCCTGATAGTAAAGACAGAGCCTTCGCCAAACTTTGAGTCAACATAGAGCTTTCCGCCGACTTTCTCAAGGTTTTTCTTTACAACGTCCATTCCCACGCCTCTGCCTGAATATTCGGTTATTTTATCGTTGGTGGAAAAGCCTGCCGCCACAACGAAATTGAATATCTCTTTGTCGGTATATTCATTCTCAGGCTTTGTGAGCATACCGTTTTTCTTGGCTTTCGCCATAAGCTTTGCGGTATCCATTCCTGCACCATTGTCACGGCAGGAGATAACCACTTCGTTGGAATCATAGCCTGCGCTCAGAGTAACTGTGGCAGGCTCGGTCTTGTCTGCTTTTGCACGGACTTCGGGGTCTTCTATGCCGTGGTCAACTGCGTTTCTCACAATGTGCATAAGGGGGTCATTGAGGATATCTACGATAGATTTATCCACTTCCGTTTCCTGACCCTCAAACACAAGAGTAACGTTTTTTTTGAGCTTTTGGTTCATATCCCTGACAACACGGTTCATTTTCTGAAACGCTGTGGAAACAGGTACCATTCGTATGGACATTACAACGTCCTGAAGCTCATCGGTAAGCTTTTTCAGCTCACGGGAGGATTTATTGAAGCGGTCAAGGTTTATCTCGGCTTTTTTCAGGTCGGGAGAGGAGATAACAGAACCTTCAGTTATAACGATCTCAGCCACAAGGTCAAGAAGCCTGTTGAGCTTATCAAGCTTGACGGATATCATGGACTGCTCATGCTTTTCGGCAGGCTTTTTGGGGACTGTATTTGCAGGCTGAGCAGGCTTTGGGGCTGACTTTTCCGGAGCAGACTTTTGGGCAGGCTGAGGTTTTTTGGCTGCGTTAGCAGGTTGCTCAGGCTTTTTCGCCTGCTCGGCTTTGTCAACGTTCACGGCGTTTTTCATAAGGTCAAGAACGCCATTCGGGTCATCGGTGATAAGCTTTATGTAAAGTCCCTTTTTGGATATCTCGTCCCCTGCATTGTCGGCGTCAAGATCCTCAGGGAAAGTTTTTATTACCTCGCACATTTTACCTAAGGCACGCAAAAGCACCAATGCACGCATATCAGGCATTGCACAGCTTTCGGAATATGTGACCTTATAGGTGAGAACGCCCTCTTTTTCATCATCAGGGAAAAGCCCCTCATAGGTGTCGGTATCGGCTGAGGAAGTATCGGAACTGTTGCCTGCAGGCTGACCTTTCATGGTGGCAGCAAAGGCGTGTATCTTATTTTCAAGCTCTGAAAAATCGGTGAGCGGAGCGTCGTCATAGAGTGAATCAAGCTCAGATTTAAGATTATCAGAAGCCGAGAAAAGAAGCTCATAGAGAGCAGGCTTGTCATATTTCACAGTAGGGTCTTCACGGATAATGTAGAAGAGATCCTCAACTGAGTGGGCAAGGGTAGACATATTGTGCATACTCATCATGGCGGCAGAGCCTTTAATAGTGTGCATGGTACGGAATATCTCGTTGATATCGTCGGAGGAGATAGAGTCTTCCTGCTCGGTGCGCATAAGGATCTCGTCCAACTTTTCCAGAAGGTCGCCTGTTTCAAAGACGAACATATCCGCCATATTTTCCATACCGCTTTCAAATTTCGGCAAAAAAGTCACTCCCTTTCGGTGCTGTTGAAGCATACGGATATAATCAATAATATTATAGCAAATTTTTTAATATTTTTCAAGCATTTTTGTGCATTTTAAGTAAAAGAAACGATCAAGTGAGGAGGGGAGTAAGTGAGGAGTGAGGAATTAGGAATGAGGAATGAGCAAAGCTGCCCCCAAGCACCGAGCGAAGCGAGAGATAAAGCGCACGCTCAAGCTCGGCGCTGGAGGGCTTGTGGGGTCTAGGGGCAAAGCCCCTAGCGGAGTATGAGGCAGAGCCTCATTCGGCGATAGCCGACTAGGTGCAGATTGTAGTATTAAAAGCATATAGAAATAAGATATCAGACAAAAGAAATATCGGAGTAACACAATCTGCACCGCTATTCTATCCCAAAGCAAAACGTATATCCGCAAAGAGCGGAGCGATTTTGCGGCGGCAGAAACTTGCACGAATACCTGTAGGGGAGCAGCGCAATTTCTGCTTTGCAGAAACACGACGTCCCGTTTCGAGGAGTTGCGGGAGGTTGAATTTGTACAAACCATGTAGGCGAATAAAGGCGGGCGAACGCTGTTCGCCCCTACCGCCATTTGTGGGGTTATCGCAGGATTGAGCAGGTAAACAGGTGCGGGCTGTCGAGGGCGCCAGCCCCTACATGGTTTGCAAAGTGCATAACAAAGTGCGGATAACACAAGTACAAATAAAAAATGCGAAACGAAAACCGTTCCGCATTGGTATCATATCAAATTATTTTTCCGCCGCATATCACCATGTCAGGTGATACCATTACATCAAGGGGGTCGCCGCTGAATAGGGTGAGGTCTGCGTCAAGCCCTGTCTTTACAGAGCCTACACGGTCGGATATGCCTGCTATCTCTGCCGCTGTGCAGGTGATAGCTTCAATGCCCTTTTCATAGTCAAGACCGTTTTTTACTGCAATAGCCGCTGACAAGGGCAGATATTCTATCGGCACTTCTGAGTGGTCGGTGCAGATAGCTACCTTTATGCCGTGAGAAGAAAGTATGCCGGCGTTGGCTGGGGTAAGATTTGCCATTTCAGGCTTGCACCTGTCGCATATTACAGGACCTATCACACAGCTTGCTTCTTCCTCTGCAAGCTCGTCAGCTATGATATGACCGTCAGTGCAGTGTATAAGCACATAGTCAAGCTCAAATTCTTTCGCTATCCTTATGGCGGTGAAAATATCATCCGCCCTGTGACAGTGAAAATGCGCCTTGACTTCGCCTCTGAGAACAGGGAGCAGAGCCTCCGACTTCATGTCAAACTCAGGCATATCCTCCTCGCTTCCCATTGCACGCTCGACCGCTTCACCGTATTTCTGCGCCTTTATAAGTGCTTCTCTTATTATGCCTGCCACTGCCATTCGGGTGTAGGGGGCGTCCTCTTTGTCAGAATAGGTGAGTTTAGGGTTTTCACCCATTGAGAATTTCATTCCAACTGTGCCTACAAGCATTTTATCTATTCGCTTGCCATAGGTTTTTACTGCCGCAATACTGCCTGCGACAGGGTTTGCTGAGCCTGGGGATACAAGACAGCAGGTTACGCCTGCTTTTCTTGCAAGCTCAAAGGAATAGTCGATCGGGTTTATGCCGTCAACAATGCGGATATGTGCTGTGCATGGTTCAGATTCCTCGTTGAAATCCTCGCCCTCCATGCCTACGCCGCTTGTGGATAGTCCAAGATGTGTGTGAATGTCGATAAAACCAGGGTAAACTGTTCTGCCGTTGCCGTCTATGTCCTCGGCTGTGACAGCTTCGGGAGAGCCGCTTTCTACAGCGGAAATAATGCCGTCTGTTATCTCCACCCAGCCGTTTTCAATAACACGCCTGTCGCTGTCCATGGTCTTTATTTTAACGTTGTAAATTTTCATATGCAGTTTTCACCATTCTTATTTGCCTGTTGAGCCAAAGCCGCCTGCGCCACGCTCTGTATCGGAAAGCTCTGTTACTTCCTCTACTTCGGGAGTGAAAACAGGGGTTATCACAAGCTGTGCGATCCTGTCGCCGCTGTTTATGGTGTAGTCCTTGTCTGAACTGTTGTGGAGAGCGCAGATTATCTCACCTCTGTAGTCCCAATCAACAACGCCAACGCAGTTTGCAGGGGCGATGCCGAACTTTGATGCGAGTGAGCTTCTTGCATAGATAAGAAGAACGCAGTTTTTCTCCCCCTGAACTTCGGCTGATATGCCTGTGTGTATTTTCTCGGTCTGACCTGCTTTTATGGTAACAGGTGCGTCTGTGCAGGCACAAAGGTCATAGCCTGCGCTGAATTCTGTTTGTCTTGCAGGGATAACTGCATTTTCCTTAAGCTTTTTTATAAGTAATCTCATTTTATAAAACTCCTCTGTAGTATAGGCCATTGGTGGCGTTTTCGGGCTTTGCGCCCCTTTCGCCATTGTAGGCTTTTATTATTTCGTTTATCCTGTGGGCGTTCTCCTCATAGAAGTGAAGCTCCATATAGTCGGTATTGTCAAAATCTATCAGCTTGTCTGCAAGATACAAAATATCGGAATTTAGTATCTCTGCGCAATCTCTGCCCTTTGGACATCTCACCGGAAACTCTCTGCCTGTGCGGTCAAAAAGCTTGCCCTTGCAGTTTTTACAGCCCATATCGTTTCTTATAGGACAGTTTGCGGTGAGCATAAGGGGAAGTCTGCCGTATGCCACAAAGCCTATCTCAATGGGCTTCTTTAACTTTTCTATCTGCGACGCTTTAAGCTCAAAGGACACTGTGCAGTCTTTTGCACCAAGTTTTTTTGCTTCGTCCAATGCGGCTGAGTTGCAGAGATTGAATGAATAGCCTGCGTGAAGCTCAAAGCCAAGGTCATTCGCAATAAGGCAGTGGCCGATATTCATGGCGAGCATTTTTGTTATGCCTGCTTCTTTTGCGGCTGAAAGCTTTTCACACAGGGCGTTCTCGTCGAATGTGAAGCGTGGCATTATTATCATAAGCTTGCTTTTGTCTGACACGATCTTTACCGCTTCTGACGCTATCTCTATTGGCACGCCCACAAGCTCTGCTTTGTCAAGGTCAACACCCTCAAGCTGAGAGAGCTTTGAGAGCATTATGCGGATCTTTTTGTGTTCATAGGCTTTTGGCAAGGTAGGAAGATCGGCAAGTGATTTGTCGGTAAAATCGGCGGTATGGGTGAAAAAGTCTATACGCTTCTGGTCAAGCTTTTCTACCGCCTGCCGTCTTAGGTCATTAAGTGCGGAAGCTGGATAGGCAAGGTCTTTGCCTATGGCGGCTTCAAGTCCTCCGAACTCGTATATGGTGTCCCCAAGCTTGGAGAGCTGTTTTTTTACATAGTCGCTGTCGCAGGCCTTTTTCAAGGCTTTTTGTGGTATATCGCCGTAAACGGTCACGGTGTTTCCCTCGCTGTCACGGAGAGAAAGCTCCGCCTGAGAACTTTCCTGAAGCTTTATGGTGAAAAAGGCTTTTGTGCGCTTTTCACATCTGCGGTAAAGCTCATGAAGCTCGGGGAGAATTCTGGCGGTGGCGGAAACGTCCTCTTTCTGCCTTGTGCCGAACATTTCTCTGCCTAATCTGCCATTGTAATAGCCGTCTGTAAAGCCCCCGCGGGAAAAGACCGCTTCAAGGGCTTTCAGGTCATAAGGCTTGTTTTCGAGAGAATTTTTACAGCAGTTCACTGCCGCCGCAACATATTCGGGGCGCTTCATTCTGCCCTCTATTTTAAGAGAGGAAACTCCGTCCTTTTCGAGCCTTTGGAGCTTATCAACATAGGACATATCTTTCAGAGAGAGGGCGTAACGCTCTTGCCCCTTTGTTATCTTATCCCCTTGCGCGGGAAGTCTGCACGCTTGTGCGCAAAGGCCGCGGTTTGCGCTTCGTGAGCCTATAAGAGCGCTCATATAGCACTGACCTGACACGGACATACAAAGTGCGCCGTGGACAAAGACCTCTGTTTCGATGCCAAGGGCGGTGAGGTCTTTTATGGTATGCTCGGGAAGCTCTCTTGACAGGACGGCTCTTGAAAAACCAAGGTTTTTAGCCATTTTCACGCCGCTTTCGCTGTGGATGGTCATTTGGGTGGAGGCGTGATATTCAAGGTCGGGGCAGCATTCACGGCATATTTTCACAAGGGTCAGGTCTTGGGTGATAAGTCCGTCAACGCCAATTTCTGCGGCAAATTTGACGGCTTTTTTGCACTCTTCGAGCTGTTCGTCAAAGACAACAGTGTTTATCGCCTGATAGACCTTTACACCTCGCAGGTGACAGAGCCTTACGGCTTCTTTTAGCTGTTCATCTGTGAAATTGGCGGCATTTTGTCTGGCGGAAAATTTCTCTCCCCCGAGATAAACTGCGTCACAGCCGCTTCTAAGGGCGGCTTCGAGAGTTTCAAAAGAACCGCAGGGGGCAAGTATCTCAGCTTTGTGAGCCATTAATGGCTTCCTCCCTCGGGTCTGTAATTCACTGTGCCGACAAAATTGCCGTTGTTAGGCTGATTAGGGTGGACAGGTCTTTCAATAGCGTTCTTTATCTCCTGCGAAAGAAGCTCGTTTGCGTTTATAACCTCGTCCTCAGGCTCTCTTTTTACAACTGTGCGTGCTTCGAGCTGTTCTTCAAGGTCATGGACTTTTGCCTGAAGCTCTCTTATTTCTTTCTGAGCTTCGTCAGCCTGACTTCTTGCTCTGCCTGCGTCGTCAACATAGTCCTTTATCTGGGTGCGGATATTCTCGATATTCTGATTTGCCTTGCTAAGCTCGTCAAGACAATCAAGTGCTGTCAGCACTGCGGCGTCCTGAACGGAAAGGCTCGGGATAGCTTTCATCATGCCTTTTATCTTTGCATTTATCACCAACGCAAGTTTATTGGTATACTCCTGCGACTCTTCGGAAAGCAGATTGTATGTACGGTTATAAATATTTACTTTAAGCTTGTTTTTCATAGCTTTTGACCTCCCTTTATTTTCTTTGCTGTGAACTTGTATACTTAATTGTATTATACACTACTTTTTGAGAAAAATAAAGAGGGTAAAAAGAAGTTTTTTGTAAATACGCCCTTTGCGGTGGTTTTTGCTTGACATTTTTACAAATATGATATATAATTAATCATAGATTTTCTATAGGATTTATGAAAGGATCTGACGCTGATGAAAATATCCACAAAGGGAAGATATGCACTGAGGCTTATGCTTGACCTTGCTTTACATGAGCAGAGCGGATATGTGCCTATCAAAGTGATCGCTGAAAGACAAGACATCAGCGACAAGTATCTTGAACAGATAATATCCATTCTTGCAAGAGCGGGCTTTGTAAAGAGCGTTCGTGGTGCAGGGGGCGGATACAAGCTGGCAAAGTCGCCTGAGGAATACACCGTAGGAATGATACTTCGGCTCACAGAGGGAAGTCTTGCTCCTGTGGCTTGTCTGGAGGGGGAAGAAAATACCTGTCCACGTCAGGATAGCTGTGCAACGCTGATGGTATGGAAAAAGCTTTACGGTGCTATAAATGATGTTGTTGACGGCATTACCTTGCAGGACCTTGTAAATCAGGAAAATGCAAGGATAGATGATTACGTTATTTGATATTTTGTAGGGGCGGGCTTTGCTCGCCCGTTTTTTATGCGTTTTTTTGTGCGATTTTAATCTGTCTGTTTGCAGAATGGAGTGGTCTTGCCTATGACCGCTCTTTTTTTACTCCTTTTTATCTTCTACCTATAGCACAAAAGAAAGCCTATAGGATAGCTTGGTTTTGTGCATAATTGATTTTGTCATGTTCTTGTAAAATTATTGTGGGATATGGTATTGCTTTGATGCACAAATGTGATGTTCGGATAGGACTTTTGGATTGTGCAAAAGATACAATCTGCGGTGAAAAAAGTGCGAAACTGAGGCATTTGCAAATCATAGTCTGGAGGTATAAAATAAGGATAGAAATTAAATTGGAGTGATAATAATGAGTACAACAGTTCAGGTAAAAAATTCAACAAAGCATATTCAGCTTATTTGTGTGACAGGTCTTTTTGCGGCAATGATATATGTTCTTACGGCATGGCTTCACATTCCTACGGGTGCAGGCTACACACACGCAGGCGACGGACTTATTTATCTTGCGGCTTCAATGCTTCCTACGCCTTATGCAATGGCGGCAGGCGCTATCGGAGCAGGCCTTGCAGACGGACTTTCGGGATTTGTGGTATGGCTCCCTGGAACTATCGTTATAAAGGCGATAACTGCTCTTTGCTTTTCAAGAAAGACAGAGAAGATAATCTGCGTGAGAAATCTTCTCGGCATTATCCCTGCACTTGTTATATGTGTGGTATGCTACAGTCTTTATGAGGGAATTTTTATGGCAGGCGGTTTTTCAAAGAGCGCTATAATCTCCGCTTTCGGTCAGACTCCTGCTTACTGCATACAGGTGCTTGCAAGCTCGATACTTTATATAGTGCTTGGTCTTGGTTTTGACAAGGCTGGGCTTAAAAAGAAGTTTTCACATTTGTTTGGATAATTTATTGGCATAAAAGCGTGATAAGCAAAGTGGACGACATCAGGTCGTCCCTACGCATTTTGGCAAAAGAAAAAGGGGCGGAAGTCAAATTCCGTCCCTTTAACGTTATTTTTATGGAGAATGAAGTTACAAGCTATATCTTTGAATAGCCGAAGCTGTTTACCAAAGCGTCGACCTTCTGTCCTGATTTGCACATTGGGCATTCTGATGATGTATATGTCATGTAATCAGGAATATCCTTTTCTGTGAAAAGGGCGTGGATAGCAGTGCCGTTGTTCTCTTTGATAGCGGAGAATATGGAAGCTATTCCTACAAGGTTGCCGTTATAGTATTTCAGACAGTCCATTGCTCTGTTTATGCTCTTTCCGGTTGAAACGGAAGCGATAAGCAGAAGCACCTGTTTGCCCCATATCTTCTTCTGAGTGTTATCTCTGAATATCATCTGATTTACAGCGTTTAGCTCAGGTGTTACTACATTTACGTCTGCACCGCTGTTTATGCCGCTTTCGCCAAGGCTTTCAGCGAGAAAGGCACCGATGATCTCTGTGCCTTCAAGGCATATGATAGTGTCGATATGTGTTGAAACATAGGTGGCTGCCAATGCCTTTGCGGCTTCCTTTGCCATTTTATAACCAGTTTTAAGAGATGTTATATCTACATAATAATTGATATGCGAGTGGTTAGTTGCATAGTGACCCGGTATAACGCCTATCTGTATCTTGCTGTTGCCTGCTGCCTGTATAATTTGCATACGTTCTTCCAAAATAAAGACCTCCTTACAAGTAAAGTGTGAACAGTATGTTGCTATTCGTTATTATATCACATATGAGCAAGATTTTCAATGCTATTTTTGATGAATTTTGCTATATATTTTTGTGACAATACACAATTAATAAACTGATAAATCAAAATTTACAGCGATTTATTTGTAATTCTTGAGGTGTTGTGTATATTGTTGTGTAAACTAATGTATGATTTGTACAAAATTCTGCTTGTAATTTTATTGGAAAATGTGTATAATTGAATGAGGAAAACTTTAAGCAGCTCTGTGATAAAGCTTTGCTGTTGATAAATGGCGTATCGGAGGAGGTCTTTTTATATGAGGACGAGAAAGCTTTTGTCGGGGCTTGGGGCGGCTGTGATGTCGCTTATGATGATAATACCGTGGGCGGTGTATGCGGACAGCCCTCAGGTGGAGGACAGCTCCATTGTGACGGAAAGCTCTGCGGCGGAGGCTATGGCGGAGCAGGGGGTCATCAAGGCGCAGAAAAACTCCACCCAGAACACTGAGACCGATTGGGTGCTTTTCGGCTGTATCGGCGGCGGTGCGGTGGTAGTGCTTATAATGATAGGGCTTATGGCTAAGAAAAAATAATACATATTAGGGCGGCGTGGGCTGCCCTTTTTTTGTTGTTGGTGGTAGATGTAATAAACAGCAGAAACGGACGAACACTGTTTCGCCAAGAATGTCAAACAAGCGTGACGTCGAGGGCGCCGTCCCCTACAAGCAATGTAAATATGCTGTTTGTATGTAGGGGGCGAATAGTGTGCGTGTGAGATTTTTTTTGTTTGCAACTTTATTTGATAATGCACGTCTTTATAGATAAGGGGAATTCTTATGAGTTTCTTAAAACAACGGCTTTATTTATTGACTTATGCTCTTTTTATGGTATAATGTATACATAAAAAAGATAAGAACAAAAGACAACAGGACAGCAAGATAACAAAGAATAATACGCTCATGCTATACCCTTATGGGAAAAGTGAGGCGTTTTATCCGTCCGTCTGCTGTCAGGCGGATTTTTTATGCTGTTTTGGAAAAATCACAAACGGAGGTATTGCAATGACCACGAAAAAAAGGATATGCACTGTTATAATAGTGCTTGTTATCGTTTGCGCAGTGTGTGTGGGAGGTTTTCTCGTATGGAAAAAGACCGGCAAGGGAGGCTCGAAAAGTTCACAGAAGGTATATGTGCAGAAGGTATCGTCACTTAACACTGTGTCGGACTTCAAGCTTTCTAATTGCTCGTTCTTGGGCGTTGTTGAGGCACAGGAGTCTGTGGACGTAAAGTACGACAGCTCAAAGACGGTGGACGAGATACTTGTTAAGAACGGTGACTCTGTTAAAAAGGGTGACAAGCTTCTTACATATGACGTTGAGGCTATAAATCTTCAGCTTGAGCAGGCTAAGCTCGAGGTGGAGCGACTTCAGAACGAGATAACTTCAAACAAGAATCAGATAGCTGAGCTTGAAAAGGAAAAGAAAAACGCCGATCAGGACGCTGCTGTGTCATACACGACCCAGATTCTTTCCCTGCAGAGCGACAATGCCAAGAACGAATATGACATAAAGGCTAAAAACGTTGAGATCAAAAAGCTGGAGGCTTCCACAAAGAACGCATACGTCACCGCTTCTATCGACGGAACTGTAAAGAACGTCAAGACGGTGGACAAGCTTCAGCAGGACGGCGGCGACGTTATAATGCAGATAACAGAAGAGGGCGACTACAGAATAAAGGGCAGATTCAACGAGCAGAACAGCAAAGATATCATGCAGGGAGCTTCTGTTATCGTAAAGTCAAGGCTTGATGATTCCACTTGGAAGGGCGAGATAACTTCTGTTGACACAAGTCCGCAGAAAAATTCTGGTGAAGATATGTATATGTACAGCTACGGTTCAAGCGATGAGATGAGCCAGTCTTCAAACTATGCTTTCTATGTAACGCCTGAAAACTTTGACGGACTTATGCTCGGTCAGCACGTTCTTATCGAGATTGACAACGGTCAGGACACCTCTATAAACAAGACGGGCATTTGGCTCTATTCCGACTTTATCTGCAAGGACGGCAAGAAGAACTACGTTTGGGCTAAGAACGAGGACGGAAAGATAGAAAAGAGATATGTTGAGATAGGTCAGAAGGACGAGGAGAACGGTGACTGCGAGATAAAGTCAGGTATTGAAAAGGGCGATTATATCGCATACCCTGACAAGTCTATCGAGGAGGGCATGACGGCTACCACAAATGAGGCTGACGTGTCTGTTCCGCCTAATGACCTTGACCCGAACGACAACACGGACAGTGACGCTGATACCGAGGGCGGTGACGAGGACATCGCTTTTGACGGAAGTGATGAGGACGGCATGGCTATAGACGAGGATATGCTTGCAAGCATGACGGACGAGGAGATAGAAGAATACTTCAACAAGCTTTACGGTGAAGAGGAAAATGCAGACGGTGAGAATGCCGACGCTGCTGATGCTGACGCAGCTTTCGCTGAATAAGGAGGGCTTGCAATGGTATTTGAACTGAAAAATATCTACAAGGATTATTTGCAGGGCAAGGAAGCTGTGCCTGTGCTTAAGGATATTTCCCTTGAGGTCTCAGAGGGGGAATATGTGGCGATAATGGGTCCGTCAGGCTCGGGAAAGTCTACGCTCATGAACATTATAGGCTGTCTTGACAAGCAGACAAAGGGAAGCTTTGTTTTTGACGGCTGTGACATTATACAGGCAAAGGATAGGAAGCTTTCGGAGATAAGAAACAAGAAGATAGGTTTTGTATTTCAGAACTTTAATCTGCTCCCAAGACAATCAGCACTTGAAAATGTGGAGCTTCCGCTGCTTTATGCAGGGGTAGGCAAAAGAGAAAGACGTCAGAGAGCAAAGGCGGCTCTTGAAAAGGTGGGGCTTGCACAGAGAATGATGTTCAAGCCTACTCAGCTTTCAGGCGGTCAGAAGCAGAGGGTGGCTATTGCAAGGGCGATAGTCAACAATCCAAAGCTTCTTCTTGCAGACGAACCCACAGGCGCTCTTGACACAAAGTCGGGCGATCAGGTAATGGAGCTTTTCAAGGAGCTTAATGACGACGGTGTTACTATCGTTATGATAACACACGAGCCTGACATTGCAAGATGTGCAAAGAGGATAATGTATATCCGTGACGGCGAGCTTCATGGAGAAAAGGCAGGTGAGCAGGAATGAAGAAGATAATAATAACGCTCCTGTGCATCGCTATCCTCGGCGGAGGCGGATATGCGGGAGCAATGAAATATAAGAAAAATCAGGACAAGAAAACTGTTGTGGCGGTAGTTCCTGTTGACCTTATGGCGGAAAGTGCGGATGCGTATGAGTGGAACAACTCGACGAACATGGACGGGCAGATAGTTTCTCCCAACTCTCAGAAAGTTACTCTTGACAACGAGAAGCTTGTTAAAAAGGTGTTTGTGAAAAAGGGCGACACTGTTAAAAAGGGCGACACTATACTTGAATATGACATGACGGTGGTTGAGCTGGAGCTTTCACAGAAAGAAAATCAGGTAAAGGTCTGCGAGCAGAACATCAAAATGGCTGAAAAGGAGCTTGCTAAATACAAGCTTTTAAAGCCTTCTGAGGACGCACCGCAGGAGCCTGACCCTGAGCCGGAGCCTGAACCTGAACCGGAGCCGGAGCCAACACCGGAGCCTGAGCCTAAGCCGACACCTGAGCCTAAGCCTGTGGAAACCGTGGACGTTGTAAAGGCTTCTTTCCGTACGGAAAATGCAGGCACAAAGGACGATCCTTATATTATAAACTGCAACAGGAACACCAAGGTATCCAAAGGGTTTCTTGAAAGGATAAGGACAACGGGGACTTATGCGGAGCTTTGCGTTTATGATGATAACTCAAACTTCATATACAAGTGGATAGTCAACCGTGAAACAATTGGCAAAAAGGCTAGTGCAGAATGGACGGTTTCCCAGGGGATAACTGAGGACAAGGAAAAAGGTACACTTTCTCTTGACACTTCTGTGGAGCAGTTCGGCAGGTTCTCTATTGTTATTTCTACAGATGCAGAAAGCAGTGATGACAGTGCTGACGGCAGCGACAAAACTGACGATATAGACAACGGCGGTGATGTGGATATACCTGATGACGGTGATCTTGATGATAATGACGCCGGCACAGATGTCACTCCTGCTGACCCGTCACAGACGGGCGGTACAAGTTCAGGCTCTGAGGACTATATGTACAGCCGTGCAGAGATAAAGAAGATGATATCGGAAAAAGAGGACGAGATAAAGAAGCTGAAGCTTGACCTAAAGTCTGCAAAGCTTGATTACAATAACGCTTTGAAGAAAAAGACAGACGGCAAGGTAGTGGCTACTATCGACGGAGTCGTTAAAAAGATAGGCACTGTAGGCGACGCTGCCGCAGGGGGCGATAATTCGGACGATGTTGACGGCAAGGACGATGTGGACATTATGGACAGCAGCATGGACTACAGTGGTGACAGCTCTGATGATGACGCTTTCGCAATAATCGAGGGCGAGGGCGGAGTTTCCGTTACTTTTAGTGTGGGCGAGCTTAATCTTGACAGAGCGGCTGTGGGAAACACTGTTATGGTGAACTCATACAACACGGGAATGAGCATTGACGCTGAGATAACAAAGATAAGCAGCGAGCCTACGTCATACTCGTCAAACAACTGGGGTGACAATCCTAACAGCTCCACCTACACTGTAGAAGCTAAGCTCAGCGACAGCACGGATTTCAACGTGGGCGACTGGGTAGGCGTTTCATTTGTGAATGATACCACGACCAGTGACAGCGTTTATCTGCCTATACATTATGTAAGGCAGGAAAACGGAAACTACTATATAATGAAAGCCGACAAGGACGGCAGACTTGTGAAAAGCTACATAAAAACAGGCAAGATAATGTATGGCACTAATATCGAGGTCAAGGGCGGACTTTCTATGAAAGATAAGATATGCTTCCCATACGGCAAGGACGTCAAAGAGGGCGTAAGGACAAAGGAGACCGACAAAGTCCTTTATCCTGAGTATTAAAAGGGGGCGGATAATATGATAGAAAATATCAGACTTTCATTCAAGGGTATACTTTCACATAAGATACGCTCGTTTCTTACCATGCTTGGTATCATTATCGGTATTGCGGCTATCATTGCTATAGTTTCCACTATCAAGGGTACAAATGAGCAGATAAAGAACAATCTTATCGGTGCAGGAAACAACACTGTGAAGATACAGCTTTCAAACGGCGACACGGTTTGCGACTTTTCCTATGAAGCACCGCCGTCTAACGTAGCAATGTTCACATCGGACACTAAAAAACGTATCAACGAGCTTAAAGAGGTGGAGTCAAGCACTTTTTACCGCACAAGAAACAATCCTGACAATCTGTTTTATCTTAACAAAAAAATGGATTCGTCAACTGTATACGGAGTAGACGAGGATTATTTTGACACTGTTGGATATGAGATAGTTGAGGGAAAGGGTTTTGTAAAGAGAAATTTCACCAAATTCGACAAGGTGGCAGTGGTAGACAAGACGCTTGCAGAGGGTCTTTTCCAGGGTGAAAGCCCTGTGGGAAAGGTCGTAGATATAAGCGGCGAGCCTTTCACTGTAATAGGCGTGGCTGTGAAAAATTCAAGCTTTGAGCCTGTTATAAACTCAGTGGAGGACTACTACACATACAATCAGACATCAAGCGGACTTGTCTTTATTCCGACAAACGATTGGGGGATAGTTTTTCGCTATGACGAGCCTGAAAACTGTATCGTAAAGGCTGTGGACACGGACTCAATGACGAATGCGGGCAAAAAGTCGGCGGATATTCTTAACGAGAACGTTTCGGCTGTAAAGGGCGGAAGTGAGGAAACCAGCGCTTCTGTGGAATACAAGAGCGATAGCCTGCTGGAGCAGGCGAAGTCATTGCAGGATCTGAGTTCATCCACTAATAAGATGCTTATATGGATAGCTAGCATCTCACTGTTGGTAGGCGGTATAGGCGTAATGAACATTATGCTCGTGTCGGTAACAGAGAGAACGAGAGAGATAGGACTGAAAAAAGCACTGGGAGCAAGGAAAAAGAGAATTCTTGCACAGTTTTTGACAGAAGCGGCAGTGCTTACGAGCATAGGCGGAATAATCGGTGTGCTGACGGGTATAGGGCTTTCGCAGGTAATAGCGAAGGTAGCGGAAGTGCCTGTGGCGATATCCTCGGCGTCAATAGTAGTGTCGGTGGTATTTTCAATGGTAGTTGGAATAGTATTTGGACTTATTCCGTCCATAAAGGCGGCGAAGCTCAATCCTATCGACGCTTTGAGATATGAATAATAAGCTATAATAAAGCGGTGTCGGAGTGTAAAGCTCTGACCCGCTTTTGTTTGCCTACACAGCTTTATGATAAATCAAACCTTAACGCTTCGATGTGGGGACGTCGGGGGCGCCGTCCCCTACATTTGGGTGCAGTGTTTATACAATGTAATAATCAGTAGGATCGTGAAAAAATGAAACGGGCGAACACTGTTCGCCCCTACAGTTGGTCTGTTCGGAAAACAAAAAAGCAGGCGGAGATCAATTCTCCGCCTGCTTGCGTTTGTGTAAATCAGAAAAGCGACTTCACCGCTTCACATATCTTCTCTGCTATATATGGATTGTTCATGGTGTAAAGGTGTATGCCGTCTACATCATTGGCGATGAGATCTACTATCTGCGATACTGCATAGGCTATGCCTGCATCTCTCATTGCTATTGGGTCGTTCTCGTATTTGTCCATTATCTTTAGAAACTTCTTCGGCAGGGTCGCATGACAAAGAGTTGTCATTCTAAGTATCTGCTTTTTGTTGGTCACAGGCATTATTCCTGCTTCGATAGGCACGTTTATCCCTGCTATGGCTGTTTTTTCTCTGAAATCGTAAAATGTGCTGTTGTCAAAGAAAAGCTGGGTGATAAGCTGTGAACAGCCTGCGTCTACTTTATCCTTCAGGTGCTTTATATCATCTACTATGCTGTCGCACTCCGGGTGACATTCAGGATAGCATGCGCCTATTACGTTCATGTCGCTGTGCTCTTTTATGAAAGATACAAGGTCGGAAGCGTAGTGAAAATCACCTGCCGGCTCAAAATCAGGGTTTCTGTCACCTCTCAAAGCAAGTATGTTCTCGATATTCGCAGACTTCATCTCTTCAAGCTGTTCTAATACTCGTTCCTTTGTCTGATAAAGGCATGGAAGATGTGCCACTGACTCTATCTTGTGGTGATTTTTTATAGCCGAGCATATGTCGATAGTCGCATTGTTCGTGCTTCCGCCTGCTCCGTATGTTACGCTGATAAAATCAGGATTAAGTGGCTGAAGCTGTGATATGGTGCTGTATATGCTCTCAACAGGCGTTGAACTCTTTGGTGGGAATACCTCAAAGGATAATGTTGTCTTTTTCTTGAAAAGCTCGCAGGTCTTCATTTATTTTCCTCTTTTCTGTTATCTATATAAAAATATATTTTTTTATTTTTCTGCAAAGTATATTATAACACAAAATTCCTAGTAAATCAATAATTTTTATTCTATGGTCTGACATAGTTTAAAACTATATCGAATGAAGATACAGGTATTATCTTGAAAAATCAGGTTGAAAAAGGTGGCAGTCGGTGAAAATTGTGTGTAATGCTTGATTATTGGCGAAAAGTATGCTATACTTTACTCATTGAGCAGATAACAAAAACAGCAGAGAAAGGCGGTTTTTTGTTGAATAACAGAGATCAGTTCAAAAAGATACTTAACTATCTCAGCGCACTTGTTATAATCTGTGCCTTTATGAAGTGCTTCGACACGGTTTGGAACAACTTTTACAACAAGGCGATGCGTGACCCGTTCTGGCATAATGGTAACATTCTTATGGTGGTTATCTATGCGGTGCTCTATATATCCATGGCAAAGACCTTTAACGGCTTCCGTCTTGGGTATGATAAATTCACGGGGCTTTTCGGCTCGCAGGTGCTGGGTGTGCTGGGTGCGAATTTTATAGAATTTATACTCGTTTCTCTTATCGGACGAGGCAGGCTCAACATAGCGCCCATACTTGTTATGACGGTAATTCAGGTGGCCATAGCCTTTGCGTGGAGCTATGTTTTCACTTGGATATATCAGGCGGTATACCCTCCACGGCGAATGATAATCGTTTATGGAAACAAGAACGCTAAGTACCTTGTTTCAAAAATGAGCGTGAGAAATGACAAATACAGGATATGCGCTTCTATAAGCTGTGAGGAGAGCCTTGAGGATATCGAGCGTGAGATATTAAAATACGAGGCTGTTATAATCTCGGATATTCCAAATGACCTGAGAAACAAGCTTTTGAAATTTACTTTTGAAAATTCTATCAGGACTTATATAAACCCTAAGCTGTCAGATATTATCGTAAGGGGTGCGGAGGATTTCCACCTTTTTGATACGCCCCTTTTGCTGGCGAGAAATGACGGCTTGCGTTGGGAACAGCGTGCGATAAAGAGAACGCTCGATATTTTGTTGTCAGCAGCAGCACTGGTGGTGGCGTCACCGTTTATGCTGGTGACGGCTATTGCAATAAAGGCTTATGATGGCGGTTCTGTGCTTTATTCTCAGAAAAGGCTCACAACAGGGGGCAGGGTGTTCAAGGTATACAAGTTCAGAAGCATGATAGTTGACGCTGAAAAGAAAAGCGGTGCGACCCTTGCAAAGAAAAATGACAGCCGTATCACTCCTATAGGAAAGTTTATAAGAAAAGTAAGGATAGACGAGCTTCCGCAGCTTATAAACATACTAAAGGGCGATATGTCGTTTGTAGGGCCTAGACCTGAGCGGCCTGAGATCGCGCAGAAGTATGAAAAAACAATGCCTGAGTTCAAATACAGGCTGAAAGTCAAGGCTGGACTTACGGGCTATGCGCAGGTAATGGGAAAGTATAACACGACACCTTATGACAAGCTGAAGCTTGACCTTATGTACATAGAGCATCAGTCGCTTATGCTTGATCTTAAAATATTCTTTATGACGGTAAAGACCTGCTTTATACCGGAAGCCACTGAGGGCGTAAAGGATTCGGCTCCTCTTGAAACTCACCGTGACAGGATAGAGCATGACAACAGCAAGGACGAAAAGAACAGCGAAGAGATAAAGCTGTGATAATATGAAAATGCAGAGGGCGGATCATTTTCGCCCTCTTTTTTGTATTTTGTGTGTAGGGGCGACCTGAGGTCGCCTGTGTTCGGAAATGCAACGTCACACCCAAAGCGAAAAAGTTTGTCTTATTGCAAATTTAGCAGGCGAACAAAGACGGACGAACACTGTTCGCCCCTACATTTATTAATAAACGGCAAAAGAGCAGAACGTGAAAATGCGTTCTGCTCTTTTTGCATATATGACTTATGACCCCTAGACCGCCATGGTGGTCTTGAATTTAAGGCTTATTTTGTCTGCGATAAGTGCGATAAATTCGCTGTTTGTGGGCTTGCCCTTGCCTGTGTTTATTGTGTAGCCGAAGAAGCTGTTGAGGGTGTCAATATCTCCTCTGTCCCATGCTATCTCAATGGCATGGCGTATGGCTCTTTCCACTCTGGAGGGCGTAGTTGCGAATTTTTTTGCCACTGCAGGATATAATAGCTTTGTAACGCTTTCAAGCATTTCCTTATCGTTCACGGACTGTATGATAGCTTCCCTGAGATAGTGATAGCCCTTGATGTGGGCAGGGACGCCTATCTGATGGATTATGTCTGTGACGATTATCTCAAGGTTTATGCTTTGCTTGTTTTTCATATAGCTTGAGTCGGAGGATATATCGGTGTCGATATCCAGCATGGACTTTATCCTCTCGCCAAGTATCTTTATGTCGAATGGTTTGAGCATGAAATATGATGCTCCTGCGTTCATGACCTGTGTTTCTATAAATGAGTTCTCATAGGCGCTTGTAATTATAAAAAGCGGTTTCTGATAGGACGAGTTCTGTATCTTTCTGATAAGCTCGATTGCGTCAAGGCTCGGCATCACTGCGTCTGCGATAACAACGTCCGGCTGTTCGTTTTTGATAGCGTCATAGATAGTAAGTCCGTCCTTGGGACGTGTTATCACGAAAAAGCCCATTGCTCTCAGTGAGGAAGCACATGCTACCCCGTACTGTGCCGAATCGTCGCCAATAAGAATTTTGATCTTGTTTGTCATTGTCATTTCCTCCGTCGTATAATCTGTCATTTTTGTTTGAGAGCGTTTGTTTTAACTCCCTTTCACAAGATAAATGATAACACATTTATTTGTTAAATGCAATAGTTTTTTAGAAAAATCGTCAACAAATTATCGACTTATTAATGCAAAGTGTACAAATATTAGTGCATGAATATGCCAAAACAAGATAATTAAGCATTGTTCGACTGCAGATGATATTTTTCTCTATGCAAAGCCTTTTCATAAATCGACAGCGGTCGGCAAAGGTCGCTAACCTGCGTTTTCTATGGTGCTTTCGGCAAGCTCTGAGGTCTTTGAATACATTTCGTCAGCGAAGATACCGTAGCCTTTGGCGGTGTCTTCGATAAAAACATGGGTCACTGCGCCCACGAGTCTTCCGTCCTGAATGATAGGCGAGCCACTCATGCCCTGCAAAATGCCCCCTGTTTTTTCAAGAAGTGTCTTGTCAGTTATTTTGATAACAAGGTCATGCTCGGCAGAATCTGAGAGATTTATCTGCTCGATAGAAATTTCGTACTCTTTTGGCCCGTCATTGTCAATAGAGGAGAGTATTTTGGCTTTGCCGGGGTGTATCTCCTGACGGAAGCCGAGAGGAAACTCTTTTGCATTTGGGCAAGGGTTTGCATTCAGTGTGCCGAACACACCGCTCTCGCAGTTTTTCAGGATATCACCTGTGGAGGCGGAGTTTGCAAACTCGCCTAAAAGCTGTCCCGGACAGCCTGAGCGTGACTTGTTGAAGCCTGTGAGGTTTATTTCGCCAACTGTGCCTGCGGAGAGGGGGAGGGGTTCTTTTGTGTCTGCGTCGCATACGGGGTGACCAAGACCTCCGAAAGTTCCGTTTTCAGGGTCATAGAATGTGAGAGTGCCTATGCCTGCGGAGGAGTCACGCACCCACATTCCTGCTCTGTAGCTTCCGTCCTCAAGGCGTGGGCAGAGTTTGAAGGTCAGGTCGTTGCTTCCACGCTTTATGCGCACTGAGCAGGCTTCACCGTTTGAGCTTCTTATTATCTTTGCAACGTCTGCGTTGCTTTTGACTTTTTCTCCGTCGATAGATACTATAACATCGCCTTCTCTGATACCGCAATCTTTGGCAGGGCTTGAAGAATCCACCTTTTGCAGATCGACTACCATTACGCCCTCTGTGAGAAGCTTTATGCCGAATGGCTGTCCGCAAGGATAAAGCATTGGTCTTTCCATTGTCTTTGATTCAACCTCCTTGACTGGCACTGCCCCAAAAAGCATGAGCATATTTTTTGTGTATCGTGACGCTCCTGACGAACCGCCTGACACCGCCACTGTCACCTTGCTTTCGCAGGGCTTTGAGGATATGGTGAAAAAGGAGTTCACGCTAAGCTCGCTGCCCTTTGAAACAAGGTAGAAATCGGGGAGCGTTGTGGAATAAAATCCTATAAGACCAAACAGCCCCAGCAGTATTATCCCTGTGACGCAGGCTGCTTTTTTGAAAAATGACGACATTTTTTTCACGTTCCTTTCTGTTTTTCTTTTCGCTTTTATTGTTGACCTGCTGAGAAATTTAATTCAGCCGTCGGCATAAGTATTATTTGTCTTGGAAAGCCTTTTTCAATTTTATTCTGCCTTCTTAACAGTGCAAAGGAATAAAATTTCATTTGTATGTGTTGAATTTCGTGGCATACTATGATATAATAAAATATCTGATGAGAACACTATGATACGATAATATTTTAATACATAAAAGAGGTACATTATGTCAAAAAAAGACAGACTTAAAGCACAGAAAGAAAAGCAGGACAGGCTCAGAAAAGAAGAGGAGCTTGAAGAACAGAGAGAGCGTGAGGAAGCCAGAGAAAGGCAGAGCCGCTCGGCGAAAAAGATGATGAAAAAGGCGAAACGCACAAAACCGAACGGTGAGCCTGTTTATTATCTTATTTTGAAGCTTCTTATGATAGTGCCGTTTGCGTATTCGGGGTTTTTCTACGGCGGTGTAACTATCGTGGGCATCATGGGCAAGTATATAGAGCCCGTTCCGCCAAAGTGGGTGCTGTGGGCAATGGCGGCAGGCGTTGTTGTTATGTTTGCAGGAATATTGTTTGCATTTTTCAAAAAATATATCGTTTCCTTTATACTTAGCCTTGGGGGCATGATATCGTTTCTTAAAGCGGGCGGATATCTTATAAAAAGGATACAGGATAAGCTGAGCAATTCGGCTGTAGATCAGTCTTTGCAGAATATGGATAAGGAATATATGTGGAGATTTTATCCTATAATAGGTGTTGCTGTCATATCAGCGGCTCTGCTCATCTGCACTATAATAAGAAAACTCATTGAGCGAAAAAGACTGCAAAGAGAGAGGGATAACGCTCCTGTAGAGAGCATTATCAACTGATTTTGGTCTGCGTTTTTGTGTAAATGTGAGATTTTGCAATATTCTATTGACTTTATGTCAT
This sequence comes from Ruminococcus sp. AF37-20, assembly GCF_003460465.1. Classification (NCBI taxonomy): domain Bacteria; kingdom Bacillati; phylum Bacillota; class Clostridia; order Eubacteriales; family Oscillospiraceae; genus Ruminococcus; species Ruminococcus sp. AF37-20. The sequence continues at coordinate 15,877 of NZ_QTVE01000006.1, read as the reverse complement.
AAAATGATATAATTGAATGAGAATGTTATCAGAGTTTATTTTAAGAAGTTCATTAAGTAGAAAAAGCGGTGAGAATTTTGAAGAAAGCAGTTACACTTATAGATATAGCCAAAGCCTGTGACACAAGTAATGTCACTGTGTCAAAAGCCCTTGCAGGAAAAAGCGGAGTTAGCGATGCTCTCAGAGAGAAGATAAAGCAGGTCGCTGACGAAATGGGTTATGTGGGCGTGAAAAGCACTCAGAACAGGGGAGGCAATACTATCGGTGTGCTTATCCCATCAAAATTCATCAATCCTAACGGGTCATTTTATTGGGCATTGTATAACGCTCTTGTAACAAGGCTCAAAAAAGAGAATATGTACTGCATAATGGAAAATCTGGATCAGGAGGACGAGGACAGGCTCATGCTCCCGCATTGTATCGAGGACAAGCAGGTTTCAGCGCTTATTTCACTGGGACAGCTTTCCAAGGATTATGCAAAGCTTCTTAATGACAATGTGAAAGATCTTGTACTGCTTGATTACTATGTGCCGTCCTTAGACTTGGACGCTGTTGTGACAAATGGCTACAGCGGCGGCTACAAGCTTACTTCATATCTTATAAAAATGGGTCACAGGAAGATAGGATACATAGGAAATAAATTTGCCACAACGAGTATTTTTGACAGATATATGGGCTATGTAAAGGCTATGATAGAGCATGGCTATGAGGTCAACGAAAAGTGGCGTATCGACGATCGTGACAAGCGTGATTTTATCACTATGACTTTCCCTGAGGACGATATGCCAACGGCTTTCGTGTGCAACTGCGACGAGGCGGCTTACCGTGCGATAAGACAGCTCCGTGGCATGGGATATAACGTGCCTGAGGATATTTCCATTGTGGGATATGATAACTATCTGATCTCCGACGTTTCAGACCCGACTATCACGACTATAAACGTTGATGCAGATTATATGGCAGACCTTGCGGTAATGACACTTATGGATAGAATGGAAGAACCTGACGGCAAGCCGAGGATAAGAACTATCGAGGGCGACCTTGTTATAAAGGACTCTGTAAAGAGAATATAGGTGTTTTATTAGCGAATATAACAAAAGGATCAGCATGGCGGTTGCTGATCTTTTTTTATTTTGCTATTGACAAATGAGTAATTTTAAGTTATAATATAACTGTACTTATTAAGTGCACCTTTCTAATCTATGATTTTCTATTGTTTGCGGCATGACCCCGTCGGTTGTGTCGGTCGTTTGATCTTGGCGACAGTCTTTGTTAAGACTGTCGCCACTTTTTTGTGCATATTGCTAAAATTCGGACCTTTAAGTTTATATTTGTTCACAAAATTAAGATTAAAAAGATATTAATTTCTGAAAAGATATTGACTTAATTTTATTTAAGCTGTATACTTAATATTGTCGTTAAAGACAAATTAATTTACTTAATAAAATTAAGCTAATTCGGAGGTTATCAAGTATGAAAGCAAAGAAGATATGTGCCGGTGCAATGGCACTGGTTTTGTCAATGGGAACAATGAGTGCGTTCACAGGCTGCGGAAGCTCTACAGATTCAAGCAGCAAGGCTGTTACACCTGAAGTATCACAGGCTGATATCAAAGACGCATTCGACGCAAAGGGTGCAAAACTGGAAGTTCTTACAAACAGAACTGACAGAAAAGAGGACGGCAAGCTCGACGCTCTCACAGACAAGTTTGAGGAAGCTTACAACTGCACAGTTGAATACACTGCATACAAGGACTACGATACAGATGTAGCAACAAGAATGGGTACAGATGATTACGGCGATGTTCTTTGTATCCCTTCAAGCCTTAAGCTTGAGGAACTTCCTACATATTTCGTATCTCTCGGAACTTATGACGAGTTCAAGGACACATATCGCTGGTCAGACAAGAAGATGACGGCTGACGGCAATGTTTACGGACTTGCGGTAGGCGGAACAGCTACAGGCGTTCTTTACAACAAGAAGATATGGGAGCAGGCTGGTATAACAGAAACTCCTAAGACTCCTGACGAGTTCCTTGCAGATCTTCAGCTCATCAAGGATAACACAGACGCTATCCCTTACTACACAAACTTCAAGGACGCAAGCTGGACTATCGGTCAGTGGCAGAACCTTGTTCTTTCAGCAGCAGGCGGTGCTGACGCTGAGAATAATCTTCTTCAGAACAAGAGCGACCTTTTTGTAGAGGGCAACGGCTATTATGAAGTATACAAGCTGATGTATGATCTGTTCTCAAAGCCTGACCTTCTTGAAGAAGACCACGCTAACACAGAGTGGGAGTCATCAAAGGTATGGTTCGGTGAGGGCAAGATCGCTACAATGGTAATGGGTTCATGGGCAGTTTCACAGTTCATGGAAAAGGCTGAGAACCCTGACGATATCGGTTATATGCCCGTTCCTATCACTGCGGCTGACGGAAAGGTATACGCAGAGGAAGGCCCTGACTATACTCTCGGCGTAAGTGCAAACTCCAAGAATCAGGATCTTGCAAAGGCATATGTTGAGTGGTTCATTTCTGATTCAGGTTTCTCTGAGCAGGAGGGTATGATCTCAACAGTTCAGAACAAGGAACTCCCAAGCACACTGGCAGGATTCAAGGACGCTGTATTCTTCGAGAAGGCTGTTGCTCCGGACGACCTCGTTGGTAAGTTCGATGAGATCGACAAGGAGTCAGGCGTTGGCGTATGGCAGGGCGACGAGGACAACTTCAAGATCAAGCTTGCTGAGGCAGCATTCGCAGGCAAGGGCGACGACGGTTTCAACGAGATCATCGCTGATGTAAACAAGAAGTGGGCTGCTGCAAGAGATAAAGTTCTCGGCTAAGACTTAAGATAAATCACTTATCAGGTACAGGCATTGTTCCTGTGCCTGATAATTGTGTTCAGGAGGACCTCAAATGCAAAACGGCAATAGAAAAGGCATTGCACAGTGGTCAAAGACTTATGCGGGTAAAAAGTTCTATACTTCTATACTGTTTCTTGCACTGCCGATAATCCTGCTTGTAACGTTTACCTTTATCCCTGCTCTGGATATGGTCATATTCAGTTTTCAGAACAGAGATCCATACGGCACTAACCCTACATATGCAGGCTTTTCAAATTATGTAACGATATTCACCGACAAGGACTATCTTGAAACTTTCAAGAACAGCCTTTATTATCTTGTTGGTTCATTCATTCAGCAGGCACTGGCTTTGCTGCTGGCGTCTATCCTCTGCTCAAAGATAAGAGCAAAGGGACTTTTCAAGGGAATACTTTTCTTCCCTTATCTTATGAACGGCGTTGCGGTATCTATCATATTCCAAAGATTTTTCCTCAAAGGTCAAAAGGGTCTTACCCCTGACGGAACGCTCAACACTATCCTTACCACACTGGGTCTTGACCCGATACTGTGGTTCGATGTTGACAGGCCGTTTCTTGCAAACTGCTGCTTGGTGTTCATTTCCATATGGAAATACATAGGCTTTGATATCATCATGTATATCGGTGCTATCCAGTCTATCAGCCCTGACCTTTACGAGGCGGCTGACCTTGACGGTGCGAACCCATGGCAGAATTTCAGATATATCGTATTTCCAAGCATAAAGCCTATCATCTCATTGCAGCTTATCCTTGCTGTAAAGGGTGCTATCTCAGTATTCGAGATACCATATATCACAACAAAGGGCATGATGGGCACTACCACATTCGTTATCAAGACTATCAACACAGCGTTCTCGTTGAAAAAAGTGGGTCTTGCTTCGGCAATGGGTATCGTGCTGCTTATCATAACGATAATCGTAACGTTTATACAAAAATACTTCTTCCGTGAGGATGACAAGACCCCTAAGGAGAACAAAAGGAGCAGAAAGGGGGCTGTGAAATAATGGCACAGAATGAAAACAAAGATTCAAAGCCGCTTTATATCGGCTCAAGGGTACTGAACATTTTCAAGTATGCTTTTCTTATACTCTGCTGTCTTATAGTAATAGTACCGATACTTGTTGTGCTCATAGGCTCGCTGAAAACCTACAAAGAGCTTTCAAACACCACGGTGTTCACACTTCCGGAAGTGCCTCAGTGGGAGAACTTCAAGACAGCGTTCTTTACACAGAACATTCTTCTTGCATTCAAAAACACGGCTATAATCATTGTTGTATCCTGCGTTGGTTCGATAATAACAGGTACGATGACGGCTTATGTCGTTCAGCGCTTCAACACCTATTTTTCAAGAGTAGTAAAGACAGCGTTCCTTATTGCAACGCTTCTGCCTAATATCACAATGCAGGTAACGGTATTCCAGATAGTTTACAAGCTTGGTCTTTACAGATCTATGCTTGCACCTATCATTTTGAATATAGGTACAGATATTATTTCTATCTATATTTTCATTCAGTTTTTGGGACAGATATCATATTCCCTGGACGAAAGTGCTATTATGGACGGTGCTTCTTATCCAAGGGTATATTTCAGCATAATTCTCCCTAACCTTAAGCCTGCAATAGCAACAGTGCTTATCATCAAGTTCGTTGGTATCTACAACGATTTCTACACTCCAAAGCTTTATATGCCTGATGATGACCACGTTGTTATCTCAACTGTGCTTTACAATCTTATGAATGCCACTTCTGTACAGTGGGAGGTAGTTTTTGCGGGAATCGTAATTTGTATCATTCCGACTCTTATTATATTCCTCTTACTGCAAAAGTACATTTACAGCGGACTTGTTTCGGGAGCTGTAAAAGAATAAGCTTTATTTCTATTTTAAGGCAGCACCGCACAAGGATTGTGCGTAAGATGCGCAGTCAGATTTTTTGTCAGATAGTGCAGAAATTTTGCAGGCATACTGACGTATGTCAAGAAATTTCTGTGCTATATGACGGAAAATCTGCAAGCAGATTGCGTGCAAAGCCGACAGGCGTGCCTTGTGCGGTGTTGCCTTTAATTTCCTTACCATAGCGGGCGGTATGACCTTTTAGGAGGTCGATACCGCTTTTGCTTTATAGGCAAACAAAAAAGCGATGAGCCTTTTGCAAGGTCATCGCTTTTTTATATAGAGAGTATTGTTATCTTGACTTTGTTGAATTATTCTGCAAGAAGCTTTTCTGCACTTGCAAGCTTAACTGCTGTAGCGAACACGTCGGCTGCAATTTTAAGCTCGTTCTCAGGCGGGAATGTAGGAGCAATTCTGATGTTTGAATCGTCAGGGTCCTTTCCGTAAGGGTATGTTGCACCTGCACCTGTGAGGACTACGCCTGCCTCTTTGCAAAGCTGACAAATTCTCTTTGCGCAGCCGTTAAGAGCGTTGAAGCTTATAAAGTAACCGCCGTTTGGCTTCTCCCAGCTTCCGATTCCCAGAGGTGCTATCTCCTTTTCGAGAGTATCAAGAACTATCTTGAACTTAGGCTCGATTATAGCTCTGTGCTTCTTCATATGCTCCATAAGGTTTTCATATGTGCCGAAGAACTTAACGTGGCGGAGCTGATTTATCTTGTCATAGCCGATAGTCTGAACTGTCATCATGGATTTGAGGTACTTGATGTTCTTTTCAGATGACGCTATCATTGCAACGCCTGCACCAGGGAATGTTACCTTTGATGTTGATGCGAGCATATAAACTCTGTCAGGGTTGCCTGCCTTTTCGCACTCGTCAAGAATGTTGAGAAGTGTGTCAGGCGTATCAGAAAGGTGGTGGATACAATATGCGTTATCCCAGAATATCTTGAAATCCTTAGCCTTTGTCTTCATGGCTGCAAGACGCTTTACTACTTCGTCAGAGTATGTTGTGCCTGTAGGGTTAGCATACATTGGAACACACCATATACCCTTGATAGTATCGTCCTCGGCAACGAGCTTTTCTACCATATCCATGTCAGGACCGTTTTTGTCCATTGGAATGTTTACAAGCTCAAAGCCCATTTTTTCTGTTATAAGAAAATGTCTGTCATATCCCGGAACAGGGCAGAGCCACTTGACTTTTGTATCCTTCCAAGGCTTTTCACCGTCGCCTGTGCCAAAAAGCATGAACTTTGCGATAGTGTCATACATGATGTTAAGGCTTGAGTTTCCGCAAATGATAAGTTCGTCAGGCGTTACGCCAAGCATTGGTGCGAAAAGCGCCTTTGCTTCAGGCAGACCGTCAAGACCGCCGTAGTTTCTGCAATCTGTGCCGTCCTCAGCGAAACAATCCTCGCTGCTCTTTACTGCTGTGAGCAGACCCTCTGTCAGGTCGAGCTGTTCGGCAGACGGCTTTCCTCTTGCCATGTTCAGCGACAATCCCTGAGCCTTGAAATCGTCATATTCTTTCTGGACTTCCGCCTTGAATGCTGCCAGTTCCTCTGCAGACATTTCTGTTAGTTTCATATCAATGTCCTCCACTTGTAAATTATAAATTATAGTACACTACTATACAGAACAAATTCGGCAAATCCCGACCACTGTCGCACTCTGCCGAACGTATCTGATATCCTTATTTAATATTGTATACCTTTTTTGCCAATTTTGCAAGTGCTTTTTATCATTCCTGCAAAAAATCAGAAACTTGCACGAATATGCTTATGCTAATATGACCATTATGGGCAACTTTTATAATTTACATTCAAAATACTGCCTGATATTTCATTTTTATCATGGACTGGGCGGAGAACGGACGTGCAGGCGGATAAAGTCGCAGTTTTTTATTGTGATGCAAAAATATGAAACCATGCAAACTGTTAATAAAATGTTAAATTTAAGAAGAATACGTTTACATATAAATTTTAAACGTTTTCAGCAAAAATAGGGACTTGAAATTTTTCTTAAAGTATGCTTTAATAGTAACAACGGCGTTTTACCAAAATGGTAAGCCGAATGACATCGCCTTGAATAAGCGGAGGATTTATTCGCAGATATATTCGGGGGAAAAATAAAAAGTAATCAATTTTTATATTATGAAAGGTGGATTTTAACATGAGCGTTAAAGTAATCAACGGACAGGCTATCCCAAATATGCCTTGGCAGGATAAGCCGGCTGACTGCAATGAAGTGATCTGGAGAGATAACAGAAACCCTATCATTCCTAGAAATCTTCTTCCTACATCAAACTCTATCTTCAACAGTGCGGTAGTTCCTTTCGAGGGCAAGTTCGCAGGCGTATTCCGTGTTGACGATAAGGAAAGAAACATGGCTCTCCATGCTGGTTTCTCTGAAGACGGTATTCACTGGAACATCAACCCTACAAGGATCATGTTCGAGCAGGCTGAAAAGTCTACAGAGGAAGTAAATCAGTGGGGCTACGGCTATGACCCAAGAGTATGCTTCATCGAAGACAGATATTGGGTAACATGGTGTAACGCATACGGCTGGAAGCCAACTATCGGCGTAGGCTATACATATGATTTCAAGACATTCTATCAGTGCGAGAACGCATTCCTCCCATTCAACAGAAACGGCGTACTCTTCCCAAGAAAGATTGACGGCAAGTATGTAATGTTCTCAAGACCTTCTGACTCAGGTCACACACCATTCGGTGATATGTACATTTCACAGTCACCTGACATGAAGTACTGGGGCGAGCACAGACACGTTATGGGACCTCTCAAGGGCTGGGAGTCCAAGAAGATCGGTGCAGGTCCTATTCCAATAGAGACAGACGAGGGCTGGCTCTGCTTCTATCACGGTGTTCTTGAGTCTTGCAACGGCTTTGTATACAGCTTCTCAGCTTGCATCCTTGACAAGGAGCAGCCATGGAAAGTTAAGTACAGATGCGGCGAGTATCTCATCAACCCAAGAGAGATCTATGAGTGCGTAGGCGATGTTCAGAACGTAACATTCCCATGCGCAACACTTTGCGACGCTGACACAGGCAGAATTGCTATTTACTACGGCTGTGCTGACACTTGCGTAGGTCTTGCTTACACAACTGTTGACGCTGTTGTTGACTATGTAAAGAGCCATTCTTCTATCTAATTTCGATTTGATAGACTAACAGAATAGTTTACAAAAGAGCAGAACTTCGGTTTTGCTCTTTTTTATTGTTAGGACATAAAAAAGACGGCTTTGAAAGCCGTCTTGTGAATTATAACAAATAGATGCGTAGGCAAATGAACTACATACAGACGATGTATTTGTGCGGTAGCAATGGTCTATATTTTTTCAGGTGCGTTCTTTTCGTATTCGGCGAATTGCTTTTCCATATCAGCTTCGCTTTCGTCAACTGAGCGCAGTATCTCTTTGAGAAATACTCTGTCCTCAGGCTCTCCTGAAAGCTTTGCACTGTGCTTTTCGTAGAAGTATCTCATTTTAAGCACGCTGATAGGGGAAAGCTCCTGCTTTTCTGCGGCTTCATATGCAGAGTTCACGTCTGTGATGAAAAATCCCATGCTGTATTCAGGGGCTTTTTCGCAGATGCCTTTGAGCATATCCGCAATGGTATCCTCACGGACGTATATAACTCTGCCTGCGGTGTGGAGCATTCTCATTGCGCTGTTATAATCTAATATCCTGAGTATTTTCAGCTCGTCACGGCTCAGTCCAAGCCATGACAATGCCACAGCTGTGGCAGCCTCGATATCCTCAGCCTGCAACGCTTTGACCTTGTCCTCTATCTGTGAAAAAGAATAGATATAATCATTTTCCATGTTCGTTCCCCCTTACGCCTTTATCTTCCTGTATTCAGCAGGCGAAATATTCTCGTGCTTTTTGAATACAACATAAAAATACGAGCTGTCGCTGAAGCCTGTTTCCGAAGCTATCTCCGCAACTGTCTTTGAGGAGTAGGTAAGAAGCTCCTTTGCGTGGCTTATGCGCACTGTGTTTAAATATTCCATTGGTCTTATGCTGAAATTTTTCTTGAAAAGTCTGCAAAGGTGCTGTTCTGATACCCCTGCCACAGCCGCCATGTTGGCGAGCTTTATAGGCTTTGAATAATTCTCCTCGGTGTATTTCATGACCTTTGCGATGGCTTCGGAATTTACACGGCTCTTGTATGGGAACTTATCGTCTGAAAGCTTGCGGTATTCAAGAAGCATATCGTAAAGCTGTGCGGAGGCATAATAGTTGCCGTATGCCTTGTCGCTTTTTATGGTGTAGTATGCGCTGTCAAAAAGCTTGTGCATACGCTCTGCGCCGCAGTTTAAGAAAACATGAAATTTGTTAAGATCCCATTCTTTCAGCAGTTCGAGAGCCTGTTTGCCGTCAAAGCACGCCCAGTCAAGATACCATGAATGAGTCGTGGCTCTATATTCGTGGGGACAGTGCGGTGGTATATAGAAAATGCTGTCAGGCATTATTTTTACGGTCTTGCCGTCTACCGTTACCTCACCCTCGCCCTCAAGGCAGACGAAAAGCTGAGGATAATCATAGCCCTCCGGTCTGCTGACAGGAAACTGCCAGCAGCTCACGCCTATGCCGATGATATAAAATGGCAGAGCTTTTTCAGTTCCTATAACAGGATAGAATTGTTTCTGCATATATTTTTCCCCCATATCTGAAGCAGAAAAAAACTGCAATATATTAACATGATAACTACACATTTTATTATAGCAGTGTCGCAATATGTTGTCAAGCAAAAGAATAAATTGCGATAAAATATGAACCAACTGTTGACTTTTTATCCCAACCGTATTATAATAATAAGGAAATGGTGCGAAAGTGCCAAGTCTTATTTTGTGGGACGTATCTGAAAGGAATTTGTATTATGGAGAACAATGTTATTATTCTTGCCGGCGGACAGGGCAAGAGAATGAAGACCAATATGCCAAAAGCTTTGTGCAATGTTATCGGTGAGCCTATGCTGGAGTGGGTGCTGACAGCCTGCGAAAATGCAGAGCTTGACGATATCTGCGTTGTAAAAGGCTACGAGGGTCAGCAGATAGAGGATTATCTTGCACAGAGAAAGTCAAAGGCTGATATCTGCACTGTTATGCAGGAAGAACGTCTTGGCACAGGTCATGCTGTTATGCAGGCGGCTGATTTCCTTAAAGCTCACGCTGAGGGAAACACACTTATACTTTGCGGCGACGCTCCTTTTATTGACGCAGAAACTATCAAGGGTGCGCTGGAGCTTCATACGGAAAAGGACTGCGGCGTAACTGTTGTTACATCAAGAGTTGAGAATCCTACAGGCTACGGCAGAATAATCCGCACTGAGAATGGCATTTCTGGAATAGTTGAGCACAAGGACTGCACACCTATGCAGCTTGCTATCACTGAGATAAACTCAGGCTGTTACTGGTTCAAGACGGCTGATCTGTTGGAAGTTCTTTTCGACATCAAGCCTGAGAACGCTCAGGGCGAGTATTATCTTACAGACTGCATCGAACTGCTTATTGCAAAGGGCAAAAAGGCTGACGCATATATTTCTGCAAATCCTCATGTTGCGCTTGGTGCAAATGACAGACGTGGTCTGCTTGCACTCAATGATATTGCAAGATATGAGATAATAGGAAAGTGGCTTGACGAGGGTATCGAGTTCTGCTGCACAGACGGTGTTTCTATAGGAAACAATGTTACTATCGGTCATGGAACAAAGATACACAGCGGAGTTATACTTAGAGGAAACACCACTATCGGTGAGAACTGCAATATCGGCAACAACTGCATAATAGAGAACACAACTGTAGGAAACGGCGTAAACCTCAACAATGTTCAGGCTTACGAGTCTGTTATCGAGGACGACGTTAAGATAGGGCCTTATGTACAGCTCAGACCTAATTCACACATCAAGAAGGGTGCGAAGATAGGCGACTTTGTGGAGATAAAGAACTCAACTATCGGCGAATACACAGCGGTGGCACATCTTACATACATCGGCGATTCTGATGTCGGCTCAAATGTAAACTTCGGCTGCGGCGTTGTAACAGTAAACTACAACGGCGACAAGAAGTTCAGAACTGTTATCGAGGACAATGCTTTCATCGGCTGTAACACAAACCTTGTTGCACCTGTAAGAGTTGGCAAGGGCGCATACACAGCGGCAGGCTCTACTATCACAACTGATATCCCTGACAACGCACTTGCTATCGAGCGTGGCAGAGAGACTATCAAAGAGGGCTACGCTGAGAAGAAGCTCAAGGCGAGAACAGAAAAGTTCGAGGCTATCCACGGCAAGTCTGAGGAGAAGTAAGAGCGGATATTAGCTTTGAGTGTGAACGAACAGCCACATGCTTTTGCTTTCTGCTGATTTTATTCATTTTTCGTTTGACAAACAAAATCTCATATGCTATAATAAAGCCGACAGTAAAATGTCGGCTTTTGTTTATACCCCGTCTTGCGTAAAGACGGGGTTATTGTGCGTGGATAGAATAAGCTGTCGGGGCTGACATATTATAAAAGATAGGAGAATTTACAATGGATATATTCGAGAAATTAAAGAAATTGTCTGCCGAGAGGGAAACGGCTATGGGCAAGCCTGAGTATATTATCGTGGGTCTTGGAAACCCCGGCGTGGCTTATGAGAATACTCGCCATAATGCAGGATTTCTTGCGGTGGCGGCTATGGAAAAGAAATACGGCTTTTCGGTGAATACCCATAAGTTCAAGGCTCTTGTGGGACGTGCCGTTATAGGCGGAAAAAGCTGTCTTGTCATGAAGCCTGAAACTTTCATGAACAATAGCGGTGAGGCTGTCAGCGACGCTATGGACTTTTATGATATACCGCTTGAAAATGTTGTCGTGGTCTATGACGATATTTCACTTGATGTGGGCAAAATGAGGATACGCAGAAACGGCTCGGCAGGGGGTCATAACGGCATAAAAAGCATTATCGCACTGTGCGGCGGTCAGGACTTTCCAAGGGTAAAAATAGGCGTGGGCAAAAAGCCTCACCCTGATTACAACTTGGCTGACTGGGTGCTTTCAAGATTCACTGACGAGGAAATGAAAAAGCTTTCTGATGTGGATAAAAACACCTGCGAGGCTGTGGAGCTTATGGTGCAGGGCAAGATAAACGAGGCTATGAACAAGTTCAATTAAGCATATTTTTTCGGAGAACAGCAAGATGAATATTTTTTATGAAATGGCGAGCCGTCTTGGCTTTTATAAAGATGTGAAAAACTGCCTGCTCAAAGGGTTTACCCCTTGTGCGGTCACGGGCGTTTCAAATATACACAAGGCTCAGACCGCAATGGCTCTAAGCAGGCTTTCCCCTTGCCTTGTTATATGCGACGACGAGGCGTCAGCCATTAGAATGACAGGGGATATAAACGAAATGGCAGGAGAACAGCTTGCCTGCGTTTTTCCTGCAAAGGACCTGAACTTTGCATACATGGAGGGCGTTTCAAGAGAATATGAGCACAAAAGACTGGAGGCTCTTTCTCTCATCACTCAGGGCAAATGCAAGATAATCGCCGCAAGTATGGAAGCTTGCTTGCAGGGAACTATTCCGCAGGATAAGCTGAAAGAGTTTTCCTTTGAGATAAAAACAGGGGGCGAACTGAGCCTTGAGGAGCTTACAAGCAAGCTTCTTGCAGGCGGTTATACAAGAACAGATCAGGTGGAGGGTCAGGCGCAGTTTTCTGTGAGAGGCTCTATCGCAGACATTTTTCCTGTGCAGGAGTCACGCCCTGTGAGAATAGAGCTTTGGGGCGACGAGGTTGACTCTATATCATATTTTGACCCCGAAAGCCAAAGACGTACTGACCCAATAGACGATATAGCGGTTTTCCCTGCCTTGGAGATTATTTTCCCTGACACTGATGACCTTGTGACAAAGCTTGAAGCCTTGTCAAAGTCTGTCCGTGGAAACCACACCGACAAGATAAGAACGAATATTTCAAGGGATATAGAAACGGCTCAGAGCGGTATCACCCTCACAAATCTTGATAAATATTATACTGTGTGCTATGACAAGCTCACAACTATTTTTGACTATTTTCAAAGCGGTGTTTGCCTTGTGTCGGAGTATACGAACTGTATCGAAAAGGGCAAGGCGGCTCTTGCTCAGCTTTCAGAGGATATGAAGCTTCTTTATGAGGACGGCATACTTTTCAGAAAGCTGGAGGGCTTTTATCTTGATATACCACAAGCGGAACTAAAAATAACACAAATGAAGTCGGTGTTTCTTGACAGCTTTATGCGCTCTAACAACGGCGTGAAGTTCAAAAAGCTTATCAATACCGACTGCCGACAAACGGCGGCTTGGGGCGGTAATATCATCAATCTTGAAGAAGAACTGAAAAATCTCTGCTCTCAGGGGTATTGCACTGTTGTGCTGGCAGGCTCGGAAAAGACGCTTCCTATAATAAATAAAGACCTTAATGATGCTGGCATCTCTGCGGAGATACTCACTGAGGACAGCGAGATAATAAAGGGCAAAGTATACCTGCGCACGGGCTGTCTGTCAGGTGGCTTTGATTATCCTGATATAGGCTGTGCGGCTATCACTCAGATGAAAGCCATGAGTGCAAAGAAGAGAAAATCCCGTCACAAGGCAGGAGAAGAGATAAAAAGCCTTTCGGATATACAGACAGGCGATCTTGTTGTTCACGCTATGTACGGCATAGGCAGATTTTCAGGAATAAAAAATATAGAAACGAACGGCGTAACAAAGGATTATATCACCATAAAATATGCAGGCACGGACGTGCTTTATGTGCCTGTTACTCAGCTTGACCTTGTGTCAAGATATATAGGTCCGAGAGATGACGGGGCAGTGAAGCTCAATAAGCTCAACTCTATGGAGTGGACTAAGACACGAAACAAGGTAAAGTCTGCCGTAAAGGATATGGCGGAGGAGCTTACAAAGCTTTATGCTCAAAGACAAATGGCAAAGGGTTTTGCTTTTTCCCCTGACAACGATTGGCAGGCGGATTTTGAGGAGCGTTTTGATTATCAGGAAACCGACGACCAGTTAAGATCTATACAGGAGATAAAGTCAGATATGGAAAAGCCGTCCCCAATGGACAGACTTCTCTGCGGAGATGTTGGGTTCGGCAAAACGGAGGTGGCACTCCGTGCGGCGTTCAAGTGTATGCTCGATAACAAGCAGGTGGCTATACTTGTGCCAACAACTGTTCTTGCATGGCAGCATTATCAGACGGCGATAAAAAGATTTGAGCATTTTCCGGTGAAGGTGGAGCTTTTGTCGAGATTTAGAAAACCAAAGGAGCAACAGCAGATAATAAGAGAGCTTAACCGTGGCACTATCGACCTTATCATAGGCACGCACAGGCTTGTGCAGAAAGACGTTAAGTTCAAGGATTTGGGTCTTGTTATCATAGACGAGGAACAGCGTTTTGGTGTTGCCCATAAGGAAAAGTTCAAGGAAACTTTCAAGGGCGTTGATGTGCTTACACTTTCGGCTACCCCGATACCAAGAACGCTTAACATGGCAATGAGCGGTATCAGAGATATGTCGGTCATAGAGGAACCGCCTATGGACAGACACCCTGTTCAGACCTATGTTATAGAGCATAATATGGGCGTTATAGCGCAGGCCATAAGCAAGGAGCTGCGACGTGGCGGTCAGGTGTATTATATCCACAACAGGGTGGAAACTATCATGATGACCGCAAATAAGCTTCAGGAAATGCTCCCTGACGCGAGGATAGCGTTCGCACACGGACAAATGCCCGAGGAGGAACTGTCGGAAATATGGCGGCAGCTTTGCGACAGAGAAATAGATATCCTTGTCTGCACCACTATAATCGAAACGGGTGTTGACGTGCCGAATGTAAATACACTTATAATAGAGGACGCTGACAGATTAGGACTTTCACAGCTCTATCAGCTCCGTGGACGTGTGGGAAGATCAAACCGCCGTGCTTTTGCGTACTTCACTTTCAGACGTGGCAAGGTACTCACGGAGGTAGCGGCAAAAAGGCTTGATGCAATAAGAGAGTTCACACAGTTCGGCTCAGGCTTCAGGATAGCGTTGCGTGACCTTGAAATAAGAGGTGCAGGCTCTATACTCAGCGGTAAACAGCATGGACATATGGAAGCGGTGGGATATGATATGTATCTGCGACTTCTAAATGAGGCTATAGCTGAACAAAAGGGAGAGGCTCTGCCACCGTCACCTGAGGATTGTTTGGTGGATATATCCATAGACGCATTTATACCTGACCATTATATAGAAAATTTGTCACAGAGGATAGATTGTTATAGGAAGATAGCTTCCATAGGCAATGAGGAGGATTCCAGGGACGTTATCGACGAGCTTATAGATAGATACGGCGACCCACCGAAATCGGTGCTGGGACTTGTAAACGTTGCACTTACGAGAAATACTGCTTCAAAGCTTGGCATAAAAGAAATAACACAAAGAGGGGATAAGGTGCTGTTCTTTGTGAAAACCGCAGAGGTGGAGCAGATACAAGCGTTGTATGGAGCATATAAGAATAGGATCAGGTTTTTTGACGGAGATAAGCCGTATTTTGCGGTGACGTTGGAGAAAAAGCAGAAAGCGGCGGAATTAATGGCGGAAACGGTAAGATTAATGAGGAATGAGGAGTGAGGAATGGCGGAGCCATACCGAGTAAATCATTAACACAAAATAGAGGAAACTCCAAGCAAAGTGACAGCTGAGCGACGCTCAGCTGTCACTTTTTGTATCAAGGGAACAAAGGAGCAAAGCAAAATGGACAAAAAGAGATAAGAAAAGGGAAATAAAGT
>NZ_QTVE01000006.1:0-280 GCF_003460465.1 Ruminococcus sp. AF37-20 | reverse complement strand
TGTATCAAGGGAACAAAGGAGCAAAGCAAAATGGACAAAAAGAGATAAGAAAAGGGAAATAAAGTGTAAAAAAAGCAGAAAGCGAAAAAAGGGGTTGACAAAAAGGCATAAAAGTGATAAAATAAACAAGTCGCCTCAAGAGAGCGCGATAAAGGAAGAAGCGAAACGAAGGTAAAAGGTTCGGGAGAACATAAGAGACCTGAGGAGTAGCTCAAAAAGAACTTCATAAAAAGTTCACAAAGAAAAGTCTTGACAAAGCTTAGCTAATATGATATAATAG
>NZ_QTVE01000059.1:0-510 GCF_003460465.1 Ruminococcus sp. AF37-20 | reverse complement strand
TGGCAGGGGCAGAAGGATTCGAACCCTCGGCACGCGGTTTTGGAGACCGCTGCTCTACCAACTGAGCTATACCCCTAGATAAAAAAATGTGGTGGACCATCAGGGACTCGAACCCCGGACCCACCGGTTATGAGCCGGTTGCTCTAACCAACTGAGCTAATGGTCCACATAGAGCAAAAAAATAGCAAGCTTTTTGAGAAGCTTGCATAACGACCTCACGCAAGCGAGAGGAAATATTGGTGACCCGTGGGAGAATCGAACTCCCGATGCCGGCGTGAGAGGCCGGAGTCTTAACCGCTTGACCAACGGGCCATATAATGCTGAGCTGCAGCATCTAAAGAAAAACCGCAGCGAGCAAAAATATATCTGCCCGTTACGGGAAATTTGGTGCACCATCGGGGACTCGAACCCAGGACCCACTGATTAAGAGTCAGTTGCTCTACCATCTGAGCTAATGGTGCATAGGTGTCGGCAGCACCCTATCTTACCGGGACGTTACCATCCAAGTAT
>NZ_QTVE01000058.1:363-595 GCF_003460465.1 Ruminococcus sp. AF37-20 | reverse complement strand
TTGGGATAGCAGAAATCCGTCGGACACAGCCCACACAAATAGTTCGCACGAGCAACTTGCCCGTAACGAAAAAAGCTGTCGGCTGTGTTCGGGAATCTCATGGGAAAGGAGGAATCACATGAGTAATATGTTACAAACGAAAACCGCAGAAGAAATACTGTCAACAGTATTCAAGCCGAAGGAGTTCATCATTGACGGACTGCTCACGCAGGGATTGTATGTACTTGCAGGT
>NZ_QTVE01000058.1:0-353 GCF_003460465.1 Ruminococcus sp. AF37-20 | reverse complement strand
ATTGACGGACTGCTCACGCAGGGATTGTATGTACTTGCAGGTGCACAAAAGGTTCGTAAGTTTTGGATGGCAATGGATATTTGCCTCAGCATTGCAACAGGAGTTCCTGTACTTGGACGTGGTACTATTTAAGGAACTGCTTTGTATCTTTGTCTCGAGGATAACTATCTGCGACTACAGCGCAGATTGTTTCAGATGAACGCCGAACCGATTGAGAATCTTCACTTCGCACTTGCTGCTGATAAGATAGGCGCAGGTCTTGAAGAGCAGATAGAAGCGTTCAAGAAAGAGCACGATGACTTGAAAATAGTTGTTGTCGATGTTATGCAAATGGTGCGCAGCAATGTTGAGTC
>NZ_QTVE01000057.1:556-903 GCF_003460465.1 Ruminococcus sp. AF37-20 | reverse complement strand
CCATATTTCTTTACAGCAGCTTGGTACTCTTCGCTTGTATACTGACCGCCTCTGTCCGAGTGGATGATACAGCCCTTTATATCAGGATATGATTTGTTTGCGTTTTCAAGAGTATGGCAGCAGAGCGAAGCTCTCATATTATCTTCAATAGCTATCCCCAGCGGCATCAGATCAAAGCAGTCAAATATCGCTGAAACATAGAGCTTTCCATCCTTTGCTTTCACCTCGCTCATGTCGGTCACAGCTTTTTTCAAAGGCCTGTCTGCGTAAAAATCACGTCTGAGAAGATCATCCGATTTTTGAGCAAGCCGATCAGCTTTGGTTATCCCGTTTGGCTTTCTGCGAGG
>NZ_QTVE01000057.1:0-546 GCF_003460465.1 Ruminococcus sp. AF37-20 | reverse complement strand
GAGCAAGCCGATCCGCTTTGGTTATCCCGTTTGGCTTTCTGCGAGGCTTGTGTATCAATCCTATCTGCACCATGACCTTGCGTACAGTAGCTTCACATGGAATGTCAATGTCAGTTTTCCCGGCATCCTTTCTCTGCTGCAATGCAAGATACATACGTTCTCTGCCGTAGCAGTCATTATATTGGTCTTCTTCGTGGATCTTCATCATTTCATCTGCAAGTGCCTGATACTTCCAGGGGGCGTTTTTATGGCTGAGATGATCGTAAAATGCTTGTCTTGTAACCTCTAAAGCCTTGCAGTAAAAACTGATCCTTCCTGTGATCCTACCGTCATCAGTCTTTTTGGAAATGAACTTTAACCGTTCTTCTTTCCTGACTTCCGACGGTTCGCGGCGAAAAAAGCAGATGCTTCCTCCAGAAATTCATTCAGTTCTTCAAGCTCTCGGTTTTTCTTTTCAAGTTCTTTTATCCGTTTGTTCGCTGCCTGGAGCTGCTGTGCGATAGTAAGTGACTCTCCCGGTGTACGTGAACCTGCACCTGTGTCTAT
>NZ_QTVE01000056.1:304-1017 GCF_003460465.1 Ruminococcus sp. AF37-20 | reverse complement strand
GTTTTCAGCAAGCCGAAGAAATTCTCGGCACAGGCATTGTCAAGGCAATTGCCTTTTCGGGACATACTTTGTCTTATCCCTTTATCTTTGAGCATTTTCTGATAAAGCTTGTGTTGATACTGCCAGCCTTGGTCTGAATGAAGGATCAGATTTGTGTTGTCAGGTATTTTTGCAAATGCTTTCTCAAGCATATCCGTTACCTGATTCAAATTCGGATGACGGCTTAGATTGTATGAAATCACTTCGCCATTATATAGATCAATGATCGGTGACAGATACAGCTTAATTCCAAACAAAGCAAATTCAGTAACGTCAGTTACCCACTTTTGATTTGGCTGATCTGCTTTGAAATTCCGTTCCAGAAGATTCGGTGCGATTCTGCCGACATCACCCTTGTATGAGTTGTACTTGTGCATACGAACACGGCAAAATATGCCCATTTTACGCATCAGTTTCTGTACTGTCTTGTGATTGACAACAAATTTCTTCTTCAATTCTTTGGTGATTCTCCGATATCCGTAACGGCCTTTGCTTTCATCGTAAATGCGGCGTATTTCAGTTTTGATTTCAGCATATCGATCCGGCTTTGGATGATCAAATTGCTTACTATAATAGTAGTAGGTACTGCGGGGAATATCAGCAATCTCAATGAGCAGCCCTATCTTATGTTCATGCCTCAGTTCCCATATCACTTGTGCTTTTTCTCTTGCCGT
>NZ_QTVE01000056.1:0-294 GCF_003460465.1 Ruminococcus sp. AF37-20 | reverse complement strand
ATGTTCATGCCTCAGTTCCCATATCACTTGTGCTTTTTCTCTTGCCGTACCCGCTCGGCAACCAAGGCATTCAATTTTTTTAAGTATGCATTCTCCGCACGAAGACGCTGTACTTCTGCAATCAGATCTTCTTCTTTCTTAATTTTCGGAGGTCGCCCTGTGGATTTCCTTCCTCTGCGTTCTGCGTAAAGTCCCTCCGCTCCTTCCTCAAGATAGATTCGTTCCCATGCTGTTACTCTGCTATTCGATATGTCAAATTGACGTGCAGTTTCACGATAGCTTAACTTTTCTCTG
>NZ_QTVE01000055.1:0-1465 GCF_003460465.1 Ruminococcus sp. AF37-20 | reverse complement strand
ATCTCCTTTGGTATGATATTAGCATAGTCCAAACTGCTGACTACAGTGGTGACAGGCTATGCTTATTTTGATATAATAAGAAGGTAATGGACTGACGGTCACCCCCTTAGAACTAAGCGTTCGTAATAGAAAGTGTCAGCCGCCTTCTTGTTATAAAATTCGATTAAGCAGGTTGTACCTGCTGTGTTTACAGCAGCGTTCGCATCACTAACCAAAATGAATTTTAATAAGCTCCTGAGCGGAAACATTACAAAATATCAGAAAGAAGGATTTATCATGATTAGTGTAGGAATTGATGTATCAAAAGGAAAAAGTACTGTTTGCATTATGAAACCTTGCGGCGAAATACTTGAATCACCCTTTGACATTGGTCACACTGCCGATGAACTGGATTCTCTTATTTCTCTCATCAAATCATTCGATGAAGAAACCCGTGTTGTTATGGAAGATACAGGTCACTATCATCTTCCTGTTGCGACCTATTTATCTTCTCACAACATTTTTGTATGCTGTGTAAAAGCCTTGCGTATGAAGAAGTTCTGCTCGCAAAGCATAAGACGAGCAAAAACCGATAAAATTGATTCGATTAAAATCGCATCTTTCGGTATTACATACTGGAACGAGCTTGTTAAGGCTTATCCCTCTAATGTTATATACGATGAACTTAAATTTCTTGCACGTCAGTATTATCAGGTTACAGGTATGCTTGTTAAATCAAAGGTGAACTTCTCCAATCTTCTTGACCAAGTTATGCCCAAAATCAATGATGTTCTTTCAAATCAAGGTGAAAATCACAAGCTGACCGAGTTTGTCAGTCGATATATTCATTTTCAGAATATTCTCGATATGGGAGAAATGAAATTTACATCTGATTACTGCAAATGGGCAAAGAAAAAGGGATACCGCTTAAACGAGCGTAAGGCAGCGGAAATCCTTGCCCTTGCTCAAAACGGTATCCCTACGCTTCCTAACTCCCAATCCGTCAAAATTGCCGTTAGTGAAGCCGTCAAGCTGATCCACTCAATAGAGGAATCACGCAATACCATTTTAGCACAAATGCAGGATCTTTGCAACACCTTGCCTGAATATTCTGTTGTCAAGGAAATGGATTGTATCGGAGATACACTTGCTCCACGTATCATTGCTGAAATTGGCGATGTACGCAGATTCAAAAACAAGCACTCTCTCATTGCCTATGCAGGCATTGACGCTCCGCCTTATCAGTCGGGTGCATTCCACGCTTCTGAGCGTCATATATCCAAGCGTGGAAACAGTTATCTGCGAAAAACAGGCTACGAGATCATGCAGTCCTTAATCAAACACAAACCTGCCGACAATGCTGTCTATGACTTTATTCAGAAGAAACGCAGCGAAGGGAAATGCGGCAAAGAAGCAATGATTGCGGGGCTTAACAAATTCCTTCGAGTTTACTACGGCAAGGTTATGGAGTTTTACTCCGAACATT
>NZ_QTVE01000054.1:0-1504 GCF_003460465.1 Ruminococcus sp. AF37-20 | reverse complement strand
TGAGTCTGAATATCAAACCGTGTAAATGCCAATAATAACCACAAACAAAAGTGGAGGTAAAGTATTATGGCAAACAGGAATCATGGTTTAAGCGAAAAAGAAATGGAACTTGTTCAGCTTCTTATAGCAGATTGTGAAACAACAGGAGATATTCAGGCAAAGCTGAAAAAGTTGTTTGCAGGAACGATAGAGCAGATGCTTGAAGCTGAGATGGACGAGCATCTCGGTTATGCGAAAAATTCTGTTCTCGGCAACAATTCCGGTAACAGCAGAAACGGCTATGGTAAAAAAACCATAACCAGCGATTACGGCGAATGCGAAATATCCGTACCCCGTGACCGCAACGGTGAATTTGAACCTAAAGTTATCGAAAAAAGACAGACTCACACGGACGAAATTGAGCAGAAGATCATGGCAATGTACGCAAAGGGAATGTCCCAGCGTGACATCGAAGATACCCTCAAAGAGATTTATGGTGCTGAAATATCTCAGGGACTTGTTTCACGAATAACCGACAAAATTCTTCCTGAGGTAAATGAATGGCAAAACCGTCCTCTCGACAAAATTTACCCCGTAGTTTTCTTCGACGGGATAGTTTTCAACTCCAGAAAAGACAATAAAATCATCAGCAAATGTGTGTACTCCGTTCTCGGAATCAATATGGAAGGACAAAAAGAAATCCTTGGCACTTGGATATCCGAAAATGAGTCTGCCAGCTTCTATGCAAGCATATGCTCAGACCTCAGAAACCGCGGTGTTACGGACATTTTTATCGCTTGTCACGATAATCTGACAGGACTTTGTGATGCAATAAATGCCATATTTCCAAAGACAAAAAATCAGCTTTGCATTGTTCATCAAATAAGAAACAGCTGCAAATTTGTGCCATACAAGGACAGAAAAGCAGTGTGTGCAGACCTTAAGAAAATCTATGGCGCAGTCAATCTTGACGACGCTGAATACGCTAAAGAAGAGTTCCGTGAGAAGTGGAACAAGAAGTACCCTAACATTTTGAAATCATGGGATAAGAATTGGTCGGAATTAACCACTTTCTTTGAATATCCGCAGGAGATCAGGAAGATAATATATACGACAAATGCAGTTGAGAGTTACCACAGAATGGTTAGGAAATTTACTAAATCCAAGGCAGTATTTCCGACAGATGATTCTATCAGAAAAGTCATTTTTATGAGTGTAAAAGAGATATCCAAGAAGTGGACCATGCCCGTTCGGGATTGGGGACTTGCGTACTCACAGTTCGCAATTTTCTTCGAGGACAGGTTTGCAGCCTGACGGCTGTTGAGGGCTCTGCCCTCAAACTCCCGAGGTTTATCCGCTTGAAAGATACTGGTGAAAAGAAAAGCAGCGACAATGCGCTGCTCCTCACCGTATATCTTTACAGCCTGCGTCGGGTCGCTCCTCAGCGTTGCCTTGTTTGGCTGCAATTTTAGTATGTCAAAATTTTTGTGGGAAATTCATTTACACAGTTTATTTTTCATACCCA
>NZ_QTVE01000053.1:674-1820 GCF_003460465.1 Ruminococcus sp. AF37-20 | reverse complement strand
TGACCCGCCCCCTGTCAAGTAGACAGCGCAAAAAACAAAAATATTCTATGTTGTGACTAAAAGCAGTCTGTGCAATTTGTGCAGGCTGCTTTGTTGTTAGCAAATGGCAAGCACCGACCAGCTAAGCAGCATACGCTTCATGGTATTCCATAGGTGTCATGCTGCTCAGTTTGATCTGGTAACGCCTTGTGTTGTAATAGGTTATGTATTCCTCTATCGCTGAAATCAGTTCGGTCTTATCCGTAAACTTGCGAAGATAATACATCTCCGATTTTAAGATTCCCCACCAACCCTCCATTGGTCCGTTGTCGATGCATCTCCCAACACGGGACATACTTTGTATCATTCCTGCATCAGTCAGTTTTTGATGAAATAATTTGTTGGTATACTGAAAGCCACGGTCACTGTGGAAGATTGGGTGAGCATCAGGATTCAATCGAACAGCTTCGTCAAATGTAGAAAACACAAGTTCGTTGTTATTGCTTTCCATAATTTTGTATGTTACAATTCGTCTGTCATACAAATCAAGAATTGCGCTGAGATACAGTTTTCTGATCTCTGTTCCTACGTAATATTTAAATTCAGTTACATCTGTAAGCCATTTTTCGTTCGGCTTATCTGCGTGGAAATCTCTGTTCAGAATATTCTCCGCTGTGATTTGCGGCGTTGATGGAATATATGTATTCTTCTTGACACGGGTAACAGATTTCAGATGAAGAATCTGCATCAGTCTGTAGATGCGCTTCTTGTTGAAATGTACATCATGCTCACGGTTGATCACGACCGTCATCTGACGATAACCTAAGATGCCGTTGCGCTCCTCATAGTGCTGTTTGATCCATTCTACAAGCTGCTCATTGATCTGCTGGCTATGGCTCGGTGTCCGATGCAACCACTTGTAGTAAGCCGAGCGTGCAACGTGTACAGCAGCGCAGAGCTTCTGAATCGGATAATGCTCTGCTTCATTCATGTATTTGATTGCAATATACTTGTCCACGTTTCGTACTCCGTTCAGTGACCGCCCCCTCTCAGCTCCCTGAGTTTTTTTAACAGTTTAATTTCCATTTCCTGATCTTTAAGCTTTGCTTGTAATATCTTGTTCTCCATACGAAGACGATCAGCTTCTGTAAGGTCTTCTTGTTTTTT
>NZ_QTVE01000053.1:0-625 GCF_003460465.1 Ruminococcus sp. AF37-20 | reverse complement strand
TTTTTTTGATTTTCCTCGATGGTCAATCAGTCCTTCTACACCATTTATTTCATATTTCCTTACCCATGAATATATCTGTTGATAAGAAATATTATATTTTTCAACTGTCAGGGCGTAGTTCTTATTATTTTCAATGCAGAAGGCAACAATTTCCGCACGTTCTTCCTGTGTGGTTTTTCTACCTTTGTTCATGGCAAGTCCTCTTTCTGAGCGTTTATGCTCTTTAAATCTCTTGCCATTATTATACCATGAAATCCATCTTCTGAGGACAATATCCGTTGAGATTTTATACTTTATACATATTTCTGTTAAGCTTCCTTTTCCATTGAGGTAATCTTCTACTGCTGCTTCTTTTATTTCATTGGTATAGTGTCGATACGGTGATGCCTTTGCAACGGATTCGATTCCTTCGGTTTTAGCTCGGCATACCATTCTTTTCATCGTTGTAGCCCCTATGTTGTATTTTCTGGCAATTGCCTTGTATCCACCTTTACCATCGAGGTATTCCTGTACTGCTGCAACACGTTCTTCACTTGTAAGTGATTTCTTCTTTGACATAAAATAACCCCCTTTAGAGTTACACCATTTTATTATTTCATGTGTCTACTCTAAGGGGATTATATCA
>NZ_QTVE01000052.1:2219-2854 GCF_003460465.1 Ruminococcus sp. AF37-20 | reverse complement strand
CCGATGATAGACTTGGCAGCAAGGAGATTGCAGAAGGTAGTAGTTGAAAACAAGGATTTTGAAAAGCTTATCAGGCAGTATGACAGACCTGTAAGCTTTTTCTACTGTGATCCGCCGTATTTTGCTACAGAGAATTACTACAAGGACGTAGGTTTTACTGCAAAAGATCATATCAGACTGCGTGACGCTCTGCTTGACATCAAAGGCAGATTTTTGGTTTCGTATAACGATTGCCCTGAGATCCGTGAGATATGGCATAAACCAAACATTCACATTGAAGAGATAAGCAGGCTGAACAATTTGGCACAGCGGTATGACGGCGGCTGTCAGTATGCAGAGCTGCTCATATCCAATTACGATACAAGCGAGAGATTACAGGCGGTACGCCAGCTCTCGCTGTTTGACGATGAAACGGACAATTTTGGAGGTATAATTTTATGAAAAAGATAATTTTTGCACAGGTACTCACGACCAACGGAACTACCGAATTTTCGGGACTTTATGATGAAAACGGAAATCCTGTTGTTGTAGAAATGGAGTGCGATGATAACGGAGTGACGCTTACGATATGGCGCAATGCTCCTGAAACAGAACGTCCCGACTGCGGCATCTCGGAGGAAGAAATAGAGAGGACG
>NZ_QTVE01000052.1:0-2209 GCF_003460465.1 Ruminococcus sp. AF37-20 | reverse complement strand
GCGGCATCTCGGAGGAAGAAATAGAGAGGACGTGTTCAATGTATGATGACTGTAACGAGTGTCCACTGTGGGATTATTGCAATGAAGATGAGGAGGTTTTGTAAATGAAAATACTTGTTATTGAGCCTGAAAAAGCGCCGTATGAAAAGGAAATCGGCGATGATATTCACGATATGCAGGCAATAGTCGGAGGGTGTATCGAGCCCATATATTTTGAGCCGAAGCAGGACGCTCTTGTCTGGTGCAACGATGAATTTCTGCTTAACGGTTCACAGCCTAATCGTGTTGTGGGAAATGTTCTTGTACATGGAACTTTCTTTGTTTCAGGCAATTATATGAACGAATACGGCGAATGGGACAGCTGTTCACTTACCGATGAGCAGATCGAAAAGTATTCCAAGACGTTTAAGAACCCTATTATTGCATTGGGGAAAATGGAGATGGCGGATATTGAGGCTCTTTGCGAGGTCTTTGAGGAAACGGAAGAACCTGAAATTACGATGTCATAAACGAAAGGATCAGGTGATGCAAATGAAAATTACAGCAACAATCAACAGATTTGTTGACAAACAGGATTCATCGGTAAAAGCGTATGCCAGTGTTACAATGGACGGAATGTTTGCTGTTCACGGACTGAAAGTAATGGAAACCGAGAAAGGCAGATTTGTAAATATGCCGTCAACTTCATATACCGACCGTGACGGCAACAAGCAGTATTCGGACATTTTTCACGCTATAACAAAAGCAGCGAGAAATGCACTTAATCAGGCTGTTCTGAATGCTTACGATGTCAAACTTCAGCAGATACAGGCAACAGAGATTGAGGTTGAAAATACTCCCGACGAGGAAATGTCCGACGAGCCTGCGGACGAACCTGAACCTGAGATAGCAATGTGAAATATCTCACAAAAGAATACTGTATACTTTGTTGCTTTGGTAGAATTTCTTTGAAAAGACTGGATTATGATATATCTCTGTGATATAGTGAAAGAAACAAATTTATCGGGGTGATACTATGAAAAAAGCAATAACGATCTTAGCTATATGCAGTCTGCTGCTTACAGCCTGCGGACAGATAGACGATACAGAATCCAAATCGGAAACTACTACTGCAATTGCTTCCGAAAGCACGGCTGGCGAAGATACTGCGGAAACTTCATCGGCAAAAGAAGAAAAGGATACAAGCGAAGCCACAACTACTACGAGAAAGAGTTCGCAGACGGTATCCTCTTCCTCAAAGCCGACGGGTATTACTGTAACTACCACAAAGAAATCAGGTTCGTCAGGTGCTTCGGGAAACTCAATTCAGGGACAAAACAATTCCGTGCAGAATAATAACGGTCAGGTAAATTATCAGCCTGAACAGAATAATCAGCAGCCCGATAACAATCAGAGCAATAACGGTGCGCAACAGAATAACCAATCGTCTGACAATAAGCCTCAGAATAACAACCCTTCTCCTCCGGTTACAACGGCAAAGCCTGCGGTGACAAATCCGCCGACTACGACTACACCAAAGCCGCAGACTGAACCGCCTGCACCGGAGCCTACTGAGGAAGAAAGGTATATGGGTATTGGCAGAAACTTATTGCATGATGGTTCTGACTACAGCAAGGCAGAAGCGGTATACAACTGGATGACTGAAAACGGTTCGGGTACTTGCGTGAATTATTCATACAAGACATACCTAATCTGTCAAGGTATAGGGCTTGATTGCTATGCTTGCTGGACTGACTCAGGAATATACGGACACGTTGCCAATATAGTGAAAGTTGACGGAATATGGTATGTTCTTGATACTCAGGCAGGCGCTTTTCTTGACTACAACTATGGTTTTACAGAGGTTGTTGATATTGATGAAAACCATATTGCGGATGGAAGAATGATAAGCGATTATAGCTATGAAGAATTACACGAATAAAACGAAATACTAATAAACAGAGAGCCGAAGAAATTTCGGCTCTTTTTCTTTGCAAAAATGAAAAGGAGAAATGCTATATATGTTTAAAACAAAATCAAAAATATTGAGAAAACTCAGCGCTGGGTTAATGGCAGGACTCTGCGCTTTTTCTATGCTTGGCTCTACAATGAGCGGAGTTATCACGACAAATGCCGCCAGCAACTCGACCAAAAACTCTGCGTTTCCGTCTTCCGATACGGTAATCGCAAAGGCGGCGACGCTTCTCGGTTCTCCGTATACATTTGGGAA
>NZ_QTVE01000051.1:0-2875 GCF_003460465.1 Ruminococcus sp. AF37-20 | reverse complement strand
GTCTTGATGTCATACTCCTCGAGCAGCATTCCGATGATGTTCTTTTTTCCTTCGCTCATTGGTTCTCTTTTTCTTCTTCTCATAAAAAATCAGCCTCCTGTGTTATTTTTATTATACCACAGTTGACTGACTTTTTACAGACTTTTTTTCAGAGGGTCCAATAAGAATTTTGACTTGTTAATGCAATATTCCCCAAAAATCAAAGTAGCCATACTGAATGAGGATAAGGAAGTAATAAGTGTTTCTGATGTCGGAACAATAAAAAAAGCTAAGGGTTATTTGACTGGAGGTATTATTTATAACATTAGCAGCAATAATCTAAAAATTGATTACTATACTCCTAATAATAACACGTTTGGTATTATCGTTTTCGTCTTTATATGTGCTACTATAATTATATTTATCACACTTATAATTAAAAACATTGTAAAGCGAAGAAAGAGTATAATGTACCCTAGAAACTGAACACAAAATTGCCAAAACATCGTGACAGTGGTATAATAAAAGAAAGAAACAGGAGGACACGATAATGGCGAAGAGGAACACATACACACCAGAGTACAAGGCAAAAATCGTAATAGAAATACTGGAGGGAGAGCAGACGATCAGCGAGATAGCAAGTCGTGAAGGAATCAACGTCAATCAGCTGAAAAATTGGAAAAAGGAATTTCTTGAGAATGCATCCCGTGCCTTTAATGGTTCAAAATCAGAAAAGGAAGCAAAAAGAGCAGCTGAGAACTCAAAAAAGCGGGAAGAAAAGCTTATGCAGAAAATCGGTCACCTGACAGTTCAGGTGGACTGGCTCAAAAAAAAATCTGAAGAAGTGCTCGGACCTGACTGGAAGGAAAAGTCTGGTTATGAAGAATGATAGGCTGAACATTAAGGAACAGTGTGAACTGCTTGAAATCAACCGCACTTCGATGTACTATCAGCCTGTTGAACCGGCAGAAAAAGCCTTGGAGCGTGAGGAATACATCAAATCACGTATTGACTACTGGCACACAAAATTCTGCTACATTGGTCATCGGAAAATCAAAGAAAAGCTTGTACAGGAAGACGGGATTGCAATCGGCAGAAAGCTTGTCAGACGTTATATGGCGGAAATGAATATCTGTCCGGTTTATCCGAAATCCAATCTTTCAAAGCCCGGAAAGAACAGTTTAAAATTTCCGTATCTGCTGAAAAATCTAAAAATTGACCGACCAAATCAGGTATGGTCAATTGACATCACCTATATCAAAATGGGGCGCAGCCATATGTATCTGACAGCGATTATTGATTGGTACAGCGGTTTTATCGTGGGCTATGAATTGTCTGATACGCTGGATACTGCACCGGTTTTAGCAGCAGTCACAAATGCCATGGAACAATACGGCAATCCTGAAATTATCAATTCTGATCAGGGCAGCCAGTTTACAAGCAATGACTATATTGAATTTCTGAAAGCGAAGAATATCCGCCAGAGTATGGACGGAAAAGCTAGATGGGTGGATAATGTGGTAATTGAACGCTGGTTTCGCAGCTTGAAAACGGAGTTGATTTATATCAATGAATACAGCAATCCCAGAGAGCTGCGGCAGCAGATTGGTAGTTACATCAAGGATTACAACAACGAAAGACCCCATCAGGCGCTTGGCTACAAGTTGCCTGTGCAGGTTTACCAAGCCAAGTCTGTATGCAATGCTGCATAAATTTTGCTTACGTTTTTTGGATGGCTATACAAGGTTTTCGCTGTCACGATAATTTTTTTCATTTGTGTCTTGACAAGGGGGACATTATAGAGACCTTCATTCAATTATAGAACTTAATACAAAATTTGACGTGTAGCGTGGGTAAAATTACTATTTTATTAGACAATTTCAGTAGTTATTATACGTACAATGTATCATTATAAAAAATAAGAAGATATTGATAATAATCTGAAAAAACAACCAGTAAACCACTAACGCTACAGAATCTTACTATGGTAATTATACTATGTTAAATATTGTTAAGGTTTTTGGGGGTCAGGAAGCGATACCGCAATAATTGTGGTATCGCTTTATTTTTATAAACAAATAACGATTCACTTTTTATAGATTACTCAAAATTAAAAGAAGTTATAATGTTCTTATCTTGATCCTTCTGATGATATATTAACAAATTATTAAAGCAGATGAGTTTTTAAGTCAAGAAATGTCATTTGACGCAAAACTATTGAAAAAAACAATTTAGACACGCTATACTAAAAGCGAGGTGATGAGTGATGATTTCAAAACTCGCAAAAGGTATGGCGTGTTTTTTTTCCGACAATAAAATTATAGCGGCGGAAGATTCCGAAGTTTATGCATATGGAATAGAGTTACTGTTATCCACAATTTTCAATTTGGTTGTAGCTATTATTATTGCTTTAATTTCTAATGAATTTATACCCTGCTTTTTCAATTTAACAGCGTTTGTTACGATAAGAATGTATGCTGGAGGATATCATGCTGATACGCATTGGGGATGTATGCTTACACTTGTTTGTGTGCTTTCTGTTTTTATTTTATCAATAAAAACTATTAGTATAACTACTATGAGTATATTATCGCCGATCTTATGGATTTTATCAGCAATAATATTATTTAGATTTGCACCGGTTGAACATCCGAACAAACCTATTTCAGAAAAAAAGAAGATGAAGTTAAGAAAAAAATCTTTGATTTCATTTTTTGTATGGACAATATTCTGCATAATATTTTATTTTTTTAAATCAGAAATATGTTTTTATTCAGTAACGGGAATATTTACATTAAATTGTGCGATGATTGCAGAGAAAATAAGACTACATATGAAATCGTAATAATACGTTAATTCTCAGTGCGATCTATGGCATAACGACATTAGTAACAGG